>NZ_WOTN01000003.1:1200000-1539105 GCF_010993745.1 Fodinicola acaciae
GCTCGGCAGCTGGCCGCCGTACCAGCGGCTCACCACCGCGCACCACGCCGACGTGGCGCAGGCTCTGATGCGAGCGCTGCGCGCGGAAGGCGTCGGCGGACGTACGTACAACCTGGCCGACGACGCGCCGATGACGGCCTATGAGGTCTTCGCCCTGCACGGACTGGCGCTGCCTGACCGGGCAGAAAACGCCGACCGTTCGGCCGATCCGTCGCCGTGGCTACACACCGTGAGCACCGCGCGGATCCGCCGTGAGCTCGGATACCGGCCGCTCTATCCGACCGTCGCGAGCGCCGCCGAGGCCGGAGCGGTTTAGCTCCTATCGCCCGCGTCACCGCCAGCTTTACTGCCGCGACACGCATAAATGACTGATCATTGTGGCACTCACGTAGTTCACTTGAGGGTGATCACAGCGACAGGCAGAAGGGTGGCGGGGTGATGAGCAGAGCGCGGACGGCACGCCGGATCGCCACCGCCGCCGCGTATGGCGGCGGTGTGGGGTTACTCGGTGTCGGCATGTACGGACTGTTGATGGCCGAGGCGAGCTGGGCTCGCAAGGTCATCCAGCCGCTGCCGTACGGCGGACCGCCCAGTGCCGACGGCGTCTATGGCGCCGATCTGCCGGGTGAGCCGCTGGTGCTGGCCGTGCTCGGCGACTCGACCTCGGTCGGCTATGGCGTGGAGCGGGTCGAGGACACGCCCGGCGCCGTACTCGCCGGCGGCCTGTCCAAGCAGGTGCGGCGGCCGGTGCGGGTCGTCAGCGCCGGTGTCATCGGCGCGGTGTCGGCCGACCTGGCCGTCCAGGTCGAGCGGGTGCTGCCGGACCGGCCGGATGTCGCGATGATCCTGATCGGCGGCAACGACGTGACGACGCGCGCGCGTACGGCCGAGGCCGTAGGACACCTCGACCAGGCCGTACGTGCCCTGGCCGCGGTCGGCTGTCGGTCCGTCGTCGGCACCTGTCCCGACCTGGGCACCATCGAGCCGATCTATCCGCCGCTGCGCTGGGTCGCGCGGCTGGACAGCCGGCGGCTGGCCGCCGCGCAGACGATCGCGGTGGTCGAGGCCGGCGGGCGTACGGTCTCGCTCGGCGACCTGCTCGGTCCGCAGTTCGTACGCGCGCGCGACCGGATGTTCTCGCCGGACCGCTTCCATCCGTCCGCCGAGGGCTATGCGCTCGCCGTCGCGGCGATGCTGCCGGCGGTCGTCGCGAGCGTGCTGGGCACCGAGCCGGCCGCCGACGGCGTCATGCCGCTGCCGAAGGCCGCCGTACAGGCCGTGGCCACCGCCGGCACCGAGGTCTCCGGCGCCGGCGTCGCCGGCTCCGACGACCGCCGCGACCTGTGGGGCCAGCTGCGTCAACGTATCCGCCTGCCGCGCTTCGGCTCCGCCGCGACACCGGCCCCCGAAGCCGCCCGCGTCTGAGGTTTTGCCGCAACGCCTCATTTCCGAGCGTGACTTGAGCGGCCGCGCGAGTTACTTTCGAGTAATGACTGAAGCCGTGATCGTCGCCACCGCTCGTTCGCCGATCGGCCGGGCCGGCAAGGGGTCCATGACCGAGGTGCGGCCGGACGACCTCACCGCCACCATCGTCAGGACCGCGCTGGACAAGGTGCCCCAGCTCGACCCGTCCACCATCGACGACCTGATGCTCGGCTGCGGCCTGCCCGGTGGCGAGCAGGGCTTCAACATGGCGCGTGTGGTGGCGGTCAAGCTCGGCTATGACTCGCTGCCCGGCACCACGGTGACGCGCTATTGCTCCTCCAGCCTGCAGACGACCCGGATGGCCTTCCACGCCATCAAGGCCGGCGAGGGCGACGCGTTCATCTCGGCCGGCGTCGAGATGGTCTCGCGGTTTGCCAAGGGCAGCTCCGACTCGTGGCCGGACACGCACAACCCGGAGTTCGCCGAGGCCGAGGCACGCACGGCCAGGACCGCCGAAGGCGGCTCCGACTGGCATGACCCGCGCGAGGACGGCAAGGTGCCGGACATCTACATCGCGATGGGCCAGACCGCGGAAAACCTGGCGCGGCTCAAGAACGTCAGCCGCGAGGAGATGGACGAGTTCGGCGTACGCTCGCAAAACCTCGCCGAGAAGGCCATCAAGGACGGCTTCTGGTCGCGCGAGATCACCCCGATCACGCTGCCCAACGGCAACGTCATGGACCGCGACGACGGCCCGCGGCCGGGCGTGACGCTGGAAGGCGTGTCCGGCCTGAAGCCGGTGTTCCGTCCGGATGGCCGGGTCACCGCCGGCAACTGCTGTCCGCTCAACGACGGCGCCGCGGCGGTCGTCGTCATGAGCGACACCAAGGCGCGCCAGCTCGGCATCAAGCCGCTGGCCAGGATCGTCGCGACCGGCGTGTCCGGCCTGTCGCCGGAGATCATGGGCTACGGACCCGTCGAGGCCTCACGCCAGGCGCTCAAGCGGGCCGGCCTGACCATCGACGACATCGACCTCGTGGAGATCAACGAGGCCTTCGCCGCGCAGGTCATCCCGTCGTACAAAGACCTCGGCGTTCCGCTGGAGAAGCTCAACGTCAACGGCGGCGCGATCGCGGTCGGCCACCCCTTCGGCATGACCGGCGCGCGGATCACCACGACGCTGCTCAACTCGCTGGAGTTCCACGACAAGCGGCTCGGCCTGGAGACCATGTGCGTCGGCGGCGGCCAGGGAATGGCCCTCATTATCGAGCGGCTGTAGAACCACCGCGAAGGTGACGTTTTGCCGGTCTTTTCGTACGCTTTCGCCGGCAAACGGCACCCTCGGCGCGGGCTGGCCGCTAGCGGCCGCCGACCTCAACGAAATGTCACGGCGTGGCGCGCACACTCCTCTCGGAAGTTTCTTTCCGGAGGGAGATCATCATGGCCAGATTCCGACTACTCGCCGCCGCCGCGGCGGCTGTCACGGTGGCTGTCACGGTGGCTGCCGGCCTGGTCGGCGCCACCCCGGCCGCGGCCGCGCCGGCCGACGGTGTGGTGTTCAACGACCCCACCGACGCGACGCACAAGTACGACATCCAGAACCACATCATCGACCTGATCCACGGCGCGCCGGCCGGCTCGACGATCCGGCTGACGATCTACCTGTTCGCCTCCTCGGCATACCGTGACGCGCTCATCCAGGCGCACGCGAACGGGGTGAACGTACAGTTCGTCGCCGACTCGGCCGAGGCGAAGCCGACCGCGACGACGTGGCACCAGCTGGAGGACGCGCTCGGCACCGACAAGTCCAAGCCGTCCTACGCCATCACCTGCGGCGCCGGGCACGGCTGCGTCGACCCCGACTCCGGCATCAACCACAACAAGTTCGCGCTGTTCTCCAGCACCGGCGGCAAGGACAAGGTCTTCGTCCAGTCGTCGGCCAACATGAACTCGCACGACGACGGCAAAGGCAACAGCGGCATCAACGCGTGGAACAACGCCGTCACGATGGTCGACGAGCCGGCGATCTACGACGCGTACGTGGCCAGGTTCAACGCGATGCGCGACCAGGTGCACTCCACGCCGTACTCCTCGACCGACGGCACCAACGCCAAGGTCTATTTCTTCCCGCGGTCGTCCGGCAGCACGATCCTCGGCATCCTCGACAATGTGGACTGTACGAAGAAAAACACCAGTGGCGGCTGGGGACCTGACCACCTCACGTCCATTCACGTGGCAATGTACAAGCTGTCCGACGTCGACGTGGCGAAGAAGCTGTGGAGCCTGGACGACCAAGGTTGCGTGGTGCACGTCGTACGCACCAACGTCGGCGCTTCCGACGACACGGCGATTTCCGCGCTGGAGAAATGCGACCGGCACAACGGCGTCACCGTCGACTCGATCCACGGCCGGGTCAATGACGACAACGACGAGAACGACACCGAGAAGGTCGGTTTCCTGCACTCGAAGTACCTGGTGATCGACGGTTACTACGACGGCGCGGCCAACCAGCGGGTGGCGTGGACCGGCAGCTACAACTACACCACCGGAGCGCTGCGCAGCAACGACGAGACGCTGCTGAAGATCCGCGGCCACTCCGACATCATCGACGCCTTCCAGGCCAACTTCGCGACCGTGGCCGCGCACAAGGACTACTCGAAACAAGCCGGCACCTGCTGACCGCCCGCAGGCCTGCGGACTTTGCGGCGGATTGTTCGCATGGCCACCATGCGTGCACTGGACGCACGCATGGTGGCCATGCGGACTTAGCGGCGGATCGAGTGGACGATCTCCACGGCGCGGCGCAGCGTCTGGTCGGAGGCCTCCGCGCGCAGCAGGTCGTCGACCAGCACCGCGAGCTGCATCGGCAGCACCTCGTCGTTGTCCGGCGGCGGCAGCTCGCGGCGGCTGATGCCTTCGGCGTCGGCGTCCAGGTCCGCCAGCTCCTGCAGGGCCGCGTGCATCCGCTCGGCGTACGGCCGCCACCGCCGCGCCGACCAGCCGGCCGTCGCGTTGAGCAGCCGGTCGGTCTCGGCGCGCAGCCGCTGGCCAACCGGTCGGGTCACCGCCTGGCGTAACCGAACAGCCGGAGCAGCTCCAGGTAGAGCCAGATCAGGCCGACCAGGATGCCGAAGGACGCATACCAGGCAAAGCGCCGCTCGACGCCGCGCGCGACGCCGTCCTCGACGACCGCGAAGTCCAGGATGAAGGTGAGCGCGGCGAGGCCGACGCAGACCAGGCTGAACACGATCGGCAGCCAGCCGACCGGCTGTCCCGGCGCCGCACGCAGGCCGAGGTCGATGCCGAACAGGCCGAGGCCGAGGTTGACCAGCATCAGCACGACGACACCGATGACCGCACCGGTGACCCACCGTACGAACCGCGGCGTGGCGCGCAGGATGCGGAACCGATAGAGCAGCGTCATGCCGCCGAACACCGCGAGCGTGGCGACCACCGCCTGCAGCACGATGCCGGAGTAGAGGTTTTCGAAGACCCGGCTGAACACACCGAGCAGTGCGCCTTCGACCACCGCGTACGCGATGATCGGCACCGGGTTGGTGATCCGGCCGAAGGAGATGACCAGGCCGAGCACCAAGCCGATGACCACTGCGCCGACCAGCGCGAAGGTGGACACCGCCGGCGGCAGCAGGATCCAGGCGGCGGCCGCGGTGACGACCGTGATCGCCAGCAGGCCGAGCGTACGGATCACCACGTCCTCGACCGTCATGGCGGCCAGGGAGCGCGTGCCGGGCTGGGCGATAGTGCCGCCGTACGGGTAACCCTGGCCGGCCGGTTGTCCATAACCGTAGCCCTGGCCGTAACCCTGGCCGACCGGGTTGCTCACCCCGCGGCGCTCACCCCAGGGGTCCCGTCCGAACGCGGGATTGCTGCTGTTCACCGTGTCCTCCCCACGTCACGTCCCGTCTGCCACCGAGAATAGCGGCCAAACCGGGCCGATGACTGCTCCGTCAGGATGATCCTGGCCAGACGTTCGTCCTGCGTACGGCCAAGGTTACTTTGCTAACCGGACGTGCGGTTATCGGCGAGGTAACCTATCGTGTGGTTATGGAGCGTGAGTGGGTCTGGTATGGCGGGCGGCTGAGCATCGACTTCGTCAACACCCGCAAGCAGCGCTATGCGGCCGGTCGCGAGCTGCTGCTTTCCTCCGCCGATCTCGACGACTGGCTGGCGACGGCCGGTCTGAGAGGCCACGCACCGCTGGCGGAGGCGACCGAGTTACGGGAGGCGATCGACGCCGGCGTACGGTCAGTCGTCGCCCACACCGCCTTTCCCGCCGCCACGCGGAAAACCATCAACCACTGGCTCGCTCGCACTGAGCCGCCGCACCTGGAGATGCGGGCCGGTGCACCGGTTCTGCGTACGCACACCGGTCCACTCAGCCGGATCGCACTGGACGCCGCCGAGCTTTTCGGCACGGACACGCGCAACCGGCTGCGGATCTGTGCCGGCTCCGACTGCAGCGGCCGGTTCGTCGACCTGTCCGCCGGCCAGCGCCGGCGCTGGTGCGTGATGGCAGTCTGCGGCAACCGCGCGAAGGCCGCGCAACACCGGCGCACCAAGGGATCCACATGACCGGCCGCCGGCTTTCCGGGATATCGCTGATGTTGGGCTCGGCGGTGTCCTTCAGCACGGTCGGCCTTTTCACCCGCGCGGTGACCGCGCCGCTGCCGGACGTCCTGTTCATCCGCGGCCTGTCCGGCGCCGCCGCGATCTGGCTCGTGGCAAGGCTTTTCACGACGCAGCGATGGACCGACCGGGGCAACTTCTCCTGGCCGGCGCTGGCCGTCGCCGCGCTTTTCACGCTCGGCATGACCAGCCTGGTCGTCGCGTACCGGATCGGCTCGGTCGTCAACGTCTCGGTCGTCTATGCCACCATCCCGCTGGTCATCGGCCTCTTCCAGATGCTGTTCCGCGGTCGCCGGCCGTCCTGGATTTTCTGGCTGTGCGGCGGATCCGTGGTCGCCGGCGTCGCGATCATGACCGGCCGCGGCGTGAGTGCCGGCGATGTTCTCGGCATGGCGCTGGCGTTTTTCATGACCCTCTGCGTCGCGGCCATCATCCTCGTCTCGCGGGCTCATCCGGACACGCCGATGCTGCCGGCGTCGGCTTTCGCCTGCGTCGCGAGCAGCCTCGCCGCGGCTCCTTTCGTCACCAGTTTCGCCTTTGGCTGGAACGAAATCCTGCTGTGTACGCTGTTCGGTGTCGTGACGTTGGGACTCGGGCGGGTTTTCCTGGTGCTCGGCTCCAGCCGCGTACCATCACGGGACGCCGCACTCATCGACGTACTCGACGCGCCGATCACACCGCTGTGGACCTGGGCCATCCTCAACGAGGCACCGACCATCCCCGGCGCCATCGGCGGCGGTGTCGTCATACTCGCCGTCGCCGCCGGCATCCGCTTCGACCGCAACCAATCCTGAGCCGGGACCGGTCCCAAGTGCCTCTTCCTACGATGCTGCCACTGCCGACATCGAGGGACCTCCACATGACTGAGCAGACACCGACGCCGGATCCGACACCGGCCGGGCCGCGTCCGATCCATGGAACGCCGAAATCTCAGGGAATCTGGAGCATCGTGCTCGGCGTCGGCCTGTGCATGTGCGGCGTCAGTGCCGCCAACTCGCGCACCGGTGGCCCGCTCAGTGCTTTGTTGCCTCTGCTGATCTTCACCGGGCCACTCATCGGTGTCGCTCTGGCGATAGCCGGCATCGTCGGCGCGAGGAAAGCCGGCATGTCCAACACCCTGCCGACTGTCGCGCTGGTGATCTCGGCGGCTTTGTTGCTGATCTACACTGCGACCGGAGTGGCTCTCGTGGCCACCAGATAGGAGCCGCGTCGCGTGGACGCCCAGCCTGGTCGCAAAGCGTCCTTACGCGCGCTGGACGCCAATGCCAGGAACTTTAAGGTCGTCCGGATCGCTTCTCCTGGTTTGGTGTGACTCGTAGTGACCGGGTTGCCGGTGAGAACGCGCCTTGGGTTAGCGAACTCGACGTTGTCGACTGTTCCTTCGGCGTGTCGAGGTCCGCAACGTCGAGTTGGTGAGTCCGGAACTCGGCGGGCGGGACTGTCGGTGACCACGCACGGGATGCTCCGTTGCCATCACCAGACGGCCCGACGACCTAACAATGAGGGCATCTACCAGCGCTTCCGTATTACGCAACCGACGACAAACCGACCTAACCGAGGCCGACATCAAGTTCCTGGCATTGGCGCTGGACGCACACATGGGGCCATGCGCGTTTCGGCCGTACGACGTGGGTCAGTTGTCGGAGTTGGCCATCGTGACCGGCTCGTCGGCGATCGGCGGCCGCGGCTCAGGTACGGACACGTTGGCGGCCTGGTCGATGAGCTTGCGAAACAGTTCGAGATACGCCGCGCCGCGGTCGGTCGCGGTCATCCGGTCGATCAGCCGCTCCGCGTCCAGGAGCCGCTTCGCGTCCGCCGCCTGTGCGGCGTAGTGGTTGAGTTGGCTGAGCGCCTGCGAAAACACGCTCAGATATGTGCGGTGCACGAAGAAACCCAAGGTGCCCCCGACCGAGCCCATCGCGAGCAGCACGGTGCGCGTCTCGGTGTCGGTGACGATGAGACCGGCCGAGAACCAGGCGAGCATCCACCCGAAGCACACACCCATGGCGGTTTGCGACGACCGGAAAGAAGCGCGAGCCTGATGTGTCGCGATGTCGTGATAATGATCCAGCTGTTGCCGGCTGCGTTCGATCCGCGCGGGCAGATCGCCTCCGGTTTCGGTCCGGCCGTACGGCGCGTGCCGATAGTCGGAATAGTCGCTGTGCACGGCCTCGTCGAGCTCGCGAAGACCCGTTCGTTGCTTGTGGATCACGACCACCACGGCGACGCATCCGCCGATCGACAGCAGCAGGAACGCACCGAGCCAGGCGGCCGGCGGGATGGCGGAAAGCCTGCCGGCGAACGCGCCGGGAAGCGCGGCGAACAGGCTTCCCGCGGCCAGCGCGGCGCCACCTGTCGCCGCTATTGACGCGCAGATGGCTAACCATCTGACGATATTGGACCGGCGCGGTTGGGTTGGCGCCATTGGGCTTTCCTCTTTTCGATCGTGTGAGGGCTCCCCGTACCCAACCGGAGAGTTTGCACCATCGTGGCGAGGTCTTCCAAATTCATGCGGATGCGATCCGCGCATGCGCCAGGCGACCAGTTGTTTTTACTTTTACGTTGCCTGCCAAGGATTTCTTGACACGGCTATCGATCGGCCGGCAAGAAAGAAAGGACAACCAGAGTCAACGTGCCGAGCGCGCAGACCGCGAATCCGATAATGAAAGCAATTCCGACGCCGCTTGGCGCCAGCGCCGCGAACGTGCCGGACAGAAGCATGCCGAGCATTCCGATGCCGGCAAGGCCTCCCAGCTTGAGCCGTCGATGAGCGCTTCGCTGGTCGATCACTCGCGAACCTCCCGATCCCCAGCAGTGATATTTACTCGTACGCCGGCCGAATATACGGCGCCCGTATGATTCACTTACCTGACACGCAAATCCGCCGGCCACTCAGCCGACCGACGAAATCCGCCGCGGTCAGCATGATCTGACATCAATTGATGATAGGCAAATCCGTCACTGACTGTGATGTCTGAAGATGAGCTCACACGCACGTGCAGGACATCATAACTACGTAGCGTTAGCTGAAGTGGCAGCACATGCGTCAAGATCGACTGATGCCACGCTTCAGTCCGCCGACGCCACGCTCGCGCCGTCTCGGCCGCGCGTTGAAGAAGCTGCGTACGGCGCGGGAACGCGACCTCAGCCTGGAGAAGGCGGCCGCGCTGATCGCCTCCTCGCCGGCCCGGCTCAGCCGCATCGAGTCCGGCGAGATCAAGGCCAGGCCAGGTGACGTCATGGAGATTCTGGTGGCCTACGAGCTGTCCGTGGACAGCGAGCCCGGCGCGTCGCTCATCGAGATGGCCCGCCAACTGCGAGAAACGGCCTGGTGGAGCCACCTCGACCAGCTGCCGAACAAATACGTCACGTTCATCGCGTACGAGGCCGAGGCGGCACTCCTGCGCAACTTCGAGCCACTGCTCGTTCCCGGCCTGCTCCAAACCGAGGACTACGCGCGCGCGGTCAGCAGCGTCGGGCGGGAGGCGGACGAGCCGGGGATCGATCAGC
Source organism: Fodinicola acaciae (assembly GCF_010993745.1). Lineage (NCBI taxonomy): Bacteria > Bacillati > Actinomycetota > Actinomycetes > Mycobacteriales > Fodinicola > Fodinicola acaciae. The sequence continues at coordinate 1,209,583 of NZ_WOTN01000003.1, forward strand.
GCGTCACCACCCGGCTGCGACGACAACAGGTGTTGCACCGCCGGCCTGCGCCGCTCAAGTTCCACGCCATCGTCTCCGAGGCGGCGTTGCACTGCGAGGTCGGCGATCGAGACGTGCTGCGACAACAACTCAGGCACATCGCGAACGTGTCACGCCTGTCGAACGTCACGGTCCAGGTCCTGCCGTTCGCGGCCGGCGCCGAGCTGGCGGACCGTCACGGCTTCGCGATCCTGACCTTCGAGCGCGAGGACCCCACGCTCGGCTACACCGAGATGCTGACCGGACAACAGCTTCTGAGCGGGGCCCAGGAGGTCGCGCGGCTCGACGCGACGTACGACCATCTGCGCAAACTGGCGCTGTCACCGGCCGAGTCCGCCTCGCTGATCAGGAAGCGCGCCGACCAGATCTGAGAGACTGTTGGGGAACTGAGGTGCGCGAGAGTCGAGATCCAAACGTCGTCCTGCCGGTGCCGGACGGAAGCCCAAATAGCAGCACTATGGTGGGGTTTCGTCCGGTGCCGGCAGGCGGCGTTTGGGCTCGGCTGTCGCGTGCCTCAGTTCCCAACAGTCTCCGAGAGGGCGGGTGCCCGGGGCGGGAGTCGAACCCGCACGCCTGTCAAGGCAGTCGTGTTTAAGACGACCGTGTCTGCCGTTCCACCACCCGGGCCTCGCCGTTACGTTACGCGATCGACCGGTGCCGTGGGGTCATAACCGGTCACCTTGTGACGGCCGCCTCTCGAGTGTGCTCCGGAACACGCGGCGCCGGGGGCATCCCGGCGAGCGAGTCCGGCGTGGCGGCCACGGTGAACTCGGCACGCGGGCTGTGCAGCTGGCCGAGCGCCACCACCTCGCGTTTGAGGAACAGCGCCAGCGTCCAGTCGGCGATCACTCGGATCTTGCGGTTGAGCGTCGGCACGCGGCTCATGTGGTACGTGCGGTGCAGGAACCAGGCGACCACGCCTTTGAACTTCAGGCCGAACAGCCGCGCGGCCCCCTTGTGCAGGCCGAGGCTCGCGACCGACCCGACGTACTTGTGCTTGTACGGCCGCGGCACCGCACCGTGGATGACCAGCGCGATGTTGGAGCCGAGCCGGGTCGCCTGGCGTACCGCGTGCTGCGCGTTCGGTGCGCAGGTGGCGGCCGGGTCGGGGTCGGCGAGGTCGGGCACCGCGGCGTTGTCGCCGGCCGCCCAGGCACCCGGCACGATCGCGCCGGTGGCGTCGACGACCTGCATCTGCGCGTTGGCGGTGATCCGGCCGCGGTTGTCGAGCGGGAAGTCGGTGTGCCGCAGCACCGGGTTGGCCTTCACACCGGCGGTCCACACGATCGTGCCGGCCTCGAATGCCTCGCCGTCGGACAGCTTCACCAGGCCGTCGACGCACGAGTCGAGCCGCGTGTTGAGCCGCAGGTCCATGCCGCGGTCGATCAGCCGCTGCACGGTGTACGCACCCATTTCGTGGCCGACCTCGGGCAGGATCCGCTGCGCGGCCTCGACCAGCACCCAGCGCATGTCGCTCTGCGACAGCTCCGGGTAGTAGCGGACCGCGTCGCGCGCCATGTCCTCCAGCTCGGCCATCGCCTCGATGCCGGCGTAGCCGCCGCCGACGAAGACGAAGGTCAGCGCGCGGCGCCGCTCGTCCGGGTCGTCGGTGCTGGCGGCCGCGTCGAGCTGGCCGAGGACGTGGTTGCGCAGGTAGATCGCCTCACCGATGGTCTTGAAACCGACCGCGTTCTCTTTCAGGCCGGGGATCGGCAGCGTACGCGAGATGGAGCCGGCGGCCAGCACGATCTGGTCGTACCTGATCTCGCGCGGCTGACCGGCGGCCGGCCGCACGACGGCCGTACGACGCTCGTGGTCGACGCCGACGACCGAGCCGGTCACGACCGTGCTGTGCCGCAGCACCTTGCGCAGCGGCGCGACGACGTGCCGCGGCGAGATGTTGCCGGCCGCCGCCTCGGGCAGGAACGGCTGGTAGGTCATGTGCGGCTGCGGGTCGACGACGATGATCTCGGCTTCCCGGCGGGAGAGTTTCTTCTGCAGGCGCAAGGCGGTGTACATGCCCACGTAACCGCCACCGACGATGAGAATCCGTGACCGTCCATTTCTCATGACTCGAGCGTACGTCCAGGTCAGGCGGCCGGAGACCAATAGCGATGGCGGTCATACGTAACGGCCGACACATGTCCTGCGACACCTTCAGCCGGCGGCGATTTTGGCCGCTCGCTGGAAAACTCCGTCCATCATCGGCTCGGTGAGCCGGCCGGTGAAGGTGTTCTGCTGGCTCGGGTGGAAACAGCCCAGAACGGTGATCCCGGACACGTCGAATTCCACCCCGTGGCCGAATTTCGGCCGCGGCTTCGGTGCTTTTATCGCCAGCGCCTCCAAAGCCGGCCACAATGCGGCCCAGCCGAAGCCGCCGAGCACGACGATCACCTTGAGCGTCGGCCGGAGCAGCGCCAGCTCGCGCACCAGCCACGGCTGGCAGCTGTCGCGCTCGGCCGGCGTCGGCTTGTTTTCCGGCGGCGCACATCGTACGGCCGCGACGACCCGCGTATCGATCAGCGCGAGGCCGTCGCCGGCATCGACGGACAGGGCCTGGTTTGCCAGGCCGGTGCGGTGCATCGACGCGAACAGCCAGTCGCCGGAGCGGTCGCCGGTGAAGACCCGACCCGTACGGTTGGCGCCGTGCGCCGCGGGCGCGAGGCCGAGCACGGCGATCCGCGCGTCGGCCGGCCCGAAGCCAGGCGCCGGCCGGCCCCAGTAGGTCTCGGTGGCGAAGGACGCGCGCTTCTCGACCGCGACTTTTTCTCGCCAGGCAACCAATCGCGGGCACGCGCGGCAGCAGGCGACGGCATCGTCGAGGTCGTCGAGGCTTTCCGCCGTGCCGGCCAGCCTGCGTACGCCCGCCGGCGACTTCGCGACCGGCACGGCGCGCTCCGGCGCACTCAGATAGCGCAGCTCCACGCACCCATCTTGCCGCAACGTTGGCCAGCTGGGTCGTGAGGGAGCATGGCGGTGCATGATTTTCCAACAGAAAGCCGAAAACCGTCGATCGAGTGATTCGGATCAGCGTTCGCGGATGGTAGTATTTCGTACATGAGTACGAGCGTGGACACTGCGGTCGAGCAGGTCCGCGCGTTGGGTGACGATCAGGTGAAGGCGTTTGTGCGGCAGGCGTGCCAGGCGCATCTGCGCTCGTACGCGGAATTGGGTCGCGGCGGTGGCGGCGTTGGAAAACCGTGGCATCGCCGCCGCCGACGGGTTCCCGGTGCGGTCAGTCCCGGCCACGTACGGGAAATCATCGCGGCGATGTCGGTCGTGCCGGTGGAGTGGCCCGACCGAGACGGCATCGAAGCCTCACTGGCCACCCTGGCGCGGTCGGCTCACCCCGAGGACGTCAAAAGAGCTGGGGAAAGTGATCGCGGACCGGGTCGAGCAGGAAACCGCCGTCCAGCTGAACGCGTTCACGTCCGCCTTCGCCCGGCCCCGCGACACCACCGACACCCGCAGCACCGAACGCCGCCAAGGCGACGCCCGCCATCCGCCGAGCGTTGATCCTGCGCGACGGCGGCCGCGCCTTCCCCGGCTGCGACCGCCCACCGCACTGGTGCGACGCACGTCATGTGACGCCGTGGGAGTTCGGCGGGCAAACCACACCGCACAACATGACGCTGCTGTGCCTTGCCCACCACCAAATCCTGCACCACAACCAATGGACAATCCAGATGCTCAACGGCGTACCGTACTTCGTCCCACCCGCCTCCATCGACCCGACACAGACACCGATACGCCACACCCGCTATTCAATGCGCTGCTAAGCCGCCGTACGCGCCGCACACAGAGAACACCCGCCCGACGGCAGGTCACTTTCGTTCGCCCAGACCGAAAACGACCCGCGACGGTTCTCGATCCGACGTCACCAGCCGGCACCCCTGGCGGACTCGTACGCCAGCACAGCGGCCACCGCCGGCTCGCCGCCAGGCCCACGTCACGAACCTGAAATGGATGTCTGTTGTTGATCACGGGATTCTCACGCACACCAAAGGTGCGTGAGAATGCCGTGATCAACAACCCGGACACGCCCGGCCGTACCGGCAGCTGCCGCCGGTCGGCCGGGGCGAGCAGGGCAAGGCCCCCGTACGGGCAAGGGGGTTGACGGCGTACGGGGGCCTTGCGTCGAGGGGCTCCGGTCAGGCGACCAGAGCGGCGGTGCGGCTGGAGTCGGCGAGGTGTGCGCAGTGGTGTGAGGTGCCGATGGCGATCCACCTGGTCACCGTGCCGACGTTTTGTACGGTCCCGTTGGCGCAGCCGGCCAGCTCGGCATCACCCCAGGAATAGCGCGGGCCGGCGTACTCACTCTGCCGCGACAGCTCGTTGGCGATCTCCCGGAACTTCGTCGCTCCCCCGCCGCGGACGATCTTTCCGTTGTCGTCGCGCGGAAGTTGCCGGCTGAGATAGAGCGAGCCGTGCGCGGCCGTGTAGAACAGATACGGGTTGGTGGTGACCGGTCCGGCCAGCTGTTGGTCGGCCTGCAGCGGATGGACCACCCCGAAGTCGCCATAGCGCAGCTCACCGGACAGCGAGCTCGCGCACGCCGACCACAACTGCCGTTCGTAGCGCGGCTTGATGATGGTCTGCGACACGAACCGGCGCGCGGGCACCGAGCCGGACACCAGCGTCACCGAGCGCACCGGCAGCTCCTGGTGTACGGCGGCGACGAGGTCACACACCAGGTCGACGCGGCGCTCCTGCACGGAGTCGACATAGCCGGCGTCGACCAGCACGTCCAGGCGCTGCGGCGGGATCTCCAGCGCGGCCGACTGGCGAGCCAGCTCGGCGGCCCAGTCGTACGCCGGCCGGCGCGTCAGGCCCTCGATCCGCAGCGCGGCGCCGCGGCCGTCGCGCTTGTCGGCGCGGCGCGCGGCCTCGGCATCGGCCGTGTCCAGGTCGCGGCCGGCGGCGAACACCGGCGTCAGCGTCGGCAGCTCAGCCGTGCCGAACTTCTCCTCGACCGAGTCGCGCACCTCGTTGTCGAGGAAGTCGTATGCCCCCATCGGCTCGGCACGCAGCGGATGACCGGCCGGAATCCGCGACAGGTCCACCATCAGCGGCCGGCCGAAGCCGGCCAGCGCCGTCGCGGCGGCCACGAAAGCCGCCATCAGCCGGCTCTCCGGCACCAACCGCGGCAGCACCACCGCGACCGGCTGGATCGCCGTCGCCTCCGGCCGGCTCAGATGCGACAACGCGGTCAGCTCGCCGAGCTTGCTGTGCGCGGTCAGCACGACCCGGAAGTCGGGTAAAGCCATGGCATCTCCTCACGCCAGTCCGATCGTCTGGCTGCCATAGCCATTACCTCGATCGTACATATGTTCGAAGATCGAGGCAACGTCTCCCGCGACTTTTCCGCGTCGAGAAAATGGCCTTCTAGCTGCGCAAACGCGCGATCATGCAGCTCGCGCCACGGCCAGTCCACGGAGCAGCTCGAGGCTGCGCGCCCAGGCCGTACGAGCCGCGTCGGAGTGATAGGCGCGCGGGCAGTCGTCGTTGAAGAAGCCGGCGACGGCGTCATAGGCGTATGCGCGGCAGCTGCCGCCGGCGTCGGCGATCTGGCGCTGGATCGAGGTGTCGCCGTCCACCTGGTGCAGCACCACCGAGACACCGCGGAAGCGGCTCCAGACCAGGTCCGCCGGCCGCGGATAGAAGCTGACGACCGCGGCCGGCCGGAGCTCGGCGGCGGCCGGCAGCGTACGGTCGCCGAAGCCGAGGATGCCGAGCCGGCCGGTGCTCTCGGGCAGCTCGAGCAGCCGTCGCGCGGCGTCCGCCGGGCCGGTTTTCGGCACCAGCGCGAGGAAACCCTCGGCGGCCAGCCGGTCGGCGACGCTCATCAGGTGGCCGGTCAGGCCGTCGCCGACCACCAGCACCGCGGGGCCCGAGCCGGACTCGGGAATGGCCAGATATCCGCTGCTCATGGCAGCCCCTTTCGGCGGAGACGACCCGACGACGACATGGCCTGCCTCAGGGGTGGCGAGACAGGTCGTGGTCCGGCGACCTAATCACACGGGACAGCGCCGAGTAAAGACGCCAATACGCTAAATCACAGTTGGCCCGCCGATTTTCGAGGCCGTGGTCACACTTTCTCGATTCACCAGTCGTGCACGGTGCCGTCCGCGAGCCGGTTGAAAGGCAGATAGGCGGCCGCGTACGGATAGCTCGCGGCAGCCTTCTCGTCGAGCGTCACGCCGATGCCGGGCTCCTCACCGGGGTGCAGAAATCCGTCCCGGAACGTGAAAGTCTGCTGGAAGACCTCGTTGGTCGCGGGCGCGTGCTGCATGTACTCCTGGATGCCGAAATTGTGGATCGCCAGGTCCAGGTGCAGGGCCGCGGCCATGCCGACCGGCGAGATGTCGGTCGGACCGTGGATGCCGGACTTGATCTGGTACTGCGCGGCGAAATCCAGCAGTTTGCGCATCGCGGTGACGCCGCCGGTGTGGGTGACCGCGGATCGTACGTAGTCGATGAGCTGTTCCTGGATCAGCGTCTGATAATCCCAGACGGTGTTGAAAACCTCGCCGATCGCCAACGGTGTCGTGGTGTGATGGCGTACGAGCCGCAGCGCCGCCTGGTTTTCCGCCGGAGTGCAGTCCTCCAGCCAGAACAGGTCATAGGGCTCCAGCGCCTTGCCGAGTTTCGCCGCCTGGATCGGGGTCATCCGGTGATGGCCGTCGTGCAGCAACGGCAGCTCCGGACCGAATTCGTTGCGTACGGCCTCGAAAACCGTCGGCAGATGGCGCAGGTAGGCGCGCGTGTCCCAGTCTTCTTCCGGCGGAAATGCCTGCCGCTGCGCCGGTTCGTAGTCATAGCGCTTGCCGTCGACCGACGGCTGCGACGCCACGCCGTACACGGATTTGAGGCCTGGCACCGAAGTCTGCACGCGGATCGCGGTGTAACCCATCTCGCGGTGTGCGCGGATGGAGTCGAAAAGCTCGTCCAGCGTACGACCGCTCGCGTGGCCGTATGCCTGGATGCCGTTGCGCGACGCGCCACCGAGCAGCTGATAGAGCGGCATGCCGGCGGTTTTCGCCTTGATGTCCCACAAAGCCACGTCGACCGCGGCGATCGCGGCCATCGTGACCGGTCCGCGCCGCCAGTATGCCGAGCGGTAGAGAAACTGCCAGGTGTCTTCGATCCGTCCGGCGTCGTGGCCGAGCAACAGCGGCACGACGTGGTCGGACAAGTACGCGGCGACCGACAGCTCGCGTCCGTTGAGCGTCGCGTCGCCAAGACCGGTGACGCCGTCCTCGGTGGTCACCTTCAGCGTCACGAAGTTGCGGCCGGGACTGGTGACGATCACCTCGGCGGTGCGGATTTTCATTGCTTCACAGACCTTTCCTCCAGGTCGGCGGCGGCGTCGGCGATGGCCGCGGCCAGTGTCGCGTGGTCGTCGCGCTCGGCGGCGAGGTGGCGTACGACCGCGAGCGCGCCAGCGGCCAGGTCGTGCCGCGCCGTGGCCGCCAGCTGTGCCGCACCAGGATCGTCGGTGGTCACGTAGCCGTTTCGCAGGCGTACCAACCAAGCCGCCAGAAGCAGCGCCGACCCGAGCGGCACGCCGGTGTGTTGTCGCAGGATCGGCGCGACCCGTACGCGCAACTTCTCCGAACCGTCCAACGCGATCTTGGTCAGCTGGTGCTCGATCCGCGGATTTCCCCAGCGCAGCAACAGATCCCATTTCGCCTGCTCGATCTCGGCGTCGCCGAACGGCAGCATGACCGTGGCCTCCGACCACAGCTGCCCGACCGCCTCGCGGCACACCGGATCGCTGACCGCGTCGAAAACCGTGGCATGGCCGCGAGCGAGGCCAAGATAGGCCAGCATCGAGTGACCGGCGTTGAGCAGGAAGAGCTTGCGCATCTCGTACGGCGTGACGTCGTCGACGAAACGTGCTCCGGCGACCTCCCAATCCGGTCGGCCGCACGGAAAGTCGCCGGCCAGGACCCAGTCGGTGAACGGCTCGGCGACCACCGGCGCCTGGTCGGGCCAGCCGGTCAGCCGCTCGGCGATCGCCAGGTCGGTGGGCTCCACGGCCGGCGTGATCCGGTCGACCATGGTGGAAACAAAGGAAACATCCCGCGAGATCCAGGCGGTGAGCCCGCCGTCGACGAGATCGGCGAAGTCGAGCACCGCCCGTCGCGTCGCCTCGCCGTTGCCAGGAAGGTTGTCGCAGCTGACGATCGCGATCGGACGGCCGCCGTCGCGGTGCCGCGCGCGCAGTCCGTCGACCAGCCGAGCCACCGCCGTACGCGGTGATTCCTCAGCGATGACGGCCTTCACGTCAGCGCGTACGTCGTCGGCCTCGGTGTCCAGGCGACCGTCGGAACGTAACCGATAACCGGCCTCGGTGACGGTCAGGGTCACCAGCGCGGTCTGCGGCGCGGCCAGGAATCGCGTCCACAGCTGGCGATCCGCTCCATCCGCGGCGACCGCGATGCTCGACACGTGTTCGGCCCGGTCGCCGCCGGACTCGCGTACGAGCAAGGTAAAAGCGCCGTCCTGCGCCGCGAGTGCGCGCGCGGCATCCGGCTTTCGGCCGGTGAAACTCGCGTATCGCCAGCTGTCGCCGCCGGCCCTGTTGGCCACTTCGGTGTACCAGGCCTGGTGCGAGCGGTGGAAGACGCCGAGACCGAGATGGACCATCCGTGGAGTGGTTATGGCGAACTCCGTTCGCGAGTGAAGTCGAGCAACACCTTGCCGGCTCCGCCGACCCGGTCGCGCGCGACCGCGAAGGCCTTTTCCGCTTCGTCCACGTCGAAAACATGCGTCAGCAGCGGCGACACGTCCAGCCCGTCGGCGAGCAGCCTTACGGCGTCGGCGATCTCGGTGTCGAACCGAAACGACCCGAGATAGCTGATTTCCCGGCTGATCAGCGGCGAAAGATCGACGTTGGCGCCACCGGCCGGCAGGTTTCCGACCTGCACGAGGGTCGCGCGGCGCGGCAGCCAGCGGATGACGTTGGTCAGGCCGGCCGGCGAACCGGACGCCTCGAAGGCGACCTCCACCTCCGGCAGCTCCGCGGCTGTCGAGGCGTCGATGGTTTCGTGTGCTCCTAATGCTTTCGCGATCCGCAGCGGCGCCTCGGCTATGTCGGCGGCGTACACGCGCTCGGCGCCGGCATGCCGCGCGGCCGCCACGACCAACGCGCCGATCGGACCGGCACCGTTGACGAGTACGGACTTCCCGGTCAGGTCGCCGGCGCGGCCTACGGCATGAATGGCGACACCGAGCGGCTCGCAGACCGCCGCCGAACGCAGGTCGACCGAGGCCGGCAGCGGCCGGATCTGGTTGACCGGCACGATTTTCCGCCGTACGAAGCCGCCGTCGGTGTGCGGATCGTAAGCCGCGCTGCCGAGATAACGCATCCGCTCACAAAGATGCGCGAGTTTTCCGCGGCAATAACGGCATTCTCCGCAGGACGTGCCAGGATGGACGGTGACCGGCTCACCGGTCGCGGCGATCCGGCCGGCAAGCTCGTGGCCGAGGATCATCGGATGCCGCAGCACGCTCGTGCCGGCCGCGCCATGTGCGACATAATGCAGGTCAGAGCCGCAAATTCCGCCGTAGTCGACCTCGACGACGACCGACTCCGGCGGGCACCGGCCGGGCTCGTCGACGGTGTCCACGCGCAGGTCACTGACGCCGTGGACGACGACCGCCTTCATCGCACTCCTTCCGTTGCGGCCATCGAACACTGCCATGGCAGTCATGTCAACGGTGTCTTCCGCCAGCCGGATCGCTCGCGCATAATGGCCGGCGTGACCAGGGCTGGGGCGAGCGGACCGCGGGCGTCGGCGCGCGACGTTGCGTACCAGGCGATCCGCAACTCGATCATCACCGGCGTCGACGAGCCCGGCGCCCTGCTGTCGGAAAACGAGCGCGCACTGTCGCTCGGGCTGAGCCGTACGCCGGTGCGCGAGGCGCTGCTGCTGCTGGCGCACGAAGGCCTGGTCGAGGTGCGGCCACAGAGCGGCACCTACGTGAGCGCGATCGACCCGTCGCTGGTGCGCCAGGCGCAGTTCATCCGCGAGGCGGTCGAGACCGCGTCGCTGGCCCAGTGCGCGGCGAATTTCACCGCGGAGCACGAAAAAGAGCTGCGCCGGATCCTCGACGCGCAGGACCGCTGCACTGGCAACCGCGAGGACTTCTATCCGCTCGACGAGGAGTTTCACCGTACGCTGCTGGACATCGCCGGCCACGGCACCGCCTGGCTCACCGTGTCCGGCGCGAAGGCGCACCTGGACCGCGTACGGTACATCGGCCTGCAGGGTCACCGGCCGATCCACGAGTTCGCTGCCGACCACCGCCGGGTCTTCGAGATGCTGGTGGCCGGCGAGCTCGCGCAGGCACAGCGTGAGCTGCGCACGCACCTGCGCTATGTGCTGGCCGACCTGGAGGCCATCCAGCTGGAGCTGCCGGAGCATTTCTTCACCGGCGAGGCACCGAGCGCACGCCGGGTCGCGCGGCCACCTCGGCGGAACAAGACCACGTCACGTGGTTGACATCACTGCCATGGCAGTGCTGGAATGCTCCGCGTCTTGGATGGCAGTTGTGCGGAGGCCCTTAGATGGCTATGTCACAAGCCGAGTTGCGTACGCTTTCCGACCAGGCGGCGCAGCGGGTGATGAACCAACCCGGCACGGTCAGCGGAAGCCGCGCCGGCTGGATGATGATCTCCACGATCCTCATCGAGGCGTGGGATCTCTACTCGATCTCCTTCCTGCTGATCTTCATCAAGAAGGACTTCGGCAGCGACCCGCTGCTGATCGGCCTCGCCTCCGGCGCGGTGCAGCTCGGCGCGCTGCTCGGCTGCCTGGCTGGTGGCTGGATCGCCGACAAGTTCGGCCGTAAGAAGGTCTTCATCACCACGATGATCCTGTTTGTGGTGCTGGCGCTGGCGCAGGGCTTCGTCACCAACATGTGGGAACTGATCATCATCCGGTTCCTGCTCGGTTTCCCGCTCGGCAGCGACATTTCCTCCGGTTACGCGTACATCATGGAGGCGATGCCGCGCGGCAAGCGCGAGGTGATGGGCAACCGCTGGCAGGGCATGTTTGGCATCGGCGAGGTCATCGCGATCGCCATTATCACCCTGCTTTTTCTCACCGGAATGGACCACGAGCTGCTCTGGCGGGTCGGCCTGGCGCTCGGCGCCGTACCGGCACTGGCCCTGCTGATCGGCCGGCTGAACATCTCCGACACCGCGCTTTCGCTTATCCAGCGCGGAAAGTTCCGAAAAGCCAAACAGGTGTCGGAGCAGATGTTCGGCGACTCGCTGGACATGCTGCCGGACCAGGACTTCCACCTCGAGCGGCCGCGTACGCGTGACTTCCTGAAGAGCATCTGGTCGGACGAGACGCGGCGGAAGGCCAGCATTTTCGCCTGGATCTCCAATGCCTGCCAGGGTGCCGAGTTTGGCGCGTTTGGCTTCTATCTGCCGACGATCCTGGTGGTGGTCGGCATTTCGAAGAACGACGTGGTCGCGACGAACGTGTTCACGCTCGGGATCTATTGCATCGCCGCGGTCTCCGGCTTCGTCGGGCCGGCGATCACCCCGAAGATCGGCCACCGCGGCATTTCGCAGTGGGGATACGGAATCGCCTTCGTTTCGTTGCTGCTGGCCGCGGTCGCGCTCTGGCTTGACCTCGGGATCCTGCTGCTGGTCGCCGCCGCGCTGATGATGTGGGGCCATTACTGGGACGCGTCCAACGGCATGACGATCACCTCGATGGTCGCACCGACCCGTTACAAGGGTACCGCGTCGGGTTTCGGCTATCTGTTCGTGAAGTTCGCCGCCTTCGTGACGCTGCTGCTGTTTCCGATCCTGCTGGCCGCGACCGGCCCGGCGCTGGCCACCGCGATCGTCTCGGTCATCTCGCTGGCCGGTTTCCTCGCGGCGCGTTTCATCCTGCCGGAGGTCTACGGCTATGTGGAGACCGAAAGCGGCGGCCTGACCGCCGAGACCCGTACGGGCCAGGCCACCGCCTAGTACTACAGGTTTCGCATGGCCACCATGCGTGCGCTGGACGCACGCATGGTGGCCATGCGCGCATTTACGCCAGTGCGTACGCGATGCCGTCGAGGATGTCGTGCTCGCTGGCGACCACCGACGCCGCCCCGACCTCGGCCATGAGTACGCGCAGGACGGTCGCGCCGCCGCCGATGACGTCGACGCGGCCGGGATGCATGACCGGCAGCGCGGCGCGTTCGGCGCGGGTGGCGGCCAGCAGCATCGACGTGACCTCGGCGACCTGCTCGTAGGTCGCCGTCGCGTGGTGGATCCGCGTCGCGTCGTAGGCCGGCAGGCCGAGCGCGATGGCGACGACCGTGGACACGGTGCCGGCGAGACCGACGAGCGTACGCGCCTGCGCCACCGGCACGGTCTGTCGTGCCTCGGCGATGGCGGCCACCACGTCGGCCTCGGCGGCGGCGATCTGCGCGGCGGTCGGCGGGTCGTCGTGCAGGTGGCGCTCGGTCAGCCGTACGCAGCCCACGTTGACCGACTTCGCGGCGGTGACGGTGTCGACGCCGAGCACCAGCTCGGTCGAGCCGCCACCGATGTCGGCGATCAGATACGGCGGCTGGCCGATGTTGGGCGGCAGGTCGCGTACGGCGCCGGCGAAGGACAGCCGGGCCTCCTGGTCGCCGGTGATGACCTCCGGGTCGACGCCGAGCACCGACCGCACCATCGCGGCGAAATCGTCGGCGTTGCCGGCGTCCCGGCTCGCCGAGGTGGCCACCATCCGGATCCGTTCGGCGCCTAGCCGGGAGATTTCCTCGGCATAGTCGCGCAAAGCCGTCTCGGTGCGGGCGATCGCGGCCGGCGCGAGCATCCCCGTACGGTCGACGCCTTCGCCGAGCCGGACGATCCGCATCTGCCGGGTCACGTCCGACAGCAACGCCCCGTTGAGGCCGACGTTTTCCACGTCCGCGACCAAAAGCCGGATCGAGTTGGTGCCGCAGTCGATCGCCGCCACGCGGGTCATCGGGTTTCCTCCGCACTGTCCACAGTGGACGTTTCAGGCACAGTCCGGGCCGGGCCACCGGTCGGCGATCGCCTCGATCGCCTCGTCGCCGAACGGGTTGACGCCGGGACCGGCGGCCAGCGCGTGCGCCACGAGTACGTGCAGGCACTTCACCCGCTTTGGCATGCCACCGGCGGAAATCCCGTGGATCTCCGGTACGTCGCCGAGCTCGTAGCGGCGCGCCAGATAGCTCTCGTGCGCTCGCCGGTAAGCCGCCGCCAGCTCGTCGTCGACGGCCAGCCGGTCGGTCATCTCCCGCATGATGCCGGATGACTCGAGCGTGCTCACCGCGGTCACCGCGTGCGGACAGGTCAGGTAGTAGAGCGTCGGAAACGGCGTGCCGTCGGACAGCCGCGGGCTGGTCTCGACCACGCCCGGATGTCCGGCGGGACAACGAAAAACCACCGCACGCGCGCCGCGCGGCGGGCGGCCGAGCTGGTCGCCGACCACCGCCAGGTCGGCCGCGCTGATCGGCGCGGTCACTTGGCGTGGTCCGCGCCGGCGATGCTGCCGGCGAGTTTTCCGTACCAGGGACCGGATCCGCTCGTGCCGCCAGCGCCACCGGCCGACTGGCCGGCCGGCGCGGCGCCGCCGACCACCACGAACGTCGTGTCGCCCGGCGTCACATACTGCAGCCGCTCACGCGCCTGCGCACGCACGTACGCCGGGTCGTTCCACCGGTCTTTTTCCTGCTGCAACTGGTTGATCCGCTTCTGTTGCGCGGCCTGCGACTGTTCCAGTTGGGCGATCTGGCTGCGCTGGGACAGATATTTCTGCACCGGATAGGCGAGCGTCAGCACCAGCAGGCACACCACGACCGCGAGGATCGCCGACCGGCCGGTGAGCCGGCCGCCGCGCCGCGGCAGCTCGCCGGCCGAGCTGGGGCTGGTCCGCCGCTGCCGCGCCGGCCGGGCCATGGACGGCACCCGGCCGGTGGTGCGCTGCTGCTCGTCGGCGCGACCGCGTCCGGACCGCGGGCCGGGCGGCTGCTGGCTGCCTGGCGTACGGCGGCTGGTGCCGGTGGTCCGGCGGCCCGGGCGCGGCTGCGTCATGCCTGCTCCTATGCCTTGGCTTCCGGCTCGTAGCGCGGAAACGCGGAGAACCCGGCGTACGCGGCGGCGTCGTCGAGCTCCTCCTCGATCCGCAGGAGCTGGTTGTATTTGGCCGTACGGTCCGACCGGGCCGGCGCGCCGGACTTGATCTGGCCGGCGTTCACCGCGACCGCGAGGTCGGCGATGGTGGTGTCCTCGGTCTCGCCCGAGCGGTGGCTCATCATGGTGGCGAAACCGCTGCGCTGCGCGAGCGAGACCGCGTCGAAGGTCTCGGTCAGCGTGCCGATCTGGTTGACCTTGACCAGCAGCGCGTTGGCCGCGCCGGAGTTGATGCCCTTGGCGATCCGCTCCGGGTTGGTGACGAACAGGTCGTCGCCGACGATCTGGATGTTGTCGCCGAGCCGGTCGGTCAGCGAGACCCAGCCGGTCCAGTCCTCCTCGGACAGCGGGTCCTCGATGGAGACGATCGGATAGGCCGCCACCAGGTCGGCGTAGTACGCGGTCATCTCCTCGGCGGTGTGCGGCTTGCCGTCCAGCGTGTAGACGCCATCGGTGTACAGCTCGGTGGCGGCGACGTCCAGCGCCAGCACGATGTCCTGACCGAGCTGGAAGCCGGCCTTGCGTACCGCCTCGGCGATCAGGTCGAGCGCGTCGCGGTTGCTGTCCAGGTTGGGCGCGAAGCCACCCTCGTCGCCGAGGCCGGTGGACAGGCCGCGGGACTTCAGCACCGACTTGAGCGCGTGGTAGGTCTCGGCACCCCAGCGCAGCGCCTCGGCGAAGGTCCCCGCGCCGGCCGGCGCGATCATGAACTCCTGGATGTCGACGTTGGAGTCGGCGTGTGCGCCGCCGTTGAGGATGTTGAGCATCGGCACCGGCAGCAGGTGTGCGTTGGGGCCGCCGAGGTAGCGGAACAGCGGCAGGCCGGCCGAGTCGGCGGCCGCGCGCGCCACCGCGAGCGAGACGCCGAGGATGGCGTTGGCGCCGAGGTTGGACTTGTTGTCGGTGCCGTCCAGGTCGATCAGCTCGTAGTCGATCAGCCGCTGCTCGGAGGCCTCGTAGCCGACCAGCTCACCCTCGATGGTGTCCACGACGGCGCGTACGGCCTTGTCGACGCCTTTGCCGCCGTAACGGTCCTCACCGTCGCGCAGCTCGACCGCCTCGAACGCGCCGGTCGAGGCGCCGGACGGCACGGCGGCACGGCCGACGGTGTCGTCGTCGAGCACCACCTCGACCTCGACGGTGGGGTTGCCGCGCGAGTCCAGGATCTCACGCGCGGTGATGCCGGAAATGGTCGCCACTGAAGGTCGCTCCCCTGTTGGAAGTCTCGTCGTCTGGGTCTGTTGTCGCCTCGGCAGGTGGCAACAGGCCCTAGGCGAGACTAACGAATCGGGATCGGTTCACCTGGATGGCCCGGGGCTGTGTCGGACACACCCGTTCCAAGATCAACTTCTATGTTTGCAAACATTCCCCACGAACCCACCCCCCACCCTAGCGGGGGTCTTTTTTGTGACTCATACTGGCTGACATGGGACGGAAGACGGACGTTAACGCAGGTCAGGACCCCGAGCAACCGCCGGTTCTCGACTCCTACGGCCGGTTGAGCAAGGTCCCGGAGACTGGGGAGCTGGAGAAGGTCGAGACGCAATGGGCGGACAACCGCAAGGTGATCGAACGTCTAGGCGGCGTGCTCGGTGAGGAACTGTCCGACGGAATGTCGGCTTGGCGGAAAGGCGCGAAGCGGCCAGGATGGGAGCGGCTGCTCGAGCGGGTGAAGTCCGGCGAGTCGCAGGGAATCGTCGTCTGGCATACAGACCGGTTGTTCCGCCAGCCGCGCGACCTTGAAGCGCTGATTGACTTGGCGGACAAGGGGTTCACCGTCGCATCCGCGCATGGCGCGCGGGACCTGTCCGACCCGGATGACCGGTTCATCCTGCGTATCGAGGTGGCGCACGCTGCGCGGTCCAGCGATGACACGTCGCGGCGGATTAAGCGGCGGTTTGCGACCTTTCGCGAGCAGGGCCGGCCGTCGACAGGCGGCGCGCGACCGTTCGGCTTTCCAGGGCTGGAACCATTGCCGCGCGGCGCGGACGGCAAGCCCATACCGCTGGAAGAGGGCGAAGAACGCCAGCAGGTGCCTGACCACATAGTGGAAGCTGAGCGGGAAGCGATTCGGGAGAACGCCAAGCAGTTGATCGCAGGTGTATCGCTGGGCGCGCGAACCAGGGCGTGGAATGAGGCGGGTATCCGTACGGTCGCCGGCCGGGAGTGGACGCCGGAGATGATGCGGAAAACGATGATGCGTCCGGCCCTGGGCGGACACATCGTGTACGAGGGCAAGGTGGTCGGCAAGATCCCCGGCAAGCCGATCCTGGACAAGCGCACCTACGACCGGCTGCAAGCGTTGTTTGCCGGCCGGAAACGCGGCCGTGTGGCGGGCGAGGTTGGGCAGCGGTACGTAGGCAGCGGAATTCTCCGCTGCGGCAACGACGGGTGCGGAATCAAGTTGACCGGTCACGCGAAAGGTCCGGGCGTCTACGAGGACGGTTCGCCGCGCTCAGCGTACTGCTGCTACACGGATCGGCGGGGATGCGGCAAGGTCCAGATCGACCGGTACAAGACAGACAAGGAGCTGCGTCTCTTCACCATCGCGCGCCTGTCTGATCCTCGGCATGCGTCCACGTTGACAGCTGTACGGTCGCGGGTGTCCGAGCGGCTGGCGTGGCTCAACGCAGAAATCAAGACGATTAGCGATCTCCAGAAGGGACTAGCCGCGAAGCTGGGGCGTCGGCAGATCACCGAGGAAGCGTTTGACGAAGGCAATCGACCCCTCGCCGAAGACCTAGCGAAGTACACGGAGGAGCGCGACGGGTTAGACGCCAAGACGCCAATCGGAACCGCTGGCGTCGCCGATCCCGATCAGTTGGCGGCTGAGTGGGATAACGCGGACGTGAGCCATCGCCGCGCGATGCTCCTACAGGCGATCGGCCGCGACCGGTTAGTGGTCAGGCCGCGACAGGCTAAGGGTCGGCCCCGGTTCGACCGTGATCGTATACGACTGCTTGAGAGCAAATGACCTTTCAAGCAGCGCTGGACCGTAGACCGACGCAACACAGGTCCGGCGTCCGTGCGGAGTACGACGTCAGCAGTTCGCTGGCACGCGGTATCGAGGCCGGCTTTATGGCGCTTGTCGATTCTGCTCTGCTTGGTAGCGTTCCTCTGCGGCATTTACGCTCTCATCGCCCGCTGCAAACGCTTTGTATCCAGCCGTGACTAGCTCCTGGACGGCCTTCATGGCGACCAAGTCCCTGGGATCTATTGGAGCGAGTGCACATACGTGCGTGGAGAAACACTGGGCGACTGACCCGAGCGCCATACCAGCAGGCTCGGCAAGCCCGATATTGGTACGGCCGTAGAGGTAGCCGACCTTGTCCCCTCGTCGCATAACGTTCAGGATCGCGTCTTTAGCGTCGGAGTGAATGTGATGGCTAGCCAATTTGTAGTAAGTGCGCAAGTGCGAGACTCCGGCGATTTTCTCGAGATCCGAGAATCGCGGCGACTTCTTTCCACCGATACCCGCCGCCCAGCCGTAGGACGTTGCATACTCTGGTCCATATTTCGAGATTACTTCGTCGCGTAGTCTTTTGAGTTCCGCCATCTCGCTGTCACTAAACTTCTCCTCTCCGAGTTTGGCGGCGTCTCTTTGATATATGAGTGCGTCCGAATAATTAAGGACATAGTGATGCTCAATGTAGCGCCTCGGCAGGTCTTCAAAGCCTTCCTTGCTGGAGTATTCGCCGAGTACGATCGCGGTAACGGCGATCTCGTGTAGCGTTCGGCAACGAGCCAAGCCGCCCATGGCAAAGCCTCCAGAAAGAAGGTGATGAACTTCGAAAGCCACTCGGCAGCACCGGGCGTTGAGCCCCGCCAACGCTTCTACCAACGGACCACCCGTTTCTCGTGATTTCCTGTCAGTCAGTTCGGCTCCGCATTCGTAGTACACACTGGCTACGGCGTAGAGGATGTCAAGACCATCGCCCCAATGCCTCCGCAATCGTGTCTCGAATCGCTGGTTATCTCGGCGATGCCTTTTATGGTTAGCCTTGTTGTCTATTATCGTTCTCGCAACGCGGGGTCCACTGGAATCCAATTGTTCCATATATATCTTTAGCGCCGTCGTGGCCGCCACATCTGGGAGCAAGCCACCGCGGATTAAACGCTCAGTCGTTTGCGCAAGTAATTCCAACGCACCTTCTTCTGAGAACGGGTCATGCATATGTCTGCGAGCCATCGGATAATGCTACAATGTCCTCGGCCCAAAATAGGTGACTTCCGGCTCGGCTGACCATCCGAGCCTCCCGAAGTAGCAGATCATTTAGAAGCGTGTCAACTGATCGGCCGATCTCGGATGCTGCACAAGTCGCCATCAGCGGCTTTGTTTCGACCGTAAGCTCTGGCATTACATGGTTCAGGCCGCCCGCGACGGCCGAACGTAGCTACGGTGACCGGCCGGCTTGTCGTTCGCCACCCGCATCCGACAAATCGGGGCGCACATCCGTGCTTACGGGTTCGTTGAAGGCCGACGATGGTTGACGACTCAGCCAGCCTAATCGCCAATCCGCCTTCCAAAGGCATGCATATGCCCGGATGATGCTCGGTCGTTCGATAGGTGTCGAGCCGCGTAATGCGATGACGAGCCCGATGACCTTCAGTAAGCCACCAACGGCCGTGGCGACGGCAACTGCGATGAGAGGCAAGAACAACTCTGGACGTGCCACGATGAGATCCCACATACCCCGGCTCCTCAATGGGACTGAGCCGAGGATGTAGGGCAGCCTCGGCTCAGCCAGCGCACAGCGCTGCTGAACAGAGGTCCTGCCCGCCGACCCGGTAAGGAACTCGTTGAACATGTCGCGAATAGGTGGTGCAGGGTCTTGCGCGCGCGGCATGACGTAGCTAACCAGGTCCGGGTCGGTGGACCACTGCTCCGCCGTGCCAGGCAGCCAGATGTGGTGGACTGCTACCACCGCATGCACTCATCCTGGCTGGGTTTACGCGACGAGATCAATACATCTCTTCGCACCGCCGCGCTCTCCACTTTGCACTGTATCGCATGTCAAGGATGTGGCCATCTCGTTCCCTGGGCCGATCGATACGAGAGGAATCGTCAGCTATAAGTAGGGCCGGTGCCGACCACGGTGGGTTGGCACCGGCCGCCGCCGGACGTACGCCGGAAGAGGCGGGCGTTAGGCGAGCTTGTCCTTTCGATTTTCTTGCGCGCGACGGTAGTCATCGATGCTGTCCAGAATGGTGGCTACGGCGTGGATCTGTTCGTCGGTCAGCGGCGGGAGTGTGGCGCAGATCTTGGCCCAGTGCTGGAAAGCCTCGGTATCGGCAATCGATTCGCTTTCCAGCTTGGGATTCGGGTTGCCCCTCCCGCTGGTCGCCGCTCGGTGCGGCGCCTGCTGTCGACTACGTCGTCTTTGCTGCGTTCCTTTGCTGTCGGGTGCCTCCCTGGGGTCGGATGGTGGCGTGCTCGTGGGTCACCTCCTCCGGTCGTCGTGCAGGCGCGCGGCGTTGTGCGCTTGGCGGATGCGGCGTGCGTAGTTCAGGACGTGGCGGCCGGTGCGGAGCCGGCGGCCGGTGCCTTGGCAGGGTGGGCATTCGCGCATGGACAGGCCGAAGGTGGAGCGCACGCGGCCGGTGCCTTGGCAGCGTCCGCAGTGTTTGAACGGCCGGCTGTGACAGGTGCGGATGTAACCGAGCGTGATCAGCACCGGTGCGAGGATGATCGCGATAGTAAGGAGCGTGGTCAGGGTCAAGATTCGCCTCCAGGGCGGGTTTTCGGGGCTAGTCCGCGGTTGTCTGCTATCCGCTAAACCGCAGGCCAGCATGGGTTTTGGGTGCTAGCAGGGGTGCTATCGATAGCAGTCGGGGCTGCTATCGATAGCACCCGATCTGTGGGCTACTCGGCCGGTTTGCGGTCACGTTGCGCGATGGCAGCGACGACGTCATCGCGGTCCGGGCCGCGACGGTTGGTCATCACGCCGTCAATGCGCCGGCCGATCTGTCCGACCGTGACGCCGTACGGCTTGAGAGCAGCGGTGAGCTGTTCGGGCTTCCATCCGCCGTACACATCGGCGCGGAGCTGGGCCAGCCGGTCGATGAGGGTTTCGTTCCACTCCCGCTCGACGCCGGACGGCCACACGGTCATCAGATCCCGCAGCACGTCGTACCCCGGCCCGACTTGCCGCTGTGCGGGTTCGGTCGGCAGCGTGCCGGCGACGGCCCGCAGCGCCACGGCGCGCGCCACGACCGCCTCAGCGGCGGCCTGGTCCACGTCGTATGCGTGCGCCGGGGCCGGCTTGCCCATGCCGACCGTGATGCCCCAGCCCGGCTCCTCCGGCCCGAACTCGGTAGCCCGGTACCCGTTCCGGTACATAGAGGTCCCGAGGATCATGTCGTTGGCTATCTGATCCGCCACGGCAAGACAGAACCGGGTGTTGACATTGCGGGTGATCCCCGGCGGCAGGCTGTCCTTGTCCGGGATCTGCGTTCCCAGCAGCAGGGTGACGCCAAGGGCGCGACCGAGTTTGATGATCTTTTCCAGCAGTTCTCCGGCTTTCTTGCCGTAGACCGGATGCGTGATCAACTCCTGAATCTCATCGATATCCACCACGAGCGGATGCAGCCCGGAGCCTTTCAGCGACGCCAGCTCCGGGGTGACTTTGTTCTCCGGAGCCATGCCTTTGGCGGCATAGAAGGCGATCCGCTTCGACCGGTGCTGGCACTCGCCGTAGAGCCAGTGCACCATGTCGTGGCAGCCGGCGACGGTCTCGTCATCGAATCCGCTGCCATACTCGGTGAGCACCGGCTCGAGGACCCTGAAATCACCCGTTCCTTTCAGGTCATAGCACCGAATCTCCACCCGAGGATCAAGCGCGGCGGCCAGAATCGGAATCCGCAACGCGCGAGACTTGCCGGAGCCCGGCATACCGCCGAACAGCCAGTTACGGGCGATCAGGTGCCCATAGATGGGCCGCAAACGCGGGTCGGTGGCGAACGGGAACGGCTCGAAGACATCCACCTTGGGGCCATGCAGCAGCGGCCACGGCGGCGCCTTCATCGCCGACGCCGGCTCATGTCCGACCCACAACCGCAACCGGCCGGTGTGCGCACGATCCGGCTCCGGCCACACCTGGTCCAGCGGCAACCGCAACGCGGACGCCAGCCGGCCACGCCGCGCGATCACGTCAGCGGCCTCCACGCCGTACGGCAGATCCACCACGGCCATATGTCCGGGGCCGTCGCGATGGATCTCCACCGGGAACGTGATCGCACCGGGATCTTTGGACACGGCCTGGTTGATGCCAGCCAGCTGGATACTGGTCAAGCCACGACGCACCAACTCCGCAGTCAGCTTGCGATAGCGCGGGCTATTCGCGACCCGATCGACGATCGGCTTGTCGGTCGGCCGGCCGGAGCGCGCGAACAGCAACGCCATGATGGTGTAGAAAACCCACCGCGCCACGTCCGGAATCGGCACGTACAGGAACACCAGACCGGCGATGAACGCGGCGAGAGTGCCGGCAACCACGATGACCCAGCGAAACCGCGACTGGTCGGCGCGGCGCTGGTCCAGCCGCAGCCAGGTGGCCGGGTCGTTGTGGTCGGCGGCCCACTGCCGAAGAGCCCAGTTCCCCTCCTCAGCGGTGGCCCACCGCAGCATCCGGCTCAACAGTCGGAACGCACCGACCGGCGCGTACACCGCGATTTTGGCCGCGTACTTGGGAATCCGGACCGCGTGATACCCGGCCAGGTAGAGCGTGTCCTTGATGGCCCACCGTACGGCGGCGGCCAGGTCAGCGCGGGACAGCAGCCACGGCGGAATGATCGGCCTACGTGTACGCCTGCGCTCGCGCCATTTCCTGCCTGCCCAACGAGAGCCGACGTGGACCGGCTCGTCCGGCGGGTCGACGGGCGGACCGAGCACCATCGGCGCTATCTCGACCGATTCCCGGTCCGCCGCGTCGTCGGCCACCTCCGAGTCGTCCGGGTCGTCGTCGCGGCCGGGCTGCCGCTGCGCCGGAATCAGCTCCTTGCCGTTGGTCCGGCGGCGGATGGCATCCAGGTCCAGGACTTCCGCGCCATCACCGTCAAACGGATTGAAGTCGTGGCTGTCGCCGTCGTCGGGCGGTCGGGTATCCATCAGCACCACCCCCCGTCGATGCGGCCGGATTCGTACCGGTCCTCAGACACGGGCTCCTCGTCCGGGGCCTCCCACAGGTCGGCCGGCTCGTCCGGGTCGGCGCAGTACTGGAAGTCCGTGAAATAGGTGTCGGGGTAGTCCGGCGGCCAGTTGTCAGCCAGCCGGTGCCCATCCGGCGGATGCGGCAGCTCGTCCACGAGGTACGCGAGCGGATTGGGTTCGCCGTCCAGGTCGGCGCAGATGGTGGCGTAGCCGGCAGCGATAAGGTTCGCGTGCTCTTGGCGAAGCAGCCAGTACGCGACCTGCAAGCCGGTGTTCGGGCCAGTGTCGTGGGATTCGGTCGTGGGGTGCGTGTGTTTGGTGTTCATAGGGTTTCCTTTCCGGTAGGGGTAATGGCGCCTGCCTTTCCGCCCCGGTGTGAGGCTCGTCGCGGATGAGGTACGTCAGGGTCGGTGTTGCGCGGCTGGTGCGTGATAGGCCATCGCCTCCAAGAATTGGTTTTCCAACGGCTCCACCCTTTCTCGCCCGTAGGCGTCGAGATTCGTTGACGTGTAAAGAGAAATTGGCTTGGGATCGCTAACCGCGGCGGTTGATTTCGTGGACGAGCCCGGCCAGTACCGACCCGACGATCGGCGCGACGGCGGGCCAGGACGCGACCGCGAATCCGAACAGCAGCACCACGGCCGCATGCCACCACTTCAGGCCGCCTTTCCAGCAGAGCAGGACGACGACGATGAGCAGGACGACCACGACGGGGAGCGTGATTGCCATCTATTTCTCACCTCCTCTCCGCTGGCGCTGATTCTTTTGGCGTCGGTCGGGCGCCGATGGTCAGCAGTGCCAGACCGGCCACGACCATCAGGCCATCGACAGCTAGCGGGCCGATGTGCGCGGAGATCGGGTCTTCGCCGTAGGCGATGAGCAGCCCGGCCATGTGTCGATAGGAGACGATCGCGGCGACGGTGGCCACGATGGTCACCCCGCCGTACCGAGCGGTGGCCCACCACGGACCGGACTGCCACCGCACCCGTGTCAGGACCTCCACGGCGAGGAACAGCGCGACCGGCCACCACGCGGCGGCCAGTACGGCGCCGACCGGCGGATGCCAGCCGGCCGGTGCGCCAGCCGGCGGCAGGAATGAATGCGCGATGTTCGCTGCCACCGACATGACCACGCCGGCCGCCAACCCGATCACGGCAGACAGTGACGCTCCCGGCCGCTGCTCGGCCCGTACCGGATCGGCGGTGCCGGTAGGCGTGGGATCGGCGGCAGCCGCAGCGGCAGCATCCGCAGCCTTTTGCGGGCTGTCGTTGCCGTCCTCGGCGTTCCGCGTTGCCGGCGGATGTTCCGCCAGCGCTTCCGCGTGCTCCTGTTCGGCGGTCGCGGACTGGTCCGCTGCGGCCAGTTCCGCCTTTGCGGCACGGATCTGCGAGCGTCCCCAACTGCTGGACCTGCCGCACATCCGGCCCAGCTCGTTGCCGGTCAACGGCTGGCCTTCCGCGACAGATCGCAGGTAGGCGCGACGCGCGGTGACCGTTGCCGGCTCGTCCGGCTCGCCAGTGGAAGCCGCGACGGCGCCAACCCGCTCGTGCTCCTTGCCGGCAGCAGAGTGCGACATTGCCGGAGCGTCCGCGCTGCCGCTCGGCGGTTCCGCTTGGCTGCCGGCGACAACCGGCCTCGTCGCACCAGTAGCCGTATCGACTGTCAGCGTGTCGGCGGTGGAAGTCATGACGCCTCCAGCCGGCAGGTGAAGGCGCCGATGGACAGCCCCAGCGCTGCCGCCAGCAGTTCCGCCACCTTGTCGTACTCGGCCGGCGGCATACCGAACTTCTGGTTGGTCTGATTGAGGTGCCGCTGGCCGGCGGCCCAGCGCTGCCACCGTTCCGCGACAGCCGCCACCGTGTCGCCGGCCGCTGCCGCTACCTGCTCCACCGTCGCGCCGGCCAGCAGCGCGCGATGCATCGTGATCGGTGACCACCTCACCAGCCACGACACCAGCGTGCTCATGACCGCCAGCTCTTCCAGCTCCTCGGCCACCGAGCGGTAGCCGGCCAGCTCCCATGCCGTACGGTCACCCCAGAGTTGAGCCAACTTGAACGGCGACATGCCGTCCACGGCGTCCAGGTTCAGCGGTGGCCGGCCAACGATCCCCCGCGTATCTCCGGTGTTCGTCATCGCGTCTGCTCCTTCCGCTGTCGACTGCTGTGCTGATGGCGCCGGTACAACCGGCGACAGCTGCACTTGATGCATTGGCCCAGCTCGCTGCCGATCCAGACCTCTGTGGCGACCGCTCCACACCTGCATCCCGGACCGGTCAGCCCGAACGGCACTCGCCGTCCACAGACCACTCGTCACCGCCTCTCCGGGCCGCTCCGCGACCCGCTCCACTAGGCTGACCATCAGCCTGTAGGTATATGTTGCGGGTACTAATATGACGGCTGGACAGCAGCTTGTCAAGCACTTAGGGTGTCAACTTGCAGGTACAGGTGTGGCCGTACTATAGTTCGGTTATCCGACACTCTTAGGTGGCTCTGACAGTCGGAGGGGAGACGCGAGTTGCAATGGCTCCGCGAAACGACGAAAACACGGCGGTAAGCAGCACAAACGCTACGAGCGCCGCGCGTACGTCCAAGCTTGCACAGGTCAGCGACGCGCTACGGGAGCAGATTCTTAGCGGTGCGCTTCCTCCGGCCGCGCTGCTGCCCAGTGAGCTGGAGATCGCCACACGGTTCGGCGTGTCCCGCAATACCGCGCAGAAGGCCCTAGCCGCGCTCAAGGGCGAGGGGCTGATCACCATTCACAAGGGGCGCGGGTCGTTCGTCCGTCGTCGCTCTGACCAGCCGGCGCACACCTACAAGCGCGCTATCACCCACCACCCCGACCACGACCCCGCAGACGGCCCCGGTGAGGGCGCCGGTTTCGCGGACAGCGACGTCGACTCGCCGGAATGGCGGCTGGTCGAAGAGGCTGCCACGTACCACATGGAGGCCACGGCGGGGCTCGCGCTGGACATGGCCGTACCCCGGTATACGCAGCTTTTCGTGTGTGACCGGCTGTTGGTCAACGATGCCGATCAGCGTGTCGGGCACCGGTTGTATGTGCCGTTCTCCGTGGCCGCGCATGTACGTCCGCTGGAGGAAAACCCGTTTCGGATGCCGGGAGAGCTGTACGACATCTTGTCGGCGGCCGACTATCAGCTCAACTGGCGTGAGTACGTCCGCGCGGTCATGCCCACTCCGGACGACGGTAAGGCGCTGCATATTCCAGCGAGCACACCCATGCTGATCACTGTCCGCGTCACCTACGACGGCATGAGCGGACAGACCCTCGCGCTCGAGCAGACACGCCGCTCCGCCGATGACGCACAGCTCATGTACTGGCTCAGCGCATCACCGGGCGCCGGCGACTAGCCCGACAACCTCACGACACAGCAGGAACCTGTCAAGTTTCCTTGCAGGCAAGGGGAAAGCTTAGGCTGTTACGATTCCGCGGTTGCCTCTCGGATGAGCGTTTCAATCTCGTCCGGGCTGATGATCGTCTGCGCGACGTACGCGGCTTCCTGGGCGGCCTCGTCGGCATCCCTGTCCAGCGCGCTCGCAAAAACTTCGTACGCGCGGGCCGCCATCCGGTGCCGTGTCAACTCCGCCTGTTTCTGCGCCGGCCACGGTTTGCCGGCCTCGTCCAGGGCATCGCGCTCGTCCCGCAGCGCCTCGTACTGGTCCTGAGAGGCGTCCTGAGCATCGGCCAGCCAGTTGGTGAGGTCGCTGGCGCCGAACTGCTCGGCAGCGATTGCCTGTACGACATGAAACGCGCCGTCGACCGGCACGCGGTCAGCGATCATGGTCACGATGGCGGACGCCACGCGGCGCTGAGCATCGGGTCCGGCGGCTGTCAACCGCTCGGAGAGCCGTGGATTGATGCCCTGGTAGGACCTCATCGCTTCGGCCTTCCTGATCGACGTACGTCCAGCTGAGCCTGCGGTCCCAACGGCCGCAGATCCGGCCCGGATGGGTTCGGCGGCTCGTAGTCCGGCGGTGGCGGCTCCAGTCTGGTCAACGCCTTGGTGCCCTCGGCACCCAGCTCCGGCTGGCACTTGCGCCAGCAGATCGGATAGCTCGCGGCTACCGACTCCAGCCGTACTCCGTCCATCTCGACCGGCTCTCCCCGTCTCTTTCGCTCTTCGTTGATCGCACGGATTTGCCTTACCGTGCGCACAATTCTCTGTTCCGCATCCAGGTTGTCCGAGACGGTAGCCGCGTACAACTCGCGCGGGTGCCGCAGGTCACGGACGCTCTTGGGCATCGCGCCATCGCCGGAGATCGAGAGCATGACATACCGCTCACCGGAGTTGTCCACCAGGATTCCGACCGCCATACACGGCGTACGGCGCGGCGGCCGGACCGGCACAGCTGCCTGCAACTGCGGCAGCCGGCGCAGCGCGTACCGTTCAAACGCGCCACGCCGTTGCTGATCCTCCAGCTCCCGCTGTGCCCACTCCGGCCGTAGCTCCGAAGGGATGTCGCGGAACCATCCGCCGTACTCGTCGCCCACTTCCGGGCTCCTCTCCGCCGGCATGCGGCGCATGCCGCTTGACTAGGCCGCATGGCGGTTCCCATCCGGATCGGGTGGCTCAGACGGCGGCCCGGACTGCGCTTCCTGTGCCCGGAATCCCGCGCGGCGCGCCAGGTCCATCAGCCGCCGTACCTTGCACGGCGCCAGTACGACGCGGACAACAGGAACGCCCTTGCTCGCGCAGGGCACGATGTCCTCTACGTCCAGCGCCATGCCGCCGAGCACGACGGTTTGCCACAGGTCAGCCGCCATCTGGTCAGCGACCTTCCAAACCTCCAGCACGCTTTCCGCACCGTTAGGCTGGATCGACTCCAGGACGGCTTCGGTCCAGTCGTCGGCACGCCGGCCGTAGTCTGTCGGCTCTTCCATCGCGTGATCACCTCCTCAGTCGTTGTCGACCAGAGGTGCCCCCACACGCGCCCTTGTTCAGGCACGCCACGGAAACCTCCGGTACGGTCAGTACCGGAGGTTTCCGGACCTCCAGCCGGACCACCCTGCACCGCGCAAGGATCGGGGTGGTCCGGCCTTCGTTCCCGCCACGTGTTCCACCCTGTGGCGAGAGACCAGCCCAACGGCTGGCCGTCTTACAGCCCGGCAGCTCGCTGCGCGCCTTCACAGCAACGGCCGCCGGGAGTCCTCATCTCACTAACCGACCCCCGTTTCCTTGCCATACGGGAAAAGGGACGAGGGTGCCGGACGGACACGGCCGACTCTCGGCACCGATGCAGGCTCGTCATCGCCGACGTTGTCAACCTCGATAGCGATCACGTCCAGCACTGCCTGCAAAGCCGATACCTTGCCAGCCAGAAAATCCATCCGCCGCTGATCACGGGTCCGCTTGGTGTCTTCCAACATCACGGCTGCGTCGACGCGCGACTGATCGACCTGCCGCCGGACCTCTGCCAATCCGCGGAGGTGATTTTCCCTGGAACGATCGGAATTCATGGCCAGATCACGTCCCCGAGCGGCGGCGGAAGCATCCCCGCGACGGCGTACAACAACGCCTGATGAACCATCGACGCATTAGCCGGCCGCCACTTGACCACCGTTGGCGACACCAGCCAGTACGCGTCACCGTGCGACGTCCGCGACGGTGGGACGGCCACACATTCCTGCACGCCGTGCCGCACCACGCCGGTGCAGGTCAACGCAACCGGCAATTCGATGCCGGGCGCCACAACAAAGTGCCATCGGCCGCCGGAGCTGATGGCGGTAGCGGTCGAGAGCAGTAGCCAGCGATGCGCGATGGCGCCTACGGCGGCCGGCGCGTCAATAACGTCCAGGACGTCACCGGTAGCCAGCCCAACGGCATATGGCAGCCGCGACCACCAACCCGCGACGACGTACGCATCCGTCGTCGGCTGAAGTCCATCGGCGCTGACAACAGCGCCACCACGTAGGCCCCGCTCGCCGTATTCCCACTCTCGCAAGGGAATGACCGGCCAGCCGTTGACCGCGTATCGCAACGCCCAGCTGCGCACCTTCGACAACCGATGCCGCGTCCGCAGACGCCGAACGACGGTCGCCACCGACGCCGTCATCGCTGGCCCCGCATACTCTCGGCGTGGCGACCCTGGCCAGCCTCCAAATAGTCCACGGCCGCCGCGACGACAGCGGCGATCCGCTGCTGTCGCACCGGCCCGTGCTCAGCGGCTTGCACCCACAATGCAGCATGCCGGCGCTGACCAACCATCGGAAGCACTTCCAGATCAAGGCCAGCGTCCCGCAGCGCGGCGGCCAGATCAGCCGGCACCCGGAACGGTCGAAGCGTCGGAACGGCAAGGATTGCCTGCCACCAGCCCGGCATGCTCGACGCACCCGTACGCCAGTCGTTGTCCAACGGTGTCGCCACCGTCGCCTCATCAAAGCCAAGAAGGCGAAGACGACCACGCAACCCGTTCGGGTACGTCACGTTCACCGGCCGCCGCACCGGAACATCCGTAAGCCGATTCCGCAAGACAAAAACCGTCCGGCCGTCTGTGGTCTCGGTGCGCATCCACACCCGACCGACGACCTGGGTCGACAGCGTCTCGCCCATCGTGCTTGTCGTCGCGGTCATCGGCGCGGCCCCTCGAGCGGCTGCCCCGCGTATGACTCGTACCAAAGCGACCGGTAACAACGCCACGGTTCCGGCACGAGATTGTTGGCCGCATCGACCATGACGCTCTCCACAATTCGCCGCGCATTCAGGAAATACGAGAATTCGTCCGCCTCTGGCGTATGCAGCCCGTCCATGACGGGCGTGTGTGCCTGGAAGACCTGGAGCGATGGGAAAAGTGTCACCTGCGGCAGCATCGCCGACAGAAAAGGCTCCATGTCCTTGGTGGAATCCAGGCCAACGATGTAGGTAAACGACGTGTCCAGGCCGGCTTCCCGCGCGTCTGCCAGCAGCGCAGGCATCAGTTCCGGCAGCAGATCGGCTTTTGTCTTCTTCAGAATCAAATTTCTACGAGTGACACAATCGGCCGTAAGGAAAAGCCCGAACGGGCCGACGTGCTCAGCAAGCCAGCGAAATGCTTCACGCGACCGCACAACGGACGACAGCAAGACGATACGAGCGTCGATACGCCGCGAGCGCAATACCTTGCGCAGGACCATCATCGCCTCGAGCGCGGCATCCTCTGACTCGTAGCAGGCGGTGGAAACGGTGATCTCGTGCAGATCACGCAGCGACCCGCCGTGCGGCAACTGCTGTCGCAAACCGTCCAGCAGTAAGTGCAACTCATCCTCGGTGTCCAACCGTGGATCGGCCGTAGGCTCCAACGAAGTCGGGCAGGGTGCGCAGCCGGTGCATTTGGACCGGCTGGCCGGATTGATCGTCGCGGCCCGCCACGCCGTGCCGTCCCAGCACCGGAGGTAGCCAGAGACGGCGTCATCGACATCCGTACGTACGGCGGCCCCGACCAGCTCAGCTCCGGCGAACAGTTGTCCACTATCCGCGAGAGTGAACGGCGAGTCAGGCCGGCCGGCGGCGATGACAATCGTCCGTGCCTGCGCGCCGACCGGCACGGAGACCTGCAAGCGGACCCGAGCACCCAGGCGGGTCTGGAGACCGTACAGGTTCAGCGCCAACAGAACCGCATCCGTACGCGGAACTCCGAACCTGTCGGCGGCATCGTGCCAGCCATCCATAGCGGCCAGCTGAGAAGCGACCGCCGAAGACTTCCAGCCGGTACGACAAACCTCCCCTGACGTACGAGGTGACGCCACGTGCTGGCTCATGCCTGCTGCCTCCCCGGTTCGAATGGCCTTCTCGGGTTATGAGACAACTGTCCGTTACAGACCGTGGCCAAGCCACCGCGTACAACGGTGATCTCCTGCGACGGGATCTCCCCGTTGTACGGGGAGGTTCTGTACTGTGGAGATGGCTCCGGAACAGCACGCGAGCGGAGGAGGCGTGACGTGGGTCGGAAGCCGCGCAGCCTGCGGCAAGAACAGCAGCAGCTAGCCGACGAGATGCGTAGTCGTGGCTGTGCGTGGCCTGAGATCGCAGGCAAGTTTCGCGAGACGTACAACGTCAACGCACGCGCGGCGTTCCGTCTCGCTCATGGCTGGAGTCAGCGAGAAGCGTCCGACCAGTGGAACGCTCGATGGCCGGCGGACCCCAAGACGCTCAAGAACTTCTCGTACTGGGAGACGTGGCCGGCAGCATCCGGCTACGAGCCGTCGCTTGCCGTACTGACGCGTCTCGCCGAACTGTATGAATGCAGCGTTGCCGATCTGCTCGTCGATGGCCCGGACTTCCGTGCCCGTGACTCGGTCAACAACGCTTATGAGAACCTAGCCGCTGTGCCCGCACTTTTGGATGGCCTCCAAGGAGAATCGCGCGCCGACGACCAGGCCGGCTCTGCCGACCTTGCAAAGTGGGCACTGCGCCTTGAGGAGATGGACATGGCCGAGATAACCCAGACGGCAGCCGTTTGGGCGCAACGCCTGGAGTCGACGGGAATTGACCGACGTGCGTTGTTGCTCAAGCTCGCCGCAGGAATCAGCGTCGCCGCCACAACACCAGCACTCGCGCCGGAGCCGGCTGCTGCCGCAACGGGCACCGGACAAAACCGCTACGAGGGAGTCTGGCTGAGCCGGTACGTCTACCACAGCTCAACCGCGACAGAGGACCTGGTAGGCGAGCACTACGTCGTACTTCGCAGCGATGGAACGGATCTCATCGGCGAAAGCCTTCCCCACACGAGTGGTTCTAAGCTTCGCCTTGAGCTGTCCGTCGACGGCCCTATCGTCAGCGGCACGTGGACAGAACACACCTCGCCGACCGGCCACTACAAAGGTGCTGTATACCACGGAACACTGCAAATGATGGTCGACCCATTGGGACGCAGCATGGAGGGCCAGTGGGTCGGTTTTGGCAAGAAATTCAAGGTAAATAACGGCGAGTGGTCGCTGACGTGGGTCGACGGCAACCTAACGAAACGAGCCATACAGAAATACCACCTAGCCGTATAACGTGGCCCTACAGTCCCGCGATAACTGCCACAACCGTGGACCCACGCACGAATCTCCCGCGCGCAGCGAGCGCAAACACGCCGTACATCATCTTGGCCTCGTAGATCCAATCAAGCCTGATCCCGTGGCGACGCTCAAAGTCATCGATGAAATCGTCCAACTCTGGAGTCCGCTTCGCGTAACCGCGGAAGTGGAATTCCGTTTCAATCGACCAATTTTGGGTAGCGTGTCCGAGTGCGGACCTCTGAAGTTGGACCACATCATCCGTGAGGAAATCGCCGCCTTTCAGTGCAGAGAAACCAATCGCCTGTTGCGACGACTGTAGACCGGCGGCGATGCCGGCGAGTGTTCCGCCCGTACCCACTGAGCAGCAGATTACGTCAAAATCGCTGTCGATCTCGGCCGGCAACTCCGCACAGCCCTTGACCGCCAAGTCGTTACTGCCGCCTTCCGGCAGGAGGTAGAAGCGGCCGAATCGTTCATGGAGATCTTCGATGACGTTCGGTTCTGTCTTCTGCCGGTACGTCCTGCGATCGAGATAGGCCAGCTTCATGCCGTGATCAACGGCGAACTGTAACGCCGGATTCAACGGAAGGTGCTCCTCACCGCGAATGACGCCGACCGTGTCGAAGCCGAACAGTGCACCGGCCGCCGCAGTCGCGCGGATGTGGTTGGAGTACGCACCACCGAACGTCAGCAAGGACCGATAGCCGCCGGTCCGCGCAGCCTCGAGGTTGTACTTCAGCTTCCGCCACTTGTTGCCGGGCAAGTCAGGATGAATCAGATCATCACGCTTGAGGAGGAGGCGTACGCCAGTGACCGTCATCCGGTCGTCGTTGATCTCCTCGACTGGCGACGGCATGCGTAGCCCCAGCTGCGTGACCACCTCATCACCGTCCACAAGGCCATACTCCCACCAGTACGGCGACGACCTGGCACAACGCGGCCTGACATCTCCGGACAGTCGGCCATACGTCGCCGTGTGAGGATAAGGATATGAACGGGAAGGCGACACACCCAGTGAGCGACCCAACCAGCGACCCTCCGAGCACAGGCCAGCCAGCCAGCGGCAACCGACCACCGCCACCATCTGCTGATCCGGAAGCCTGGGCGCACTGGACAGCGGTCAACGACCGGCGCGAGCCGATGACCGAGGATGAACTCGAGGCCGTCGAGACCATTCGACGCGACATCCACGCCAGCCAAAGACACCACGACTCGGCATCCAACGGACCGTCAGCCCCGAGCGCGAGCACATAACCCCAGATAACGAATAGGTCACAAAACCCACCTCCGCACTGGGTTGGGTGGGGGCCAGTTTTGCCGTCGGGTACGACAGTTTCGCGCCGTAGCGGCTATCTCAGAGGCCGAGGAGCGTACGGAGGTGGCGCGGCGACGGGCTGCCGTGCGCGAGCATCGCGTCGTGCCACTCACGCGGTGAGGCGCCGGCCGGACGCGCGGCGGCGATGGCGGCGACCTCGGTGTAGCCGACGAAGTAGGTGGAGAGCTGCGTCGAGGTGAGCAGCGTACGGTCCCACTTCTTCACCGCCTCGCTCTCCTCCTGGAAGCCGCGCCGCCGCATCAGGTCGAGCGCCGCGGCCTCGGCCATGTCACCGCAGTGCACCTCGTTGTCGATGATCGCGTTGATGATCATGCGCAGCTGCATCTTGAGCTGCTGCATCCGCACCCGCGGCCCGCCGTAACCTGCCTCGGTCATCAGCTGCTCGGCGTAGACGGCCCAGCCCTCGACGAACGTACCGCTGCCGCACAATGCGCGGGCACGCGTCGCGCTGCGGAAGCGGTTCGCGTGCGCGAGCTGCAGGTAGTGACCCGGCATCGCCTCGTGTACGGCGAGGTTTCTGACCATGTGGTTGTTGAGCTCGCGGTAGTACGACTCGACCAGCTCGGCCGACCAGCCGGCTGGTGTCGGCGAGACGGCCAGGAAGGTCGGAACGGCCGCCTCCTCCAGCGGTCCCGGCGCGTCGCAGTAGGCGCCGGCGACACCGCGGGCGAACTCCGGCATGACCAGGATCTGGTACGGATCGTCGTACACGGTGACCAGGTCGTTGTCCCGTACGAAGCGGGTCGTCTCGACCATCACCCGCTCGAACTCCGGCACGATCGTCCGGTCGTCCGGCCGGTCGTTGGCCAGCTCGTCCAGCGCCGCCTTCGGGTCCGGCCGGCCGGTGAGCTGGCCGGCCACCTCGGCAATCTCCGCGGAGATCAGGTCGAGCCGGTCACGCGCCGCGGCCAGCACCTCGGCGGCGGTCAGCGGTGAGTCGAGCGTGTGCCAGAGCTTCGCCTCCCACAGCCGGTCGCCGAGCCGCGGCGAGCGTCCCGGCCGGTCGGCCAGCCGTTGCAGCGTCTCGCGGTGCCGCTCGATGGCCTGCAGGGCGTCCGCGATCGGCACGTCGGCCTTGTTTGGCAGGCCGGCCTGGGCGGCCAGCCGGGGCACCTCGTCCTGCACCAGGCCGGCCATGCCGTTCCACTGGGCCAGCGCGGTCGTGACGTGGATGCGCGGACAGTCGGCGAGCGTACGGTCGGCGGTGGCCAGCGCGTCCGGCAGGTCCTCCAGCCGCGAGATGACCGCGGCGAGGCGCTGGTCGGCCGGTGCGCTCGGCCGCAGCAGCAGGCTGTTGAGCAGGAAACCGGGGATGTGCACCAGCGGGTTCCACTCGTGCTCGCGCAGCTCGGTGAGCGCGAACAGCTGTCTGTCCACAGTGGACTGGAGTTGCTCCAGGTCGACCGCGTCCTGTGGCCCCAGGCCGTCAGCGTCGATCTCGCTGAGCGCGTGCGAATCCTCCTTGAGACGGGCCACGCGGCCGCGTACGGCGTCGTCGGAGTAGTCCGGCAGCCGGTGGTCGGCGCGGTGGTCGCCGGCCCACAGCGCGGTCGTGGGGTCGGAGTCGAGAAGGTCGTCCACGACGCGTTCGACGGTGGCGACGAAATCCTGCGGCATGTTGTCGACGCTACCTGGCCGCGCTTGCCGCGGACTGTCAGCAGGCTGGCGGCCGGGAGCGGGGTCCGGGTCTGGTCGCATGGACCCCTTGCGTGCGTTGGATGGCCGCATGGCCACCATGCGTGCGCTGAACGGCCGCATGGACCCCTCGCGTGCGTCCCCGGTCGCATGGCCACCATGCGTGCATCCCGGTCGCATGGCCCCCTCGCGTGCATCCCGGTCGCATGGCCCCCTCGCGTGCGTCGGATGCGCGCATGGCCACCATGCGTGCGCTGAACGGCCGCATGGACGCCATGCGTGCATCGGCGCGCGAAACCAAGATCAACTTTTCTACTTATGTAAGGTGCCACGCGAACCCACCCCCCGCCCGATCTGGGTGGGGGCCCAGATTGGCAGGGGGGTACGACAGTTTCGCGCCGTAGCGGGTAGTTCAGCCGGCGGCTTCGGCGGCGCGTACGGCGGTGGCGTACGCGAGGACGGTCGAGCGGAGTGCGCCTTCGGGATCCTCACCGGCTGCGCGTGCCTCGGCGACCAGCGCGAGCAAGCGGCCGCCGAGCGTCGACGGGTCCGGCAGCGGCACGGCCACACCGGCGCGGGCGGCGCGCGAGAGGACCTTGGCGGCGAGCGCCAGCGCCGGCTGCGTACGCGCGATGCCGTCCATCGACGACTCGCGCGACTTCTCGCGGCGCTTGATCTGTTCCCAGTTCTCGTGCACCTCGGCCGCGCCGGAGACCGCCGTCGCCGCGAACACGTGCGGATGCCGGTTGACCAGCTTGTCGACCAGTCCGGCGGCCACGTCGTCGATCGACCAGCGCGACCCGGCCGGCCGCTCCTCGGCCAGCCGAGCGTGGAAGGCGACCTGCAGCAACACGTCGCCGAGCTCCTCGCGCAGCGCGTCGAGGTCGCCGTCGGCGAGCGCGTCGTATGCCTCGTAGGTCTCCTCCAGCAGATACGGCATCAGCGACTCGTGCGTCTGCTCGGCGTCCCACGGACAGCCGCCCGGCGACCGCAGCCGGTCCATCACCGCGACCACGTCCAGCAGCCGGCCGCCGGGCGGGTCCCAGCTGCCGGCCATTCGCTCGACGATGACCCCGGCGTCGACGGCCGGCTCCTCGCCACCGTCGACCAGCCACACCGCCGCGCCGGCCTCCTTGGCGATGCCGGCGGCGTCCTCGGCGGCCGCCAGCCGCACCTCGTAGCCGGCCTCGCGTACCGCGGTGACCAGCGCGGACTCTGCCGCCGCCAGCACGGTCGCGGAGCCGATCAGCCGCCACGCGGGGCCGCTGAGCAGGCCGGCCGGCAGCCGTGGCGAGGTGGTCAGCAGGGTGAGTACGGCCATCGGCTCAGCTGGCCGGCGCCGTGGTCGCCGGGCGAATCCACGGCTCGGTCGCCGGCGCCGCCGCGCCAGGCGGATAGACGGCCAGGTTGTGTGGGCTGAACGCGCCATACGCCGGGTTGACGTTGACCGGGTTGGCGGCGAGCACCGGCCGTATCCGGTCGGTGATCCGCGTGTTCATCTCGGCGCTGGTGACCGGGTCGAAGACACGGAGGCCGTTGACGTCGAAGCGCGGGTCAAGGTGGTGCGAGATCGCGCCGAACACCAGGTTGGCCTCGGCCAGCAGAGCGACCGGCAGGCCGTTGCTGCGCGCGCTGGCCACGTTCGCCGGATCGCCGGTCGCCGCCGCCAGCGCCGCGGGATCGATGTGCAGGCCGAGCCGCGCGGCCAGCAACTCCATCAGCCGGTTGCGGACGATCGTCGTCACGATCGACGCGCGAAGGACATCGCGCGAGTAGGTGCCGCCGCCGGCCGCTGTCACGTCGTCGACGTACGTGTCGACCTCCGACGCGCTGACCCGGTAGTCACCGACCACCACCGCCGCGCCGAACCGGTTCTGGCAACCGGCCGCGCCCGCCACCGCGAGCACCGCCAGCACCGTTGCCACCACGGCCACCAGCCGCCTGCCGCGCATGTCCCATTGCCTCCGGAAAAGGGGTGACCGACTCCGGCCCAGAGTCCCACAACCCCATCGTCCGCTGCCTGACCAGCCCCACGCCTCTGCCTCTTTGGCGAAGATCACCACGCGCCGCCGCCGGGGTCATACCGTCATGAACGTGACGTTCGCGGCGGCCGTACGACCGGAAACGTCACGCTCGTGAGCGCTCGTCTGATTCAACCGAACAGACCTAATTCCGTCCCGGCGTTACACGACGAGACAGGACGTGCCAACCTGTGAGGTGTGTTGGAGCCGGGATCCCGATTCGCCGCGTACGAGGTGCTGGACCGCCTCGCCGTCGGCGGCATGGGTGAGGTCTACCGGGCCAAGCACCGGCTGCTGGACCGGATCGACGCGCTGAAGGTCCTGCGCCCGCACCTCGCCTCCGACGAGGCGTTCCGCCGCCGGTTCCTGCGTGAGGCGCTGTCCGCGGCGCGGCTGCGGCATCCGCACATCGTCACCGTCTACACCGCCGACGAGGTCGACGACCAGCTCTATCTCGCGATGGAGTACATCGAAGGCGCCGACCTCGGCACCGTGCTGCACAACGACGGCCCGATGGACCCCGACCGAGTCGTACGGCTGCTCGCCGAGACCGCCGAGGCGCTGGACTCGGCGCACTCGCTCGGCATGGCACACCGCGACGTGAAACCCGGCAACGTGCTGATCGAGGACCCCGGCGCGAGCGGCGAGAAGGCCTACCTGGTGGACTTCGGCCTCACCAAGGCGCACTCGGTCGAGGACCAGCAGATCACCGCGACCGGCCAGGTGCTCGGCTCGCTCGCGTACATCGCGCCGGAGCAGATCGACGGCGTCGACAAGGGCGGCAGCGTCGACCAGTACGCGCTGGCCTGCGTGGCGTTCGAGGTGCTCACCGGCCGGATCCCGTTCGTACGCGAAAACCCGGTCGCGTCGATCTCCGCGCATCTCACCGCACCGCCGCCGGAGGTCACCGAGCTGCGCGGCGACCTGCCGCGCGCGATGAACGCGGTGATCATCCGCGGGATGGCGAAGAAGCTCGAGGACCGCTATCCGACCTGCGCCGACTTCGTACAGGCGCTCTCCGAGGCACTGCACCCGCCAGCGCACAAACCCGCGCCCCCGCAGGCCGGCGCGCCCTCAGCGCCACCCGCAGCGCCGCCTTCTGCACCGCTGTCCGCTCCTCCGGCCGCGCCGTTCTCGGCCCCACCGGCCGGTCAGCCGCCGCGGCCACAGTCAGGGCCACAGTCAGGGCCACAGTCAGGCCCGCCGCAGGCTCCGGCCGCGCCGGTCGGTCCAGGTGGGCTGCCATACCAGCAGCCGGGTCCCGGCGTGCCGCAGCGACCCCCTGGCGTGCCGCAGAGCGGACCGGTGTATCCGCAGCAGCAACAACCACCGCGCTATCCGCAGGGTCCGCAGGGTCCGGCGCCGTCGTACGGTCCGCCGCCGGGACAGCGGCCGCCGCCGTCACAGTCCGGTGGCATCCCGAGCCGTACGCCTGTGCCGCAGGGTTACGGACCGCCGGCCGCCTACCAGAACGCGCCGCGGCAGGCGCCGCCGCCGCAGGCACCGCAGAGCCGTCCGCTGCCCGGCCGGCCGGCGCCGCAGCCTGGTTATGGACCGCCACAGCCGGGCTTTCGGCAGCAGCAACAGCCACCGCCGAGCTTCGGTGGCGCCAGCCAGCCGCAGAACGACTCGCTGTCGATCGTCGTCGTCGGCGGTCCGGCCAGCGGCCAGGTGCTGCCACTGCCGCTCGGTGAGTCGGTGGTCGGCAACAGCGGTCCGCTCGCGATCGAGGACGACGCGCTCGACGCGCAGCACGTACGTTTTCGGGTGAACGGCTGGAACGTCACCGCCGAGCCGGTCGGCAGCGCGTCGGCGCGGCTGGACGGTACGCCGCTGACCGGACCCCGGCCCGTGCAGCCGACGCAGATCATCGACGCCGGCTCGTCGCTGCTGGAGGTGCGGCCAAGCGACCGGCTGAGCCGCGCGAGCGCCGACCTGGCGCTGCCGGACCCGGTGTCGATCATGGCCTCGATCACCCGGCCCGGGTCGCCGCTGCGGCGCGGTCCGCAGCATCCGCTGACGCTGCTGACGCGTGTCGGCTGGCGCCCGGAGCGGCCACCGCGGGTGATGGCGATGCCGCTGGGCGAGACCACCGGCGGCGCGATCCGTGGTGAGCCCGAGCGTGCGACCGCGCTGGTCCGGTGGGTGATCGGCCAGGCCGCCGGTCTGCACGACCCGCGCGACCTGTGCCTGGCGGCCGCGCTCACGCCGGTCGGACCGGAGCGCTGGTCGTGGGTCCGCGCGCTGCCACACGCCCGTCCGAGCACCGCGCCGCTGCAGGGCCCGCACGTGGCCGCCGACAGCGAGGCCGCCGCCGACCTGGTCAACCGCCTGCTGACCGTGCTGGAGCGCCGCCGGGTCGCCGCCGCCGGCGGCCAACAGCAGCAGCACATCGCCAAGCATCCGCGGGTGCTGGCCATCCTGGACGACAGCGCCGACAGCCCCAAGGCCGACGAGCTGACCGCGCACGGTCCGGCGCTGGGCATCCACGTGCTGCGCGTCCTCGGCCCGCACCGCCGCGTGCCGCGGACCTGCGGCTATTGCATCGACATCCGCGGACCGGGTCCGGCCGCGCTGGTCGTACACGCCGGCACGCCAGGCGCGTCGCTGGCCGGCACCGCGGACGGCGTCGACGCCGGCTGGGTCCGCAACCTCGCCGAGCACCTGGAGGTCCTGGACTGATCCCGCCTCTGCCGCGTCTCCGCGTCTGAGAGCGGCCTGAATCCGCCGTCGGATGCGGGGACATCCCGCATCGAACGGCCGGCTTTAGCGCGATTTCCCCACAATCGACGACCCGGCGGCCTCCGTGCGATGTTCGCATGGCCACCATGCGTGCGTTGGGCGTGAGTTTTGACCTCTGGGTTGGTGACTGGTTCCGCGCCGCTGGACGCCGGACTGCTGGGTCCCCGGCTGGCCTACCCTGCTCCGAGAGCTGCCCATCCTGGTCATCGTCCGGTGGCGCAGCGACCGGGTGATGTACGTCCAGTCATCGGCTGCGCGGGCCGGCTCGGAAGGTGTCATGGTGTCCCGGTAGGCGGCAAAAGGGTCCACTCAATGGGATCCACAGCACCGTGTAACGCTAAATGTCTGTCTTGCGAGGTTTACCGGAGGGATGAATGTCGAGTTACTGGCGCTAGATGCACGAAACACGGCTTTCACGCCTGCGTGACCGTCAGCCCCTGTGGTGGGTGTGACTGCCGAGGCCAGTAATGCTGTTGTGGCTGCTCGCCGGGCCGGGCTCAATGTCCGGGCGTGCCAATCGCCCGGATCTGATGTCCTGTTGACCAAGTACTACCCGGTCAAGCCGTCTCTCCCGCATGGTTGGCCACAGCAGTCACACCAGCACCGCCCCAGCCGCCGCTGGACGTTCACAAAGAGTCCCTTACGCCTGGATCGCGGCGGCGGGGACGTCGCTGCGTCCCATACTGGTCCGCCGCGACAGCTCACGCCATCACAACCCAGGACCTGCCATGCGGCTGTGGCACTCCAGCACCGACCCAACAACGGCGCGCTCCGGCCGAAAATCACTCCCCCAACCAGCGCACCAAAACCACCCGACCCAGACCACCCCACTCAACAACCGCAAAAAAAGACACAGCCCCAAAGACCGCCAGAGCCAAACAGGGTTAAAACTCAAGCTGAACGCACGCATGGTGGCCATGCGACCAGCCGCCAAGCACACAAACCCGACATGTAGCGCTCCACGACCCGCCGACATGATCGACTTCGTACTTACGTGACGTCCGAAACCCACGTACCCACCCCCCGCCCAGGGTGGGGGCCAATTATTTCAGCGAAAACCTGTGGACAACGGGTTATCCACAGGACGACTTTTGGCGGGTACGGCGCCGGTCAGGCGGCGATGGAGGTCAGGCGGTCGGCGACCTCGG
The DNA here is from genome assembly GCF_010993745.1 of Fodinicola acaciae. NCBI lineage: Bacteria > Bacillati > Actinomycetota > Actinomycetes > Mycobacteriales > Fodinicola > Fodinicola acaciae. The sequence continues at coordinate 1,249,835 of NZ_WOTN01000003.1, forward strand.
CGGCCGTGGCGGGTCGTTCGGTGCGGTCCTCGGCGATGCAGCTGCGGACCACGGCGGCGATCTCCGGGTCGAGGTCGGGGGCCACGTCGGGCTTGGTGGACAGGACGCGGCGCAGCACCAGGACCGGGTCGGAGTCCGGCAGGTCGCCGAACAGGCCGCGGCCGGTGGCGACCCGGTGCAGGGTGGCACCGAGGGAGAAGATGTCGCTGGCGCGGGACGGCGAGTCGCCGTGCAGCAGCGCCGGGTCGGTGAACTCGACCGAGCCGAGCGAGCCCATGCCGGTCATCGTCATCCCCGGCGCGAGTACGCGGCTCAGGCCCAGGTCGGACAGCTTCGCGCTGCCGTCGCCCCCGAGCAGGATGTTGGCCGGCTTGATGTCGTTGTGCACGATTCCGGCCTCGTGCAGCGCGTGCGCGGCGCGCGCGGCGCTGGCGACGGCGTCGGCGACGCGGCCCAGCTCCAGCGTGTTGGCCGGCTCGGCGAGCGACCCGTCGGACAGGTATTCCATTGAGTAGTAGACGACACCGGCCTGCTGACCCGCGTCATAGAGCGCGACCAGGTGGGGCGACTGCACCGCGGCGAACGCCTTGAGCTCGCGGGTCGCGCGGCGAAACACGTCCTCGGACTTCTCGCCGGACAGCACCTTGACCGCCACGTACGGCGCGTCCACCGGCAGCCGCTGCGGTGTCTTGGCCAGGAAGAACTCACCGTGGTTGCCGGTACCCAGCGATCGTACGAACTCGTAGTCGGCGATGCCGTCCACGGCCCCTCCTGCCTTCGTCGCGCACATTCGGTGCGGTGTCCAGTTGCGTATCGTCGCACGAGTCGACGCCGTCAGCGTACGCACGACGAACAACACACGCCGACTCCACCGAACCTACCGGCACGCGTATGCGTCGCTGAGCTACGTTACGGCGGACACCATCGCAGAATTTGGAGTGCCACCGTGACTTCCGCACAGACGGCGTGGGTCCTGCTGGATATCGCCCTGATCCTCGTGCTGGCCCGGTTGCTCGGCTGGCTCTTCCGCAAGATCGGCCAACCTGCCGTCATCGGCGAGGTCATCGCCGGCATCCTGCTGGGTCCGACGCTGTTCAACGGCTGGATCTCCACGCATCTGGTGCCGGTCGACGTACGCGGCTTCCTCAACGCGCTGGCCAGCATCGGCTTGGTGCTGTTCATGTTCATCGTCGGCTTCGAGCTGGACACGTCGCTGATCCGCGGCAAGGGACGGATCGCGGCCAGCGTGTCGACCGGCTCGATCCTGCTGCCGTTCGGTCTCGGCATCCTGCTGGCGTTCTGGTTGTACACGTCACATCCGACCGGTGCCGGCCAGCTGGCCTTCGCCCTGTTCATCGGTGCCGCGATGTCCGTCACGGCGTTCCCGGTCCTCGCGCGGATCCTCACCGACCGCGGCATGCACCGTACGCAGCTCGGCGGCCTCGCGCTGGCCAGCGCGGCGGTCGACGACATCATGGCGTGGAGCATCCTGGCCGTCGTCGTGGCGATCGCCGCCGCCGGCGCGTCCGCCGGTCACGGCGCGAGCTGGCAGATCCTGTTCGCGATCCCCTATCTGGTGGTGATGTTCGCGGTCGTACGTCCGCTGCTGAAGCGGCTGGTGGACATGCGCGACAAGGCCGGCCGGCTCACCCCGAGCATCCTCGCGATCGTGCTGACCGGCGTCATGCTGTCGGCGTGGGCCACCGAGTGGATGGGGATCCACTTCATCTTCGGCGCGTTCCTGTTCGGCGTGGTGATGCCGCGGGCCGGCGTGGAGAAGATGCGCCACGAGATCCTGGAGCGGTTGGAGCAGGTGTCGGTGCTGCTCCTGCTGCCGCTCTTCTTCATCAACGCCGGCCTGAAGGTCGATCTGTCGAAGGTGGGCCTGGACGGGCTGGTGGAGCTGCTGGCGATCCTGGCGGTCGCGATCGGCGGCAAGTTCATCGGCGCGTACATCGGCGCACGGCTCAACAAGGTGCGTAACCAGCAGGCCGCGGCGCTGGCGACGCTGATGAACACCCGAGGCCTGACCGAGCTGATCATCCTGACCGTCGGTGTGCAGCTGATGGTGCTGGACACCAAGCTCTACTCGCTGATGGTCGTGATGGCTGTCGTCACCACGGTGATGACCGGTCCGCTGCTGAAGTGGATCTATCCGGACCGGCGGATCGCCAAGGACGTGGCCGAAGCCGAAGCCGCCGCGCTCGGTGTCACCGCCGCGCATCGCGTACTCACGCTGATCCCCGACCCGTCCGACGGCACGGCGCGTACGGACCTGGCCACCGACCTGGCCGGCGGCCGCCGGCCGGCCGAGGTGGTGCTGACCCACATCAAGCGCTATGCGACGCCCAACCTGGAGGTCGGCAGCGGCCTGTCCGGCGAGCTCGCCGAGATGGCCGGCACGATGGGTGAGCTGGAAGGCCTCGCGCGGCACGCCAAGCAGCGTGGTCTGGACGCGCCGGTGCTCAGCCGGTTCTCCGACGACCCGATCCGCGAGGTCGCCGAACAGGTCGCCGCCGCCACCCCGCAGGCCGTACTGGTGGCCCGGTCGGACGACGGCTACGAGCAGATCAGTGCCGCCACCACCGGTCAGCTGCTGACCCTGCTGGACACCCCGCCGACCGGCGGCCCGGTGGTCGTACTCGGTGCCAGCGGCCGCAACGCCGAGTCGGCCATCGAGGCCGGCGCCGCCATCGCCTCCGCACGCGGCGTCGAGCTCCTGCTGGCCGAGAGCGGCAAACCCAGTCGCAAGTCGACCCAGCTCGCTGCCACCCTGACCACCAACGGCCTGCCGACCCGCGCCGTATCCATGCTGGAAGTGCCGACCGAACCGGCCCCGATGATGGTGGCCACCGACGACGGCAACCCTCCGGCACCCGGCGTCCACCTGCTCGTCCGGCCGGCGCAGGACCCGGACGAACCCAACTGGCCCGAGGTCATCGGCACTCCGGCCACCGTGCCGACGGCATAAATACCCGCTACAGCGCGAAACTGTCGTACCTGGGTGTATATGTTTCCCCCACCCATTCCGGGTGGGGGGTGGGTTGAGAGGCCGCGCGCGCGAGCGAAAATGATCTTGGTCCTGACACCGGCGCCTCAGCGGCCTCATTGGTCACATCCGCCACAGGCCCTCTGCAAGCAAGGCCCCCTTACGTGCGTCAGGTGCACGCAAGGGGGCCTTGCTTGCGTTGACCATTGCGGCAAATGGGGCATTTAGCGCTCCAATACAGCGTGAGCAAGATCAACTTTCTATGTAGGTAAGTTGCCACGCGAACCCACCCCCCGCCCGATCTGGGTGGGGGCCCAGATTGGCACGGGGGTACGACAGTTTGGCGGTGGGGGGCGGGATGGTTGGGGTGGCTAACGAGAGTTCAGCCAGCTGAGGAGGGTTTCGGCTTCGGGGGCCAAGAGGGCCGGGTCGTTGTCGACGACGAATTCGAGGAGTGCGTTGTACGAGCCGGGCGCGGCGGACAGTTCGTCGAGGACGGTGCGCCACAGGCGTTCGCCGGCGGACAGCGGAAGGCGGGAGCCGTCGGTGTCCCAGCTGAAGACGTGCACCGTCGGCAGGCCGTACGGCAGCAGCGCCCGCACCTGCGCACGTGCCGCGTCGACGGCGTGGCAGTCCCACGGCTGCCAGTACGGCACCACGCCAGGCCCGACCTCGTCGAAGAGCCGCAGCGCCGACTCGAGCGTGTCGGTGAGCGTGTTGGGGTGGTATTCCACCGCGACCGTCACACCGTGGCCGGTCGCGGCCTTCAGCGCGCGTACGACGGCCGCGCGATAGTCGTCGGTGGCCTCGGCCGATCCGAGCCGGCCGGCCCACACCCGGACGTACGGCGCGCCCAAAGCAACGGCCACGCGCGCGGCGGCGGCGAAATCGGCCGGGTCACTGACGCCGGCCCGGTAGTACGACCCGTACGCCGCGACCGCCAGTCCGGCATCGGCCGCCAGGTCGCGCGTACGCACCGCGGCGCCGACGTCCGGCACGTGCACGTCGCCACCCCACTCGACCGCCGCCAGGCCCGCTTTCGCCGCGACGTCCACGACTTCCGGCACCGACAACTGCCGGAACGTCACCGAGACCAACCCAGCCCGCACGCTCATCCCCGTAGGTTAGAACGCCGGTGCGCCGGACACGAACGGGTCGTGGCGCCCATCGTCCGGTCGATGAACGGCTGCCGGCACCGGCCACAGCACCGGATCCGGTGCCAGCCGGCACGCGCCACCAACACCGCGAGCATCGTCGCGGCGTCCGCGACGTCGGACAGCTCGCCGAGCGCGAGCTGCCACGCCTCGCCGTCCCGACGCAGCCGCGGCCGCACACCGAGGATTTCCAAGGAAAAGTTGAGGTGTACGGCCGCCGCGTCCTCATCCGGTAACGCCGCGGCCATCCGGCGCAGCGCGTCGGCCGCCGGCACGTCGCGTACGTCGCCGGCCAGGATTCGCTCTGCCAGAGCCAATCCCGGGTCGAGCATCCGAAACGGCGGGATCACCGCACCGAAGATCATTCCGGCGCGACGGAGACACCCATCGACCGCGCGGTCCCGGCGACGATGCTCATCGCCTTCTCCACGTCCGTCGTGTTGAGGTCCGGCAGTTTCCGTTCGGCGACCCGCCGAAGCGCGGCCCGGCTCAACGTGCCGGCCGAGATCTGGCCGGGTTTTGCCGACGCAGCCTCGATTCCGAGCTCGCGACGGATCAGGAACGCCGCCGGCGGTGTCTTGTAGCGCAGCTGAAAACTGCGGTCCTCGAAGATCTCCACGACGACCGGCACGATGTCGTCGCGCTGCGACGCCGTCGCCTCGTCGTATTCCTTCTTGACCAGCGCCATGTTCACGCCGGTCGGCCCCAGCATCTTTCCGAGGTCGACCATGGTGGCGTTGCCGCCGCGCAGCTGGATGGTCACCCGGTTCACGGTTTTCCTGGCGGGTGCCATCGTCGGCCCCTTTCCCTCGCCTGCAATTGCCACGAAGGACGCTAAAGTTTGACGTTACGGAAGAGTCAACTGTGTTCCAGCACATAATGGATTCGCTGGTCCACAGCCGGCCCGCCAACCAGATTGACCACCGCTGGCCCGCGAGTTACGTTCGATTCGTTGGAAAAGTCGCCAGGAGGTCCGCGGTTTGTCGCAACATTCCCGTCGTGTCCTGGTCATTGGTGGCTGCGGCGTGGTCGGCCGGATCGTGGTGCCGATCCTGGCCGCCGGTCACCACCTCACCGTCCTCGACCTGAAGCCGCCGGCCGACCCGGTGCCCGGCGTCGGCTACCACACCGGCGACGCGCGCGACGCCGACCTGACCCGCGAGCTCGCCACCGGCGCGGATTCGTTGATCTACATGGCAATGGGGCCGGTGCAGGGCTGGAACACGCCGCCGACCGTACGCAGCCACCTGGAGGTCGCGGTCAGCGGTCTCTACCTGGCCTTGCGTGCGGCCCACGAGGCCGGCGTACGGCACGCGGTCTACACCAGCAGCATGTCGGTTTTCCGTTACCTGATCCCGGGAACGCAGCGCGAGGCGAGCCGCGACGAGATCGGCCGCTTCCCCGGCGACGACGCGCGACCGGACGCCCGCGACTTCTACGGCCTGGCCAAACGGCTCGGCGAGGAGGTGTGCCGGTCGGCGGCGGCCGAATGGGACATGGACGTGGTCTGCCTGCGACTGGCGTTCCCCACTCCGGACACCGAGTGGCCGCCGGTCGACCCGCTTTTCCACCGGCTGATCGCGACCTCCGGCAGCGATGTCGCGGCCGCGCTGGACGCGGCGTTGAACTACCGCGGGCACGGGTTCGCCGCGTTCAACATCAGCGGCGACCTCGACGGCCACACGATGAGCCTGGCCAAGGCCCGCGAGCAGCTCGGCTGGACCCCGGCCCACGCCGCACCTGGTCCGTAGCCGTCACAACGGCAAAGCCCGTACCGTCTTTGTTTTCACAACGGACGGGAGAACCAACATGACGATGATCCGGTCGGACGAGCAGGGATCGATCCTGGTCCGCGAGGCGGACGCCGAACGGCTCGGTACGGAGAAGGTCGGCATGATCCTCTACGCCGACCACGACCAGACCGGTGGAGCGTTGAGCGCCAACCGCGCGTTGATCGCCGACGGCATGGACGGCGCCGCGCCGCATTTCCACAACACCTCGGCGGAGATCTTCTTCATTGTCGACGGCAGCCTGCAGGTGCTGGCCGGTGACGACGTGGTCACCGCGGAGAAAGGCGACTTTCTTTTCGTACCACCGAAAATGCCGCACGCCTTCGGTGCGCCGAAAGGCTCGTCGGCCGACGTGCTGATCCTGTTCGCACCCGGCCTGGCGCGGTTCGACTACTTCCGGCTGGTCGACAAGGTGGCCCGTGGCAAGGCCAGCCCGCAGGAGGTCCTGCGGACACAGGACCTGTTCGACAACCATTTCATGGACAGCGCGATCTGGCGGGCCGTACGCGACAGCTGACAGACCCGGCCGGGTCAACGAGGTGCGGTGCCCGCCTCGAAGACCGGCGACTTGCGGTGCGACTCGTAGAGGAAGCCGCGCCGGCCAAGGCCGACACGGGTGCCCGGCGTGATGGTGATCGGCGCGTTGGGCAGTACGCGGATCCAGCCGTCGGCGCCGGGCGGGAACACGTACGTGCCGTTGGCCGAGCCGAGGTCGTTGACCTTCACGTCCCAGTCGACCAGCTCGATCATGGCGTGCGCGCGGGAGACCAGGCCCTCCGGGTCGTACAGCCGGACGGACCTGGCCCGGCCCTCGGCGACCTCCTGGTTGCGCTCGGGCTCGCGGCCGATCACATAGCTGGTGTCCAGCCGGAAGGTGGCGCCGTCGTCGAGCACCAGCACGCCCAGTGGCGGCCGCGGACCCGGTCGCGCGATGTGCGTGAGCTGGACCATCGAGATGCCGCAGACGCCGCAGTACGGCGCGCGCGGGTCGTTGAAGTGGTCGTTCTTGCAGTAGATGCCGAGGACCTCGGGGTGGACCTCCTCCTCTTCCTCGGCGGCCTCCTCGCCGACCGGCAGCGGAGCCAACGGCGTGTCGTTGAGGCTCGCCTCCGGCCCGGCCAGCAGCACCGACTCGAACGGCTCGCTGCGGTCCACACCAGCCGCCGGACCCGGCTCGGCCGGCGGTGTCGGCATGTCCGGCATCGGGGTGGCCGGAGCGTCCAGCGGCACGGCCGCGACCGGCTCGTCCATCGGCGCAGCAGGCTCAGCCGGTGCCGGTGCCGGTGCCGGAGCCGGAGTCGGTGGTGGTGGCGGCGGAGGAGGTGGAGGCGCCGGAGTGGCGGCGGCCGGCATCGGCGACGAGAAGTCGTCGGCCGGTGGCGGCGAGGTGAAGTCCTGCACCGGCGGCGTGGAGAAGTCGTCGGACGGCGGAGCGGCGGTGAAGTCGCGCACCGGCTCCTCGTCCACGAAGGACGACGCGGCGACCGCGCCGGAGGTGGCGACCGCCTGCGCCGGACCGGCGGACGGCGTGATCACCGGCTCCGGAGGCGGCGGTGGAGGCGGCGCGGCCGGCGTGGCCGGTGCCGGCGTACGCCGTGGCCGGCCGCCGCCCGGCTGCATGACGAAGCCGTCGGCCGGCACGACGCCGTCGTCCAGCCGGAAGCGCGTGGACGCGCCGGCGGCCCCCTTGCCCAGCGACGCGGAGATCGAGGTGGCGTCGGAGATGACCCGATCGACCCAGGTCATCGCCTGGCTGCCGTCCAGCCGCACCTCGCCGCCGGCGGTGTTGGCGACCAGCATCGCGTCGCCGTGTACGAGCACGGCGACCTGGTCGCCGGTCGGACCGAAGGCCACCAGCGGCGGCGCGTCGTCCAGGCTGGAGAGCAGGCCGGCCAGCCGGCGGCCCAGCCGGCGGCCGTCACCACCCTCCGCATCGACCGTCTCGAGCAGCTCCAGGAGCTGCTGGACGGCGTCGTCCGGCTGGGCCCCGAATAACAGGACCACGTCCCCCAATCGCGCCAGCACCCCGTTGCCGGGGGCCGGACGCACTGTCCAGCCGGTCACACAAACCTCCCGCCGCGGAACCGCCACCGGATGAACGGGACCCGCAACGGCCCGTTCGCGGTCAGCCACTGAGCGATCCACACAATCACGAACAGGATGGTGAACGCCAGCCAAGGCACGTCGGCGCCGTTCATCCAGGGGATGAAGTCGAGCTTGACCAGGCCGAAGATGAGCAGGCCCTCGTTGATGACGGTGGCCAGTCCGAACAGCGTCGGCCAGTCCTTCTCCCAGCGGAACTGCATCAGGAGGTGATAGAGCAGTTCCCACAGGATGCCGACCACGATGGTCAGACCGAGGATGGTGTACGTGGTGGCGTACTTCTGGCCGATGGTGCCGACCAGGCCAGGCAGGATCGGAGTGAGTACGAGCGTCCAGAACCCGCCGACGACCAGCAGCAACACGATCCGGACCTGGATTCTGCCGAAAAGGGTTGGCAGCACTTTACGACTCCTACCTGTCTATGGCGCGCTGTTGAACAGCCACTTGAACCAGCCGACCGTGGACCTGATCGGACCGATCTTCTTGCAGAACCGGTGTCGCGCGAGCGAGTCGGCGATCTCCTGCGCGGCGATCTGCAACCCCAGGAAGGTGTCCACACCGGGGAAGTAGCCGCCGAGCGTCGCGGTGCCGGAGGCATAGAGCACGCCGTCGCCGCTGCGCGCACCACGAACCTCGAAGTCGCGCTCCACGTCCAGCCTGCCGACCGGGTTGCGTCCGGCGCCGCCGTGGTCGAGCAGGTCCTTGATGACGCGGTGCTCGGCGATGTCGGCCTCCAGGCCGGTGCAGTCGATGATGTAGTGCGCCGGCACGTCCACCACCCCCTGCGGGGTCTCGACCCGGCTGACCAGCGTGCCGTCGGTGTGCGCGGTGACCTCGCGGACCTGGCCGGCCATCGTCACGTACCAGCCACCCTGGCGGCCCTCGCGCATCTGCCTCTGCCAGGACCGTCGCCACGGCGTGTTGGTGCCACCCATCTCCTTGTAGAGACGCGCGCGGTCGGCACCTTCGGACTTGCGCACCTTGGCCTTCAGCTGGCCACCCCACACCGACTTCGGGTAGTTGAAGCCCTGGTAGGCGAAGCCGTTGCTGCCTTTGCGGCGGTTGAAGATGTTCTTGCCGTGCGACCCGGAGATGAACGTGCGGAAGATGTGCACGATCCGGGTTTCCAGGTTGTACTTCTTGCGGTCGTCCATCAGCCGCTGCAGCACCCGCGAGGCCACGATGCCGCCGCCGCGTACGACCACCGTGCCGGGACGCGTGCGGAGGAAGTCGTAGACGTGCTCGTGCGGCTCGTACGCGTTGACCACGTGCGTGAAGTCGCCGCTCTTGGTGCGGAACTCCTGCAGGTCAGGCAGGAAGCGCAGGCCCGGATAGCCGATCGCCATGTGGACGTGGCGCGCGCGGAAGGCGATGCGCTTGGTCTGCGAGGCACCTTCCGGCGGCGTCAGGATCACGAAGTAACCACCGCCGCGGCGGCGGCGGATCATCCGGACCTGACCCTTGACGATCATGTCGCGGAAGTTGATCCGCTTGAACTCGCGCTCCATGTTCTCGAAGACCATGCCGGCGCGCGGCGTGTAGAAGTCGTCCCAGACCGGCTCGACCAGCACCTGCCACAGCGCGCGCGGGCTCTTGTCCTTCCAGGCCTCCTCCAGCGCGTACGACGGGAAGCCCCAGATGTTGTCCGGCCGGGACGCCGAGTCCGACCGGATCCGCTCCGGCCGCGGGATCTGCGAGACGCGGGTCAGGTATTCGTAGGTCTGCCACGGAAAGTCGAGGTTGGTCAGCACCTTCATCTGGTTGGTCGGCACGCCGGCGACCCGCAGGTAGTCGACCGTGACGAAGGAGCCGATGCCACCGCCGACGCTGACGAACGGCACGTCGTAGACCGGGATGGCGGCCTCGGCCAGCATCCCGTCCTCCCACCAGTCGTTGCGCAGGAGCGTGTCGGTGAGGTCACCGCTGCCAGGCGGCGCGCCTGGCGGGATCGGCGCCGGCGGCTCTTTCGGCTGCTGCTGCGGCTGGCCAGGCTGTGGCGGCTGTCCCGGCAGCGGTGGCGGCGGGAACGGCTGCTGGCCCGGAGGCGGCGGCGGATAACCCGGCTGGCCCGGCGGCGGTCCAGGCGGCGGATAACCCGGCTGGCCCGGTGGTGGCGGGTACGCCGGCTGACCTGGCACCGGTGGATAACCCGGCTGCGGCGCCGGCGGGTAACCCGGAGGTGGTGGCGGTGGGTAACCCGGCTGTCCGGGCGGTGCCGGATAACCGGGCTGCGGCGGGTAACCCGGCGGTGGCGCACCGTGTCCCTGGCCAGCGCCGCCGGGATACTGCGTCGACATGTCTCTCCGAGCCCCCTTGCGGTTCAGTCGTTCTTTACTTTCAGCCTCGACTGGCAGCCTAGCCAGCCCGCGCACGTCCCTGAGGGGGACGCGCGCTGAGCTGGCACAAATACGTGACGAACGATATCGATCGATCAACTCGTGCCGGTCCGCAGGTCTCTACCCGGTCACCGCCGACAGCACCTTGGCGGCCCAGTCCAGCAAAGCAACGTCACGCAACGGCGTGCCACCGACTCGTGCCGTGGTGGGCTGCGGGATCGAGACGGTGTTGACCGTCTGTTTGTACGCCGTTCCCGGATAAAGCCGCTGCAACCGCATCACCTTGGACTCCGGCAGCGGCCACGGCGAGAATCGGATCGTTCGGCCTTGCGCGGAAACGTCGGTGAGACCGGCGGCGCGTGCCAGCTGCCGGAACGCCGCGACGGCGAACAGGTTCTGCACCGGATCCGGCATCGGTCCATAGCGGTCGACGACCTCCTCGCGCAGCGCCTGCAGCTCCTCGTCGCTCTGTACGGACGCGAGCTTGCGATAGGTCTCCATCCGCAGCCGCTCGGCCGGCACGTACTCGTGCGGCAGGTGCGCGGTCACCGGCAGGTCGACCTTGACCTCGGCCTGCTCGACCTCCTTGTCGCCCTTGAACTCCTGGACCGCCTCGCCGACCAGCCGCACGTACAGGTCGAAGCCGATGTTGGCGACGTGGCCGGACTGCTCGCCGCCGAGCAGGTTGCCGGCGCCGCGGATCTCCAGGTCCTTCATCGCCACCGCCATGCCGGCGCCCAGGTCGGTGTTCTGCGCGATCGTGGCGAGCCGGTCGTGTGCCGTCTCGGTGAGCGGTTTCTCCGGTGGATAAAGGAAATACGCGTACGCGCGCTCGCGGCTGCGGCCGACCCGGCCGCGGATCTGGTGCAGCTGGCTCAGGCCGAAGGTGTCGGCGCGCTCCACCACCAGTGTGTTGGCATTGGGAATGTCCAGTCCCGACTCGACGATCGTGGTCGAGACGAGCACGTCGAATTCCTTTTCCCAGAATCCGACCATCACCCGCTCGAGCACGTCCTCGTGCATCTGGCCGTGCGCGACCGCGACGCGGGCCTCCGGGACCAGCTCGCGTACGCGCGCGGCGGCACGCTCGATCGACTCGACCCTGTTGTGCAGATAGAAAACCTGGCCGTCGCGCAGCAGCTCGCGGCGGATCGCCGCGGCCACCTGCTTGTCCTCGTACGCGCCGACGTAGGTCAGCACCGGATGGCGCTCCTCCGGCGGCGTGAGGATCGTGGACATCTCCCGGATGCCGGTCAGGCTCATTTCCAGCGTTCGCGGAATCGGCGTCGCGGAAAGCGTCAGCACGTCGATGGACGTGCGCATCTGCTTGAGATGTTCCTTGTGTTCCACGCCAAAACGCTGCTCCTCGTCCACAATGGCCAGTCCGAGGTGCTTGAAGCGCGTGCTGTTCTGCAGCAGCCGGTGCGTGCCGACGACGATGTCGACGCTGCCGTCGGCCAGCCCGTCGAGCACCTCGCGCGCCTCGGCGTCGGTCTGGAAACGGGAAAGCTGCTTGACGGTCACCGGAAACTGCGCCAGCCGCTCGGAAAACGTGGCGAAGTGCTGGCGGGCGAGCAGGGTGGTCGGCACCAGGATCGCGACCTGTTTTCCGTCCTGCACGGCCTTGAACGCGGCGCGTACGGCAATCTCGGTCTTGCCATAGCCGACGTCGCCGCAGATGACGCGGTCCATCGGGAATGGCTTTTCCATGTCCGCCTTGACTTCCTCGATGGCGGCCAGCTGGTCGGGAGTTTCCGCGTACGGAAAGGCGTCTTCCAGCTCGCGCTGCCACGGGGTGTCGGGCGCGAACGCGTGCCCCTCGGTGGCCGTGCGCGCCGCGTACAGCCGGATCAGCTCGGCGGCGATCTCCTTGACCGCTTTTCGCGCTCGTCCCTTGGCTTTCTGCCAGTCGGCGCCGCCGAGCCGGTGCAGGCTCGGCGCCTCGCCGCCGACGTAGCGGGTCAGCTGATCGAGCGCGTCGGTCGGCATGAACAGCCGGTCGCCGGGCTGGCCGCGCTTGCTCGGCGCGTACTCCAACACCAGGTATTCGCGCTCGGCGCCGCCGATCGTCCGGCGGATCATCTCGACGTATCGACCGACGCCGTGCTGCTCGTGTACGACGTAATCGCCCGGCTGCAGCTGCAAAAGATCGACCGCGTTGCGGCGGCGCGACGGCATCCGGTTGGTGCGGCTGGCGGTGCCGGTCCGCGCGCCGGTCAGGTCGGCCTCGCCGAGGACGGCCAGCCTGACCTGGTCGTCGAGCATGCCGCGGTCGATCGCGCCGGTGGTGACCAGCACCTCGCCGGCGCGCGGCGGCTCGGTGATCGCGGCGACCAGCCTGGCGCCGATCTCCTGCTCGCCGAGCACCTCGACCGCGCGCTTGGCCGGACCGTGACCGGGGAAGACGAGCACCTGCCGCCAGCCGTCGGTGGAGCGGCCGTGGATGTCGGCGACCGCGCGCTCGATCTCGCCGTGATACGGCTCGACCGGATGCGTCGGCAGCGTCAACACCGTCGCCGTGTCATCGATGTCGGCGATCGTCGGGATCGCGACGTCGTACGCGTCGTCGTCATCGAGGTCGTCGGTCTTGACCTCGGTCGGCGCCTCGGCGAACGGGCTGACCGACCACCACGGCATGCCGAGCTGGATCGCCGTCGCGCGTACGTCCTGGAGGTTGTGGAAGGCGGCCGCGCCGAGGTCGATCGGCGCCTCTCCCCCGGTCGCCGCGGCGGCCCAGGACGCCTGCAGGAACTCCTCGCTGGTCGCCACCAGGTCGCGCGCGCGGCGCCGGATGCGCTCCGGCTCGACCAGCACGACGTGTGTGTCGGCCGGCATCTCGTGCAACACGAGCCGGAGGTTGTCCGAGCCGATCAGCGCCGGTGTCAGCGACTCCATGCCGTCGACCGGGATGCCTTCTGCCACCTTGTCGAGCATCTCGGCCAGCGCCGGATGCTCCTGCGCCAGCTCGGCGGCCTTCGCGCGTACCTCCGGCGTCAGCAGCAGCTCGCGACACGGCGGAGCCCACAGGCCGTGCGTCGCGACCTCCAGGCTTCGCTGGTCGGCGACCGCGAAGTAACGGATCTCCTCGACCTCGTCACCCCAGAACTCGACCCGGATGGGGTGCTCCTCGGTCGGCGGAAACACGTCGAGGATGCCGCCGCGCACGGCGAACTCGCCACGCTTGCCGACCAGATCGACGCGCGCGTACGCGATCGCGGACAGCCGCTCGACGACGTCCTCGAGGTCGGCCTCCTCGCCCTGGCGCAGCTGCACCGGCATCAGGTCGGCAAGGCCGGCCGGCTGCGGCTGCAGCACTGAGAGGATCGGCGCGCAGACGACGCTGATCGGCCCGGTCGTCGGATCGTCGTGGCTCGGATGCTTGAGGCGGCGCAGCACCGCCAGCCGGCGGCCGATGGTGTCGGCGCGCGGCGACAGCCGCTCGTGCGGCAGCGTCTCCCAGGCCGGATACGAGACGACCTGGTCGGCCGGCAGCAGCTCGCCGAGCGCGGCGGCCAGGTCGTCGGCCTCGCGGCCGGTCGCGGTGACGGCGAGCACCGGCTTGCCAGCGCCGTTACGGTCGTTGGTCGCCGCCAACGCGGCGATCGCGTACGGTGCCGCGACCGCCGGCGCGGTCAGCGACACCTCGGTGGTCTTGTTCTCGGCCGCCTGGACGGCCTCGGCCAGCGCTCCTTCGGTGAGCAGCGCGTCGAGGACGCCGGTGAGCGATCCGGCCATGGATTTCCCGCCTCCACATTGGCACGCACAAAGGCCCCCGGCCGCGGTCGACAGGGGGTGATGACCAAGAGCCTACCCAGTCCGTACGACATTCCCGCCGTCGAGCGGATGGCCGCAGGGACTCCCTGCGGCGTCTGTGGTGCGGTCGGTGCGAGGGCTGCCGTCGAGATGGGCTGCCGTCGAGATGGGCGCGGGGCTCACCCTCGTCGCGTTGGGTGGGTGGTTGGTTGGCTGCGCCCGCCGACGGGGAGAACGAGCAAGCCAGCCCCCGTTCTGGAAGCAACCCGTCCCACAACCGGGGGCGAAATGTCCGGTTCGCTAAACGATCATGGAGGTCTCGCGCCGTTCCATCGTTGTCATGCCACGAGATCTCCATGATCGTTTTCAGAATCGGACATTTAGCCCGCATGAGCGGGTGTGACCAGCGCCTCCGGGCAAGTTCTACCGATCGTAGAAGATGTGGTTCTACGCTTTGTAGAAGGACGAGGAGGTCGGCACATGGATGCGATCGACATCGCGCGCTGGCAGTTCGGGATCACGACCGTCTACCACTTCCTGATGGTGCCGCTGACCATCGGCCTCGGGCTGGTGGTGGCCACGATGCAGACCGCCTACCTGCGCACCGGCAAGGACCACTACCGGCTGATGGTGGCGTTCTGGTCGAAGATCTTCCTGGTCAACTTCGCCATGGGAGTGGTGACCGGGCTGGTGCAGGAGTTCCAGTTTGGCCTGGCCTGGAGCGAATACAGCCGGTTCGTCGGCGACGTGTTCGGTGCGCCGTTGGCGATGGAGGCGTTGCTGGCGTTCTTCCTGGAGTCGACCTTCCTCGGCCTGTGGATCTTCGGCGCCGGGCGGTTGTCCGAGCGGGTACGGCTCGCGTGTCTGTGGACGGCGGTGCTCGGCTCGGTCGCCTCGGCGTATTTCATTCTGTGCGCCAACTCGTGGATGCAGCATCCGGTCGGCGTGGAGTTCGTCGCTGGACAGGTGCGGATGACCAGCATCTGGGCCGTACTCACCAACAACACCGCACTGGTCACGATGGCGCACACGATCGCCGGCTCGCTCGCGGTGGCCGGCTCGGTGTTGGTCGGCGTTTCCTGGTGGCACCTGCGAAAAGACGAGCATCCGACCTGGCGGCGGTCGCTGCGCTCCGGCGCCTATCTGTCGATGGCGGCCTTCGCGGCGCTCGCGATTTCCGGTGACACGCAGGCGAAACTGATGTTCGAGCAACAGCCGATGAAGATGGCCTCGGCGGAAGCACTGTGCCACACCGAAAAACCGGCGTCGTTCTCGGTCTTCGCGATCGGCGACGTGGCGCGGCCGGAGTGCGAGTCGGTGAAGTCGCTGACCGTGCCGTTTCTGCTGTCGTTTCTCGCGCACGGCGACCTGACCAGCGAGGTGCGCGGCGTCGAGCAGTTGCAGACGCAGTACGAGCAACGCTACGGCGACCGCTATCCCGACAAGCCGAGTTTTGGCCGGTACGCCGGAAAACCGATCGACTACAGTCCGATCCTGCCGGTCACCTACTGGGGTTTCCGGCTGATGATCGGCTTCGGCGCGATCGCCGCCGGGCTGAGCGCGGTCGCGTTGTGGCTGACCAGGAAGGGCCGCATGCCGCGGTCGAAATGGCTCGGCCGCGCCGCGCTCGCCAGCGTCGCGACACCGTTCCTGGCCAACATCGCCGGCTGGATCTTCACCGAGATGGGCCGCCAACCGTTCGTGGTCGCCCCGAATCCGAGCGGCATCGACGGCGTGTTCATGTACACCGTGCAGGCGATGTCGCCCGGCGTGACGGCGACCGAGTTGCTGGTGTCGGTGATCGCGCTGACCAGCGTGTACGCGCTGCTGGCGGTCATCGAGCTGACCTTGCTGGCGCGACTCGTGCGGCGCGGTTTGGCGCCGTACCAGGAAAAGCCGGACGAAGACGACCGGCACTCGGTCCGCGACGTACTCAGTTTCGCGTACTAGGGCAGGAGCCATGGCGGAGTTCTGGTTCATCGTCATCGCGGTCCTCTGGATCGGCTTCTTCTTCCTGGAGGGTTTCGACTTCGGCGTCGGCATGCTGTTGCCGTTCCTGCCGGAAAACGAGCGGCAGAAGCGCGTCCTCATCAACACGATCGGACCGGTCTGGGACGGCAACGAGGTCTGGCTGATCACCGCGGTCGGCGCCACCTTCGCGGCCTTCCCCCGCTGGTACGCCGCGTGGCTCTCCGCGCTGTACCTGCCGCTGGTCCTGGTCCTGCTCGGCCTGATCGTCCGCGGTGTGGCGTTCGAATATCGCGGCCAGCTCGACAGTCCGCGGTGGCGGCGGTGGTGGACGGCGGCGATCTGCACCGGATCGCTGGTCCCCTGTCTCGGCATCGGATACGCGCTGACGACCACGCTCACCGGACTTCCGTTGGACAGCGCCGGAAACCGCGTCGGAGGCCCGTTCGCGGTCTTCAGCTGGCCGGCGATGGTCGGCGCCATCGGCTTTGTCGGATTCGCGCTGCTGCACGGATCTGCTTTCCTGGCACTGAAAACCGACGGAGCTGTCCGGCGCCGCGCGGTGCGCATCACGCTCTTCGCTCCGCTGGCACTGCTGCCGCTGGCGATTTTCTCCGGCTGGCTGCCAAACGACACCGTCACCTGGCTGGTCTGGGGCATCGGCATCGCGGCCGGACTGCTCGCCTGGCTGGCCGCCTGGCGGCGGCGCGAAGGCCTGGCTTTCCTGTTACTCGGCGGTTTTCTGGTGGCGACGCTGGCATCCGCTTTTGTCGCGCAGTTTCCGGTCGTGTTGCCGTCCACAGTGGACACCCACTGGAGCCTCACCGTCGCCACTGCCAGCGCGTCACCGTATCCGCTGACCGTGATGACCTGGCTGGCGGCTTTCGGCCTGCCGCTGGTGTTGGCATACCAGGCCTGGACCTACTGGGTTTTCCGGCGCCGCATCGGTGACACGCACATCCCGGATGGTGCGCATTGAGCCCGCTCGGTGACGCGCCTCGGCTGTCGCGTACGGCCAGGATCGCGGCGGCCTGGCTGACCGTCCTCGCGGTGGCGCAGGCAGTGGCGACGATCGTCGTCGCGGTGGCGATTTCCAACGCTGTCGCCACAATCGCCGCCGGTGGCCCGCTGGAGCCGGCACCGGTCGCGGTTTTCCTTGCGGCTGTTGGCGTACGCATGACGCTGACCTGGTCGGCCTCGGTGTTGGCTCGCCGCGCCGCGGCCGGCACCAAGGAGGAAATCCGTGCGCGCGCCGCACAAGCCGCGCTGGCCCGGCCGGGATCCGGACCGGTCGGCAGCGTGGTGGCGTTGCTGACCAGCGGCCTGGACGATCTCGACGACTGGTTCACCGCGTATCTTCCGGCGCTGTTGTCGGCGGCGGTCGGTCCGCCGGTGGTTGTGGCCTGGTTGCTGTGGATCGACTGGCCGTCGGCGTTGATCGTCGGCCTCACACTGCCACTGGTGCCGCTTTTCATGGTGCTGGTCGGCCGGTTCACGCAGGGTCGCACGGCAGCCGCCGTCGACGCGTTGGCACGGCTCGCCGACCACGTCGTCGAGCTGGCCGCCGGCCTGCCGGTGCTGGTCGGGCTCGGCCGCGCCGCCGACCATGGCCGCGCGCTGGCGCGGATCGGCGAGCGGCATCGCCAGCGTACGTTGGAAAGTCTGCGCGTCGCGTTTCTTTCCGCGCTGGTGCTCGAACTGATCGCGATGCTGTCGGTGGCGCTCGTCGCCGTGACAATCGGACTCCGATTGATCGGCGGCCGGATGTCGTTGGAAACCGGCCTGTTGGTGCTGGTGTTGGCGCCGGAGTGCTATCTGCCGTTGCGTGCGCTCGGTGCCGCCTACCATTCGTCCGCCGGCGGCCTGGAAGCGTTACGCCGCAGCGGTGAGCTGATCGACGCCGCCCCGCCCGCCGATCGCCAAACCGATGACGGCTGGACGGCCAGCGGTTTGACCGTACGATGGCCGGATCGGTCCGTGCCGGCGCTTTCCGATCTGGATCTGGTCATCCGGCCAGGAGAAATCGTCGGCGTCGCCGGTCCGAGCGGCTGCGGCAAGTCGACGCTGCTCGCGCTGCTTTCCGGCGCTTGGGACGGCGATGGCGCCGAGGTGAGCGGCCGGCTCTGGCTGCCGGAGAATCGAGCGTACGCGGCGCAACATCCGCGTACGACCGAGGAAACCGTCGGCGCCGAGGTCGCGGCCGCCGCGCTTGGGCCCGCTCCGGTGTTGGATGTGTTAGAAGACCTCGATATCAGCCATCTCGCCGACGCGCATCCGGCCGAGCTGAGTCCCGGCGAGTTGCGCCGCGTGGCGTTGGCGCGCGTGCTCGTACGTGTGCGCACCGGCGCCAAGGCGGTGGTCCTCGATGAGCCAACCGCGCATCTGGATGGCAACGCTCGCGCCAATGTGGAGCTGCTGCTGCGCGGATTCGGTCCTGACGTCGCGGTCGTTGTCGCCTCACACGATGAAAATCTCCTCGCCGCCGCCGACCGCGTCATCCGGCTCGCCGGCGGTCCGTCCGTCGGCATCGACGCCGACACGACCGAAGCGGCACCAGCCGTCACGCGTACGCGGATCGCGGCCGAGGCACCGGAAAGCCGGCACGTCCGCGAGCTTTTGCCGATCCTGCGGCCGTATGCCGGCAGGTTGCTCGCGGTGACCGTCCTCGGTGCGCTGGCCCTCGCGGCCGGTGTCGGCTTGACGGCCACCTCGGCGTGGCTGATCGCGCGAGCCGCGCAGCATCCGCCGGTGCTGATGTTGATGGTCGCGATCGTCGGCGTCCGGTTCTTCGGCCTGTCGCGAGCAATCTTGCGATATGCCGAGCGGCTGTCTGGCCACGATGCCGTGCTGCGGCTGACAACCGCGATCCGCGACCGGCTCTGGCGCGCGCTCGCGGCCGCGCCGATGCGCAAGCGCGACCTGCGTGACGGCACGCCGATGCGCCGCCTTGTCACCGATATCGACGCCCTCACCGCCGGACTGCTGCGAGTTGTGTTGCCACCATTGGCATCCATCGCCGTGATCGTCGCCGCGATCGCGATTTTGCCTTCGTACGCCCGATGGATGGCCGCGCCGCTGATCGCGACGACGATCGCCGTGCCGCTGGCAGCGTGGTGGACCGACCGGCATGCCAGCGACCGGACGACCGCCGGTCGCCGTGAGCTTGCCGGCGCGCTCGCCGTCGCTCTGCCGGCCGCGCCGGACCTGCGCGCGCATGGCATGGTCGCCACCTGGGTCGCACGGATCGCCGAAATGGACGCGAAACTCGCCGCCGCCACCCGACGCAGTGCCTGGGCCGACGGACTGGCTGGCGGTCTGGTGGTGGCCGGCTGCGGAGCGACCTCGGTCGTCGGTCTGTTGACCGGCATAGCCGCCGTGTCCGCGGGCAGCCTCTCGCCGATCGCGGTCAGCGTCCTCGCCTTGGCGCCACTGGCGTTGGCCGAAACCTTCCAGGCACTGATCCCGGCCGCGCGCCAGGCATCCGCGTTGTGGTCCTGCGTCGTACGGACAAGCAACGCGCTGCACATTGACGACCAGCCGACGCGCACCGGAAAACCGCCAGTCAGCGTCGAAACGCTGGAGCTGGACGGCGTACGCGCCAGCTGGCCACGGCTCGACGGCTGGTCGGCCGGACCGGTCAGCGCGACCGTCCACACTGGACAGTGGCTGGCGGTCACCGGACCGTCCGGCGCCGGCAAGTCCACGATCCTGGCCGTGTTGCTCGGATTCCTGCGCCCGGCCGGCGGTCGCTGTCTGCTGTCCGATGTGGACACGGCCACGCTGTCGGCCGAGGCGATCCGCGAACGGACCAGCTGGTGTCCGCAGGAGGCGACGCTGTTTTCCGCGAGCGTACGGGCAAACCTGCTGCTCGGAGCCGATCCGGACGCGCCGCCGACCGACGACGAGCTGACCGGCGTCCTGCACCGCGTCGGCCTCGGAAAACTGCTCGCTCAGCTGCCGAACGGCCTGGACACCGAGGTCGGAGCCGGCGGAGTCGCGCTCTCCGGCGGCGAACGGCATCGCGTCGCCGTCGCCAGGGCACTCCTGCGAAAGGCCGAGATCGTGTTGCTCGACGAGCCGACCGCGCACCTCGACCGCGAGACGGCCGATGCGTTGATCAGCGATCTTCGCGGTGCACTGGCCGAAAAGATCGTCGTGCTGGTGACTCACGACCGGCGATACGCGACGATCTGCGACCGCGAGATCAGCCTCGGCCAGCTCGTCAACGTCTAGGGCCTGTCCTAGAGTTTCCAGACCCACACATCATCGACCGGTTTGCCAGGACCGAAAAGTGCCTGCAACGCCGCGCGCAGCTCGGCCTGCCGCGGATCGGGACCGAGCACGACACACGACGATTTCCAGTAACGCAGGTCCCTTTCCGCCTGCGTGCGTTCCTTCGCACCGATCGGTGGCACCACGCCGGACTTGCGGACCTTGGTCAGCAACTGCGAGGTCGAGGTCGGATAGACACCGAATGCCGCCGTGCCGTGCGCACCATAGGGACCGACGAAAAACCCTTGTGGCAAGGCAAACCGCGTATCGGTCGCCGCGGCCCAACGCATCGCGAGCGGATCGCCCGGCTCCGGCAGCGGTACGGTCACGATCGTCTGGCCGGGCGCCGCGCACTGCTGCCAGTCACCGGACGCGAAATACGTCGGCACCGGCTGGCGCGCGGCGGTCGGCAGCGGCAACGGCACGAGCGGAATCAACGCCACGGTCACCGCCACCGGCACGGCGACCGTCGTAAATCGTCCTTCAAACGTACGATCCAACGCCAGTGCCACCAACAAACCGATCAACGGCAGCAAAACGATCGCGTAACGCGTCGGCAATGCGCCGTCGACGGCCGGCAACCCCTTGATCAACTCGTACGGCATCCAGATGCCGGTGTTGTGGCCGTCGATCACCAGCCGTGGACCAAAAGACAGCAGCACCATCACAATGCCGGTCACCGCGACCGCTGGCACCACACCGCCGCGCCGCCGCCACAGCCAGCCGACAAGCACCGCCACCAGCAGCACCAGCGGCCAGCCGAGAAACGTGTTGTACTCCGTCGGTCCGAGCGCGAGCTTGCCCACGTCGTATGGCGCCGGCAGGCCGCCACCGGCGACCGACAGCGGCGGAAACGCGACGTACGACCGCAAATCCGCGACGTACGCGACCGACCACTCCAGATGCCGGACGGCCTGCGGACCGGCGAACTGGATGGTCAGCGGATAGGCCAACAACAGCGCGCCGACCGCCATCGCGACGCTGAGACCGCGCACCAGATCCGGCAGTGCCTTGCGCACGTCGTTGCGACGGAATGCCGCATACGCCAAGGAAAAGACGACCAGCGACAGCGCGGCCAGGAACAGGATCTCCTCACCGAGAAACGCCTGCGAAGCGACCAGCACGCCGAGCACGACACCGGTGATCAGCGGACGCTGACCGCGGAAAATTCGTACGACACAATAGATGATCGGCGGCACCAGCCATTGGGCCGTGATGTGCAGATGACTGTTGGACTGGGTGATCATCGCCGGCCCGAAACCGCAGACCGCCGCGCCGACCGCGGCCGACATCCAGCCGATGCGCGACACGCGCGAGAAAAGGAAAAACCAGCCGATCGCCGTGCCAGCGAGGTTGAGCGCGACACACAACGCGAAAGCGGTCGCCACACCGGCGACCGCGATCACCGGCGCCAGCAGGATGCCGTGCAGGATGTGCGCGGCATTGGACATCAGGTTGATGCCTTCCGGCGCGTTGAGCCGGTCGGTCACCAGGCTGAAGTCGCCGACCCAGAAGCGGCTGGCCCTGGCCATGAACCATTCGATCAGGATCTGGTCGTTGGGGTTGACCGACAGCGTACGGTTGTCCGGTCCGCCCTGCCACAGGCCGGCGGTCAGATAGCCGGCGCACAGCACGTACGCGACACAGACCAGAACGTCGATCCGCTGCCTGACCCACTGCCGCGGAGCGGATTTGTCGTCTTCCGGGCGCACTTCCGGCGTCTTGACTAAGGTCACCCCGTCGGCCATGCCAGAAAGGCTAGTGGTCGCCATCGGATTACGCTGCTCGGTTGTCACGCGGATGAGCAAGCGCCGGCGCATTTTGTCGGCCAGAGGAGGTGCACCGTGTTCGACGTCTTCGATCCGGACGCCGTGCATGGCCGCGTCTACCAGGCACTGGTGGCCGAGCCGCGCGCCTCGGTGGCGGCGATCGCGAAACGCACGTGCCTGCCGGAAAAACTGGTCCGCGACACGCTCGCCGAGCTCCGACAGGCCGATATGGCAACCGATTCGGACGGCGACCGGTGGGACGCGCGCAGCCCCGATCTGGTTGCCGCCACCGAGTTGCGCCGCGAGGACGACCGGCGCGTGCGGCTGCGCGCGGCCGAGGCGCAGCTGATGGAGGTGTTTCGCTACAGCCGGCTGCGGACCCCTGGTTTCGTCGAGATCATCCACGGTCCGGCCGCGTTTTTCGCGCGGTTCCAGAAGATCCAGGAGGGCGTACGGTCCGAGGTGAAGGCGATCGACCGGCCACCGTACTACTGGGACGCGGCCGAGATCGACCGCCAGGAGCGGCTGCAGATCGCCCAGATGGCGACCGGCATCAGCTATCGCACCGTCTACCAGGAAAGCGAAAGCGACTCGCCGGTCCGCAACGCGAGCATGATGCGGACGATCACCGCCGGCGAAAACGCGCGGGTGCTGGCCGATCCACCGGTGAAGCTGACCATCGTCGACGACGAGGTCGCCGTGTTGGCCACCGACCCGCCGGACGGGGCCGGCGGCACGCTGCTCGTGCTGCTGGTGCACAAGTCGGTGCTGCTGGACTCGCTGACCAGGATCTTCGAGTCGCTGTGGCGGCTGGCGGTGCCGGTCAACCTGGCGCGGCTCAATGAGACGATCAACGAGACGCTGAGCGACCGCGAGCGCGAGATCCTGACGCTGATGGCCAGCGGCGCCACCGACGACGCGATCGCGCGGCGGCTCGGCCTGTCGCGGCGCACGGTCGTACGCGACGTTGGCCGGCTGCTGGAACAGCTCGGCGCCACCACCCGATTCCAGGCCGGCGCGCAGGCCGCCCGCCGCGGCTGGCTGTGACATACCGGCACGATTCGCCCCGCGTACGTGACCGGTCGGCGACGAGAAGAGACGTGGAAGAACCGATTCAGTAGGGTGCTGCACATGAGCACCGAGGACGTCGTCGAGGAGCAGCCGCCGCATCCGGCCGACGCGGCGTTGCGTGCCGACATCCGGCGGCTCGGCCGGCTGCTCGGCGAGTCGCTGGTCCGCCAGGTCGGCCCCGAGCTGCTGGAGCTGGTCGAGACCGTACGCCGGCTGACCCGCTCTGACCCGGACAAGGCCGCCGAGCTGCTGCGCGAGGCCGACGTGCCGACCGCGATCCGGCTGGTGCGCGCGTTTTCCGAGTTTTTCCAGCTGGCCAACGTCACCGAGCAGACGCATCGCGGCCGCGAGCTGGCGACCAGGCGGCGCGAGGAGGGCGGCTGGCTGGAGGCGACCGCGCGGATGATCCGCGAGCGCGGCGTGCCGGCCGCCGAGATCGCCGCCGCCGCGCGCAACCTGGCCGTACGACCCGTGTTCACCGCCCACCCGACCGAGGCGGCGCGCCGGTCGGTGCTGGCCAAGCAGCGCAAGATCGCCGACCTGCTCGACGCGGAGGCGGCCGGCCGGTCCGGCCGGCGCACCGACGAGCGGCTGGCCGAGCTGATCGACCTGCTCTGGCAGACCGACGACCTGCGGCTGGAGCGTCCGGAGCCGGACGACGAGGCCCGCAACGCGATCTACTACCTCGACGACCTCTACGCCGAGGCCGCGCCGGAGGTGCTCACCGAGCTGGCCGGCACGCTCGCCGACCTCGGCGCCAGCCTGCCGGACGACACCCGGCCGCTCAGCTTCGGCACCTGGACCGGCGGCGACCGCGACGGCAACCCGTACGTCTCGGCCGCGGTCACCATGCGGGTGCTGCGGCTGCAGTACGAGCACGGCATCCGGGACGCCGAGCGGATGCTGGCCGGCCTGGTCGACGAGCTGAGCGTGTCGAGCCGCGTCGCCGGCGCG
Source organism: Fodinicola acaciae (assembly GCF_010993745.1). Taxonomy (NCBI): domain Bacteria; kingdom Bacillati; phylum Actinomycetota; class Actinomycetes; order Mycobacteriales; genus Fodinicola; species Fodinicola acaciae. Next base: position 1,273,994 of record NZ_WOTN01000003.1, read on the forward strand.
TCGGAGGAGCTGCGCGAGAGCGTACGCGTCGACCTCGACGCGCTGCCGGAGGTCGAGCAGCGTTTCCGGCGGATCAACGTCGAGGAGCCGTATCGGCTGAAAATCCGTTGTATCCAGGCGAAACTCCACCGTACGCGGCAGCGGCTGGCGGCCGGTCTGCCGCACTCGCCGGGCCTGGACTACCTGGGCAGCGCGGAGATAGTCGCCGACCTGGAGGTCATGCGGCGGTCGCTGCTGGAGCACGACGGACAGCTGATGGCGCGAGGCCGGCTGGCCGAGGCGATCCGTACGGTCCGCGCTTTCGGCCTGCACCTGGCCACGATGGACGTACGTGAGCACGCCGACGCGCATCATGCCGTGCTGGCCACGCTTTTCGACCGGCTGGGCGAGATGGACCGCAAGTATGCCGAGCTCGACCGTCCACAAAGGACGGCGCTGCTGGTGCGCGAGCTGTCCAACCGGCGGCCGCTGACCGGTCTCGCGACTCATCTGGAAGACACCGACGCGCGCACTTTTGGTGTCTTCACGACGATCCGCGACGCGCTGAACGCCTTCGGTCCGGAGGTCGTCGAGTCCTACATCATCTCCATGACCCAGGGCATCGACGACGTACTCGCCGCCGTGCTGCTGGCACGTGAGGCCGGTCTGGTCGACGTGCACAACGGTGAGGCGCGGCTGGGTTTCGTACCATTGCTGGAACAAGCCGCCGAGCTGCGCGCCGCCGGCGAGATTTTGGACCAGCTGCTGTCCATCCCGGGCTATCGGCGGATCGTGGCCGCGCGCGGTGACGTGCAGGAGGTCATGCTCGGCTATTCCGACTCCAACAAGGACGCCGGCATCGCCACCAGCCAGTGGGAAATCCACAAGGCGCAGCGCGCTTTGCGTGACGTGGCGGCGAAACACGGCGTACGGCTGCAACTTTTCCATGGCCGCGGCGGCACGGTCGGTCGCGGCGGCGGTCCGACGCACGACGCGATCCTGGCGCAGCCGTGGGGCACGCTGGACGGCGCGATCAAGGTCACCGAGCAGGGCGAGGTGATCAGCGACAAATACATGCTGCCCACGCTGGCCAGGGAAAACCTGGAGCTGACCGTCGCCGCCGTGCTGCAGGCCTCGGTGCTGCACACCGCGCCGCGGCAGTCCGGCGAGCAGCTGGCCAGGTGGAACGCGGCGATGGAGGCGATCAGCGACGCCGCGTACGGCCGCTATCGCGAGCTGATCACCGACGAGGACCTGCCGCGCTATTTCTGGGCCTCCACGCCGGCCGAGCTGCTCGGCGAGCTCAACATCGGCTCACGGCCGGCGAAACGACCCAACGCCGACGCGGGTCTGGCCGGCCTGCGCGCGATCCCGTGGGTCTTCGGCTGGACGCAGTCGCGGCAGATCGTGCCCGGCTGGTACGGCGTCGGCTCCGGCCTGGCCGCCGCGCGCGCCGCCGGGCTCGACGGACTGCTGACCGAGATGTACGCGGAGTGGCACTTTTTCCGCACTTTCGTGTCCAACGTCGAGATGACGCTGACCAAGACCGACCTGCGGATGGCGGCGCAGTATGTCGAGCGGCTGGTGCCCGGCGAGCTGCACCACGTCTTCGAGCGGATCCAGGCGGAGTTCGACCTGACCATCGCCGAGCTGCTGCGGCTGACCGACGAGGAGAGTCTGCTGGCCAGCCAGCCGCAGCTGCGCCGCACCCTTGGCGTACGCGACCGCTACCTTTCGCCTTTGCATCAATTGCAGATCGAGCTGATGGCGCGGCGGCGGCAGGCAGGCGAGCCGGATCCGGCCCTTTCTCGCGCTTTGTTGCTCACGGTGAACGGCATCGCGGCAGGAATGCGCAACACCGGCTGAGTTTTCACGCAGGCCGTACCGCTGGCCGCTGGGCCCGTGGTACAACGTGGGAAACCTCGAGAAACCGATTTCTAAGACCCTTGTCGGAGGTCTGAGATGCATAACGCCATCGTCCGCGTCGCCGCTGCCGCTGCCGCCATCTTCGCCACCGCCGCGCTCGGTGTCGCTCTCGCCGCCCCGGTCAACGCCAGTGTGCCCGTCGGCACCATCAACGGCGACGGCGTACCGTCGTGGACCCAGGGCAGCGGCGGCACCATCAACGGCGACGAAACCCCCGGCCACGGCTGACGTTGGTCCAATGTGCTATTTGGGACCACTTTCACGCCGAGAAGTGGTCCCCAACAGCACATTCGACTGGCCGGTCGGCTCCCAGCCGCGGCTGATGAGGGCGGCGCGGAGTTTGCTGAGGAAACGGTGGCTGCCGCCGGCCAGGTCAGCGGCGGACGAGCGGAGGATCAGCCAGCCGTCGGCGGACAGGTCCGTGTAACGCGCGGTGTCGATGGCGAACTGCTTCGGCTCCGTGTGGTGCCGGCCCTCATGCTCGACACCAATCTAGTACTCGCGGTAACCGAGATCCAGTCGCGGCAGACCGCAGCAGCCAGTCGCCAACATCGCATCGCCGACCGCCACGAGTTCTTCCAACTCGACGCGGACTGACTTCGGGGACCGCCTCGAAAGGCAACCGCCTGGCTGGTGGCATGCCTCAATCGTCAGGCAGCGTACGAGCACCGCGGCGGGACGTCGGCGAATCTGTGGATGGAGATTCGCCGTGTGGATAACGTCGTACGCCGAACTTTCGCTGGTAGCCTGGCCGGTTTCTCAGGCGGTCTGCCAGGCGAGGAAGGCGGACCAGGCGGTGGAAGCTACGGCGAGGACGGGGCCGGCGGGGTCCTTGGAGTCGCGAATGCCGACGACCCGCTGCCGAGCCGCCACCTCCACGCAGTCAGTCGAGTTGCCACTGCGCGAGCTTTTACGCCATTGAGCCTTGCCAAAGTCCACGTTGGTCATCTCTGCTCCTCTGAGTGCCGCGCCATGTTGGCTGCCGCTCTGGCGATGAGCTCAGCCGACCGCTCCGGCGACAGAGCCTTCGCAAGAATAGTCTTCCATGCGAGCCGGTAGGTCTCGATATGCGCTGTCTCCTCAAGGAAAATGCTGAGGACCTTGTTCTCCAGGTAGACCAGAGTCTCGTACGCGTCCGAGTCCATGATCATGAATGGACTCTCCAGGCCGGGATGTGGTCCGGCCGAGATAGGCACGACCTGAATCGTGATCTGGCGTTTGCCGGCCATCACCAACAGATGTCGCAACTGTGCGGCAAGCACGTCCGCGCCGCCGACCTGGGTAAGGAGAGCCGCTTCGTAGACGAGTGCATGAAGCTCCGGCGGCAGGGGCCGGCTGAGGATCGCCTGGCGACCGAGGCGCGCGGCAACGCGCGATTCGATCTCGCTGTCTGTACGTTTACATACTGCCGTCGCGTGAATGATCGCTCTCGCGTATTCAGGCGTCTGCAACAAACCTGGAACCACCAGCGGCTCGTAGTTTCGGAGACGAGTGGCAGACCGTTCGTAGTCAATTAACGCTTTCCACTGTTCGGAGAGGCCTTCTCCGTGTGCTTCGACCCAGCCGGGTTTGGCGGCTTCGCGTACCAGGCCAAGGATCTCGTCGCGGCGGTCGATCGGTACGTGGTAGAGGCCGAGCATCGCTGCGACCTCTTCCAGCTGCAGGCCGAGCTGGCAGTTCTCGATGCGGCTGATCTTGCTCTGCGACACGCCGAGGCGCGCGCCGACCTCGCCGGTGGTCAGGCCACGCGCCTTGCGCAGGCGACGCAGCTCGGACGAGACCTGGCGCGAGCGTACGGTCGGCTTTCCCTGACCGGTCATGGCCAGCCCCCCAATTCGCGATGGTACGAGAGAAAATTCCGCGGTCGCATGAACGTGCGTGGCGCCGCTGACCCGTGCCAAGGTAGCCCGCATCGGCCGAAGCGCAAATCGCATGAATGCGACGAATAATCCGACGGGAACGAGGTTCGCGACATGAAGGACTCACCGTTACGCGTGTGGAAGATCGACGGGGAGGTGCCGCTGGTGATCACGATCTACCGGCCGGCCGTCACGGTGCGGTGTGGCGACGGACCGGAGGCCTGTCTGACGCCGAAACAGGTCAACGCTCTGTGCATGCAGTTCGACGACGCGGAGGCGTATTTTCTCGACGAGGCACCCCAGACGATCGGCTGACGGCTGCGCGAAGAGGCAGAGCGCGAAACCGCCGTGCAACCGAACGAACGACTGGACCCGTTCCTGGATCGTGCGGCCGACGGCGGTCGTACGAAACGGAGAGGGATCACCAAATGCGCAACACCATTGCTCGTACGCTCGCCATCGGCGCCTTGCTGGCCATTCCGTTCGCCGGCGCCACCGCGGCGAACGCGGCGACCGTGAAAGTCACCGGAAACTGGACGCTCGACCAGCGCGCCGACGACCCGTATCCGACAAACGACAGGCTGACGATCAACAAGGACGGATCTTTCCGGCTCGGCGGCGAGGACGGCAACCGATACGACTGCTACGGGCTGGTCGACTCGGCCGGCACCGGGAAGTACGTTTTCCGGATGCACTGCACGACCGGTGACACGACGGCAAAGGCCGAATACAAGGGAAAGTCGCTGATCGTCCACTTCAGCGCCGACGAGTCCTTCCACCGCTGACGAAAAGGCCTCATCACCGGTCGCGGTGATGAGGCCTTTTCACGACCGTCACCGTGGCCAGCGCCGCGGCATCAGCGCGGCGACCGCGATTATCCAGACGAAACCAGGAAAACGCGCCAGCGGCAGCAGCGCGGCCAGGGCTGGTAGGAGCAGGCTCAGCGTCGACAGCTCAGCGATCGCCGCGACGACCAGACCGAGGATCGCGACCCAGCGCGGCAAAATCCGCGTGAACAACGCGATCACCGAGACGCCGGCGATCAGCAGGCCGAGAAAGACCACGTGCGCCGGACCACCGGTCAGAAACGCCAGGTCCTGGATCGTACGCACCAGCGCCGGACTGCTGACGATGTCCGGCCGCGACAGGCACCAGCTCAGAATTCCGGACAGCATAAGGAAAACAGACGACGCGATGCCGCCGACCAGCGTGATCACGGCACCTGGCACGGCAACCTTGAAATGCCGCAGACGCGCGTAGACGACAGCGGTGAACAACAGCAACGGCACCGCCGCCGCAAACTGGAAGAAGCCGGTCAACAGCGCGCCGGTCGGATGCTGCGCGAAGTACGCCAGGATGCGCTCCGCCGGATCGTACGGCGACGGAAAGGTCGTGCCAGCCGCCAGTGTCGCGCCGACCAGGCCGGCGAGGAACAGCACGACGAAAACAATGCCGATCGCCAGCAACGGCGGCCCAGGCAGCGGACGAGTCTGCGGTTCGGTGGTGGTCATGTCGAGCTCCAATCGTTCTGTCGATGAATCATTTCTAGCATGAACGATTGTCATCCGCTAGCGTTAACCGCATGGACGATGCCCCCAGCCGCGGCGCGGCGTTCCTGGTCACGCAGCTCGGCACGCACTGCGCGGCGAAGTTCGCCGTGCGTGCGCGGGAGATCGGCCTGACGCCGCCACAGGTCGGCATCCTCGGCCTGATCGCGCGCTCGCCCGGCCAGAGCCAGCAGGCGGTGGCGACCGCGCTCGGCCTGCTGCCCAGCCGGCTGGTCGGCTTCGTCGACGACCTGGAGGACCAGGGCCTGCTCGAGCGCGTACGCAGCCGCACCGACCGGCGCAACTACGCGCTCCAGCTCACCGAGGCCGGCCGTCGCAAGCTCGGCGAGATCGGCCGCGTCGGCCGCGAGCACGAGCAGGACATCTTCGGCAACCTGACCGACGAGCAGCACACCGAGCTGGTCCGGCTGTTGCAGCGCGTCGCCGACGAGCAGGGCCTGACCGCCGGCGTGCACCCCGGCTTTCGCAGCCTCAACAGCGAGGTCTGCTGACGTGACCAGCCAACTGGCGCTGGACGGTGCCGCGCTCGGCCACGCCGAGCTGCTGCTCTCCGGCGCGTACGCACCGCTGACCGGCTTCATGACCAGCGCCGAGGCCGCTTCGTGGCCGGCGCCGGTGACGCTCGCCGCGGAGGTGGCCGGCGACCAGGTCGAGCTGACCGATCCGGAAGGCGCGCCGATCGCACTGATGACCGTCGAAGAGCGCTGGGACGGCCATATCGCCGGTCCGCTCAAGGCGCTGAAGCCGCTCGCGTACGGTCCGTTCCAGGCGCTGCGGCGCCTGCCCGCCGACGTCACGCTCCCTGCCGGCGCTGTCGCCGTAGTCGCCGAGCGGCCACTGACCCCCGCCGACGTTCCTGACGCGCCACTGCTGGTGATCGTGCCGATCGTGGCCGGCCGCGAGCGGCTGGTACGCGCCGTACGCGACAGTGTCGATGGGGTCGCCTGCGAGCTCATCGCCCTGCCGCTGCCAGAGCCGGCGCTGGCCGGGGTCGTCGCCCGCAACTATGGCGCTGACCAGCTCGTACGCCTGGCGGCCGAGGACATGGACCGGCGCGGCCTGGTCGTCTTCTTCACCGGCCTGTCCGGCTCCGGCAAGTCGACGGTCGCGCGCGGCCTGGTCGACCGGCTGCGTGAGCGCGGCGACCGGACGATCACCATGCTCGACGGCGATGTCGTCCGCCGGCTGCTCTCCAAGGGCCTGACCTTCAGCCGCGAGGACCGCGACCTCAACATCCGCCGGATCGGTTTCGTGGCGGCCGAGGTGGCGCGGCACGGCGGCCTGGCCGTGTGCGCGCCGATCGCGCCGTACGCGTCGACGCGCGCGGAGGTCCGCGCGATGGTCGAGGCCGCCGGCGGCCGGCTGATGCTCGTCCACGTGTCGACGCCACTGGAGGTCTGCGAGCAGCGCGACCGCAAAGGTCTCTATGCCAAAGCGCGCGCGGGCCTGATCCCCGAGTTCACCGGCATCAGCGACCCGTACGAGACGCCGACCGACGCCGACCTCACGATCGACACCTCGACGATGTCCGAAGCAGAGGCCGTCGAGGTCATGCTCACCGCACTCAAAACTGGATACGATATACTGTGACCATCAGTCATACGTCCGATATCTCATCATGTGGTGTGTTTCGCATGATCTAACTGTCAAATCACAGTAAAGGGAACTTTTATCTCGCCTGTCCCGTGTGACGAGTCGTGTGAAGCACCTCGTCTTACGGCAAGGAGGCGACAAGCAATGACCACCGGCACCGAAGTGCCAACCGATCCGACCTGGCAGGGCCGCCTCGGCAGCGTGCTGCGGCACGACGTGCCGGCGTCACTCGTCGTATTCCTGATCGCTCTGCCCCTCTCGCTCGGCATCGCCATCGCGTCCGGCGCGCCGGTGGTGGCCGGCCTGATCGCGGCCGCCGTCGGCGGCATCGTGGCCGGCGCGACCGGCGGCTCGGTCGTGCAGGTCAGTGGACCAGCGGCCGGCCTCACGGTGATCGTCGCGGAGATCAACGTGCAGTACGGCTGGCAGGTCACCTGCCTGATCACGCTGCTCGCCGGCCTCGTGCAGATCGCCCTCGGCGCGGTCAGGGTGGCGCGTACGGCGTTGGCCGTCTCCCCCGCGATCGTGCACGGCATGCTGGCCGGCGTCGGCATCACCATCGCGCTGGCGCAGATCCACGTGATTCTGGGCGACCAGCCGCAAAGCTCGGCCGTACGCAACATCCTCGACCTGCCTGGTGAGTTGCTGCGGCCCAACATTCTCACCGCCGCGGTTGGCCTCTCGGTCGTGGCGGTCATGCTGCTCTGGCCGCGTTTGCCAGCTGTGGCGCAGAAAGTCCCCGGCGCGCTGGTGGCGGTCGTCATTCCGACGGCGGCCGTCGCGCTGCTCGGCTGGAACGTGCCGCGGATTTCGTTGCCGGACAACCCGCTGCAGTCGTTCGTGTTGCCGAAACTGCCGGAGGCAGCGCAAATCCAGGGTGTCGTCATCGCGGTGTTCACCGTGGCATTGGTGGCCAGCGTCGAGTCGCTGCTGTCCGCGGTCGCGGTCGACAAGCTGCACGACGGACCGCGGGTGAGGCTCGACCGCGAACTTGTCGGCCAAGGCGCGGCAAACGTCGTGACCGGCGCGCTCGGCGGCTATCCAGTGACCGGCGTGATCGTCCGCAGCTCGACCAACGTACGAGCCGGCGCCCGGTCGCGTGCGTCCACGGTCCTGCACGGCGTGTGGATTCTCGCATCGGTCGCCGCCTTGGCGTCGCTCATCGAGCGCATTCCGGTCGCGGCGCTGGCCGGACTCCTGGTCGTCATCGGCGTACAACTGGTGAACATCAAGCACATCCGGCACCTGCGCCACCATCGCGAGCTGCCAGTGTACGTCGTGACCGCGGCCGGCGTCGTCATGCTCAACCTGATCGAGGGCGTGTTGCTCGGCGTCGCGCTCGCCGTGGTGATCGCGCTGCGCCGGCTCGGCCGTACGCGCATCCGCACCGAACAGGACGGCGACCGCTGGCACGTACGCGTCGCCGGCTCGCTCACCTTCCTGTCGGTGCCGGGACTTTCCCGCGCTTTGGCGGAAATCCCCGACGGCGCCGCGGTCGACGTCGATCTTTACGTGGATTTCATGGATCACGCCGCATTCGACGCGCTGCACTCCTGGCGGGTTGACCACCAGCGGCGCGGCGGAATCGTTGACATCGACGAGATCCACGAGCGTTGGTATCACCCCTCGGTCCGAGGCACGCCGCCGAAACCGGCGGCCGAGAAATCGCCGTCGCCGCGGTGGTTCGCGCCGTGGTCGAGCTGGCAGCCGGACCGTACGAGCGCTCGCACGGACAGCCATCCGGTCGAGCTGACGCCACTGGTCGTCGGCACGCGCGACTATCACCGGCGGGCCCGGCCACTTGTCCATCCGTTTCTGCAAAGGCTCGCGCGCGAAGGCCAGAAACCGTCGCAGATGTTCATCACCTGCGCCGACTCGCGGATCGTGCCCAACCTGATCACCGCCAGCGGGCCCGGCGACCTGTTCACGTTGCGCAACATCGGAAACCTGGTGCCGCCGTACGGCTCGGCGGATCGCTCGGTCGGTGCCGCGGTGGAATATGCCGTGGACGTGCTCGGTGTGCGGCTCATCACGGTGTGCGGACATTCCAGCTGTGGCGCGATGAACGCGCTGGCCTACCAGCCGGCGCCGGCCGGTGCCCTGCCGGAATGGCTGGCGTATGCGGCGGACAGCCGTGAGCGTTGGCTGCGCAGCGGCGGCGGTGTCGAGGACCTGGCGCACGTGAACATCGCGCTGCAGCTCGACCACCTGCTCAGCTATCCGAGCGTACGCGCGAAAGTCGCGGCCGGACAGCTGCGGCTGGCCGGCCTTTACTTCGACATCGAAGGCGCCGAGCTGTTCCTGCTGGACCAGGCGGCCGAGCTGTTCCGTCCGCTCAGCCGGACGATCGACGTGACCGACGGACAGGTGAGTGCGTTGCCGGTAAAGTGATGTGGTGCCCAGAGCCGAGAAATTCGACACCATATCGGGTTTTCTGAGCCGGCTCGGCGATCGCGAGGTCGCCGAGCTGGTCGCCACCGCGACGCCGCTGGGAGCCGGGATCGGTGGCACCACCTCGCTGCTGCGGATCGGGGACGTGCCGGTCTTCCTCAAGAAGATCCGGCTCACCGACCTGGAGATGGCACATCCACGGTCCACGGCGAATCTCTACGATGTGCCGGCGTACATGCAATATGGCGCCAACGCGATCGGCTCGACGGCGATCAACGCCTGGCGCGAGGTCGCCACGCACGAGATGACCACGGAGTGGGTGCTGAGCCGTGCGTACGACGGCTTTCCGTTGACCTACCACTGGCGGGTGCTGCCGGAAACGCTGGCGATATACGAAGAACTGGCCGACGTGGAGAAGGTCGTCGCCTATTGGGGTGGTTCGCAGGCCGTACGACGGCGGTTGCTCGCTTTGCACGACTCGTCGGCGGTCGCCGTGTTGTTCTGCGAATACATTCCTCAGTCGCTGGAGTCCTGCGACGACGCACCGAAACGACAGCTGCTGGACGGCGTGGCGTTCATGAACTCTCACGAGCTGCTGCACTTCGACCCGCATTTCGGCAATCTGCTGACCGACGGCGAGCGGATCTACTTCGCCGACTTCGGCCTGGCGACCAGCACGCGTTTCGAGCTGTCGCCGGCCGAGCGCGAGTTCTTCCAGACTCATCGCACGTACGACCACGCGTACGTCCTCAGCTATGTCGATCGCTGGCAGATCTACAAAAAGCACGACATCGCCTGGCGCGATCATCTCGCTTTCCTGCGCGAACACGGAGGATCGGCGCTCACGCTGTTGATGACCGAGTTCTTCGACACGCTGATCAACGAAAGCCGCACCACGCCGTATCCGGTGGCGGAGATCGAAAAACTGCTAAGCGAGCAGTGAGAGAAAGTCGGCGACCAGCGGCGTCGGCCGCTTTCGGTGGACGACGTGGATCTGCCAGGCCGGTTTGATGCCGGTGAGCCGACCGACGCAGATCTTCCGGTCGACGCGGCCGTCGAGCAGGCTGGCTGGCACGAGCGCGATGCCGAGGCCAGCCGCCACCAAGGCCAGTGTCACCTCATAATCGGCCGTCTCGTACGCGACATGCGGCTGGAACCCGTTGGTCAACGACTCGAGGCAGGCTCGGTTAGCCACACCACGCGCGCCGCAAATCCACTGCTCACCGGAAAGATCGGCCATCCGGTTGCGGCACGCGGCCCGCGGATGGTCTCTGGGCAGCACGAGTTTCAGCGGATCGGACAGCAGCAACTGGCGGTGCAGGCCGGTGGCCTCCGGCATCGCCACACCGGGATATTGGTGCGTGATAAGGACATCCAGGTCGCGTGCGGTCACCAGGCCATAGCCGGCTGGCGGTTCGACGTCGAGCAACGAGAGATTGGCGGTCGGATGGCGGCGGCGCAGCGCGGCCAGCGCTCGCGGCACGATTGTCTTGCCCGCGGTGGCAAACGTGCCGATCGCCAGCCGCTGCGGCGCCGACGCGGCGGCCAGTGCCGCCTCGGCATCGCGCAACTCGCCGATCACCCGCTCACCATGGCGTACGAGCAGAGCGCCGGCGCTGGTCAACCGTACGCCGGTCGGCAACCGGTCGACCAACGTCACGCCGACCTCGCGCTCAAGTTTGGACAGCTGCTGCGAAAGCGCGGACGGCGTGAACGACATCCGTTGCGCCGCCGCCGCGATCGAGCCGGCGTGGGCGATTTCCACGAGTACGCGCAGTCTGGCGACTTCGAGCATCAACGACTCCTTTTTGCGAACATACGATGCGCGATGAACGCGGCCAGCGCCACCGCGACCGGCATCAGCGCCAGTGTGACCACGGCACCGAAACGGTCGGCGAGCAGGCCCGCCACAGCCGAGCCGGTCGCGCTGCCGGCGGCGAGTCCGGTCGACAGCCAGGCGAACGCCTCCGCACCCGGTGTCGCCTTTCCGACCAGCAGGTAGCTCGCCGCGGCGATCGGCGTGAGAAACAGGCCGGCGCCGACCAGGACGACCCCGGTCGCGAACAACGTAACGTTTGCCGGATAAACAGCGAAAAACGCGACCGGCGTCAATGCCACCGAAAACCATGACAGCATCCGCACGTACGTGCGCTCACCGTCGGCACCCAGCGGCGCGAACGTACCAAGGATGCCACCGAAAGTCAGCATCGCCTGGACAACGCCGGCCAGCTGCACCGCACCGGCCGCGCCGGCGAAAGCCGACAACCCGACCGGCTCGGCGCCGAAAGCCATCCCCTGCAGGAAAGCGCTGGCGGTGAGCACGCGCACCGCCGGCAACCACAGCACTCCTGCCTGGCGAGACCGGCCGCCGGCGACCGGCTCCGGCGCCGCCACGACAAACCAGATGGTGCCGGCGAGCACCAAAAACGCCGCCGACAGCAGCGCGACGAGCGGACTGGCGGCGACGACGACCAGCGTGACCAACAGCGGACCGGCGAGAAACAACACCTGCTGCAGCAACGATTCCAGCACGTACGCGGCCGGCAGTCGCTGCCGGTCGACCAGCCGCGGCCAGACCGCTTTGACACTGCCGGAAACCGGCGGCATTCCGATGCCGGCGGCCGCGGCGCTCACCGCCAATGCGAGCGGCCAGGCGGTCAGGAAAATCAGGCTGACGACGGCAACGACGTGCAGCGCGGCGATCGGCGGCAACACGCGCTTGAGGCCATAGCGGTCGATCAAACGTCCCTGCAGCGGCGTGGTCGCCGCGTCCCCGATCGCCAGCAGGGCCGCCGCCAGGCCGGCGAGCGCGTACGAACCGGTGACCTGGTGCAGAAGCAACACGGTCGCCAGCGGCAGCATGCCTTTGGGCAGCCGAGCGACCAGTGAGCTCGCGGCGACCTGGCGTACGCGCGGATCGGCGAGGACGAGGCGGAGGGACCGTACGTGAGCCAAAAACATGGACACCTCGAGCGATAGTCAGGCACGCGACAGCGCACCGACGTCGCCCTACCAGGCTTTTGCCCCTTCAGATGCCCACCGTCTCCGGCGGGTCGTGGCGCTCGGACCAGTCCCGACTCCGCGAAGCCGGCGGAACCCTAGCCACGTCCAGTCGATCCAGCACCGATGTTACCGCATTAAGTGCTGCTAATGGCCATCCAGAAACCGTAGCTGGCGGTTAAGGCTCGCGTCGGCCATGGTGGGGTCATGACATCGCTCACGCCAGCCGACGTGGCCGCCGCCGCGGACCGGATCGCGCCATACGCCCGGCGTACGCCGGCCATCCGCATCGAGGTCGACGGCCGGCCGTTGCTGCTGAAACTGGAATATCTGCAGCGAAGCGGATCCTTCAAGCTGCGCGGCGCGCTGAACGCCCTGCTGATGGCGCGTCCGGATTCGGTGGTGACCGCCTCCGGCGGCAACCACGGACTCGCTGTCGCGACGGCCGCGGCGATCCTCGGCATCCCCGCGACCGTTTTCGTGCCAGAAACCGTGCCTTTCGCCAAGGCGCGGCGGATCGAGGCCGCCGGCGCGCGACTCGTACGACACGGCACGACCTACGCCGAGGCGGCCGCAGCCGCTGTCGCGGAGCCAGGACATTACGTGCACGCGTACGACGATCCGACCGTCGTGCCCGGCCAAGGCACCTCCGCCCTCGAGGTGATCGCCGATTTTCCCGAGGTGGAAGCGTTTTACGTCGCCGTCGGCGGCGGTGGACTCGCCGCTGGGACCTCCCTGGCGATCGGTGACCGTCGCACGGTGGCCGTCGAGCCAGAGAACTGCTGCGCACTTTTTCGCGCGCTGGCAGCGGGAAAACCGGTCGATTCGCCGGTCGACTCGGTCGCCTCGTCGGCGCTTGGTGCGACACGTGCCGGCGAGTTGCCTTTCGCCATCCTGAACAACGACCGGACCTCGTCCGTCTTGGTCAGTGACAAGGAAATGCTCGAAGCGCGTGACTTCCTGTGGGAGGAAGCGAGGATCGCCGCCGAGCCGGCCGCCGCGGCACCGTTCGCGGCCTGGCGCGACGCGCGTACGACCGAGTTTTCGTGTGTCATCGTGTGCGGCGCCAACACCGACTGGCATCCGCAGGACTGACCCGTTTGAGGCCAGGTCCACCGGGTCTCGGCACACCCAAACCGCACCCGCGAACTTGACGTTTTGGTGGTCAGTTACGGCGTGTCGACCACCAAAACGTCGAGTTCGCGAAACCGGGTGCCTGCCACTCGCTTTTTCGAGCTATGCCTTGGCGCCACCGGTACGCGCACGCAGGTCGAGCTCGATCTCCTCCAGGCTGCGGCCCTTGGTCTCCGGTACGAGCCAGCGCACCAGGAAGAACAAAATGACGCTGATGGCGGCGAAAACGAACGCCGAGTTGGCCAGCCCGATGCCGGTGTTCATCACCGGGAAGATGAACGTGATGGCAAACGTCGCGGCCCACAGCGCCACGCTGCTGACGCCCATGCCGATGCCGCGCACCTTCAGCGGGAACACCTCGGCCATCATGACCCACACGACCGCACCCCAGCCGAGCTCGTAGCCGGCCAGGTAGACGATCAGCAGTACGAGCGTGGTCACGCCGACGACGGTCTGGTTGTGGATGGTCAGTACGGCCACGCCGAGCAGCGCGAGCGTCAGCGCCATGCACACACTTCCGAGCAGCAGCAAGGGTTTGCGGCCCCAGCGGTCCACCACGAAGATGACCCACGCGGTGAAGGCGACCTTCACGGCGCCGAGTACGACGGCGGCCAGCAGCGAGGTGGAGTTGCCGAAGCCGAGGTTGGTGAACATCGTCGGCGCGTACAGGTTGATCGCGTTGACGCCGGACAGTTGCTGACCGACGGCCAGCAGCAGCGCCACGATCAGCGCCGGCTTGGCCCATTTGGCGGCCAGGTCGCGCAGCCGGCCCTGCTGCGCCGCGTCGAGCCGGATGACCTCGCGGATGCTGGCCAGCTCCGACTCGATGTCGCCGCCCCGGTTCGTACTCACCAGCACCGCTCGTGCCTCGTCGTCGCGGCCGGCTTTGAGCAGCCAGCGCGGCGTTTCCGGCATGCCGATCATGCCAAAGAGCAGCACCAGCGCCGGTACGAGCGCGGCGGCGAACATCGCGCGCCAGTTGGCCGACGGGGTGAGGGCCCAGTCGACGATGTACGCGAGCAGGATGCCGGAGACGATCATCAGCTGGTTGAGCGTCGACAGCGCGCCGCGGATCCGAGCCGGTGCGAGCTCGGACAGGTAGGTCGGCACGGTCGCCGACGAGCAGCCGACCGCGAGGCCGACGATCGTCCGCGAGACGACCAGCGTCCACACCTCCGGCGCGAACGTGCAGCCCAGCGTGCCGACGGTGAAGATCGCCGCGGCGACCATGATGGTACGGCGGCGGCCGAGCCGGTCGGTCATCTTGCCGGCAAAGGCCGCGCCGACGACAGCGCCGGCCGCCAGGCAGCCGCCGACGACGCCCTGCTCGACCGCGCCCATGCTCCAGGTTTTCTTGATGAACAACAGGACGCCGGAGATGACACCGAGGTCGTATCCGAACAGGATGCCGCCCAGAGCGCCGAAGAAGTAGTACAACCAGGTGCTGCTGAAAGTGCGCCGGGTCGGCGCAGCCGTCGCTTGTTGCACGTCCAGTCCGCCTTCACTTGGTCCGCAGGTTGTGCCGTCGCCGTCACGGACGGTCAGCGATGGGCACCTGTCGCCGCCGCCGCTGGTGAGGCTGTGCCAACGGTCACATGACACAGACCTGAAGACAAGATGCTGGAGCGAAGAGATTCTGATTTCTGAACAGAATTCGGATACATGAATACGCATTCGTGGCGTACGGTTTGAATCACCCAGCCAGTGAGCGGCGTGCGCGCAGGCACGACGGAGCGAGCGCGGCCGTCGACAGCGCTCCGCGCGCGTATCGCGGACCGAGCCGGCCCGGCGCCTGGACGAACCGCGCGACCCACTCCATGCCGGCGGCGCGCATCCACTCCGGGGCGCGGCGCTCGTTGCCGACCAGGAAGCCAAACCAGCCACCGCAGGTGAGGACGAGCGCCGGCGGCAACCGGTCGAGCCAGCCGGCAACCCACAGCATCTCGGCCGGCGCGCCCAGGCCGACGACGATCGCGTCCGGCCGGGTCGCGCGCAGCCGGTTGACCACCGGGGCCCAGTCCGGCTGGAAACCGTGCTCGGCCAACACCACCTGGCCGCCGAGCCGGCCGGCCAGCACCTCGCCGGCCTCGCCGGCCAGCCCGATCGGACCGCCGACCAGCGCCAGCCGCAGCCGCCGGCCGCGCAGCTTTGCCAGCCCCTGCAACACATCCCAGCCGAGGTCGGTGGTCACCGACCGGCCGATGACCTTGGCACCGGCGAGCTTGGCCAGCCCGACGACCGACGCGCCGTCGGCATAGACCACGTCGGCTTTCGCCATGGCGGCGACGAAATCCGCGTCGTGCCGGTGGTTGAGGCCGCCGACGTGCAGCGCGAAAGCCAAAAACGGCCTGGTGCCGCCGACGCGTACGACCGAACGCGCGATGTGGTCGGCGAGCAGCGGCCGCGGCAGGTCGACGACGTCGAACGGTCCGACGCGTACGGTCGCCGGCCGTTCGGGGGCCGTCGTGACTCGTGCCGACGGGATGGTCATCGCGTCACGCCTGGAAAGCGAACATCGCGCCGGAGCGCCAGTCGCGGCGGTCCACACCCGGACCGGAGACCACCGTCGGGCTGCCGGAAACCCCGCCGTACGCGAAGGAAAAACACCGCAGGTTGCCGTCGGTCGCCACCGAATAGCAGTATTTGCCGCCGGCGTAGAAACCGGATTTCACCTGCGCGAAGGCGGAGTTGCGGGCTGAGGTGAACTGCTGCGCGCCGACCACGTCACTTTGCTGGGTGAAGTAACGGAAATACAGGCCGCTCTGCCCGGCGAGGGTGTAGTAGAGCCGGCCACGGTCGAAAAACATCGACGTGATCGACTGGATCTGGTCGTGCCAGTCGGAGTCGGCGACCACCCGGTCGGCACCGGTGACCGCGACCGCGCTGCCGTACGCACCGCCGCGGAACGGCCGGCGGATCAGCTGTCCGTTGGACTGTCCATAGTAGACAGTGCCGTTCAGCATGAACGCGCCGCGTACGGTCGACCAGTTGATGCCGCCACCGGATCCGCCGCTCGTCGCGGTCACCCGACTGCCGTTGAAATCGTTGACAGTGCTGGAAGTGCCGACCTGTTTGTAGACCTTCGCCGGCAGTCCTGGCGCGGCCGTCGACCGTACGCCGGTGCCACCGCTCAACGGCATGAACGCGATCCGCGCGTGATACTGGTTGGCGATCCGGTCCGTGTCGCTGGCGACCCACAGCCCGGACGGTGTGGCCAGCAGGTCCAGCACGCCGACGCCGAGCGGGTTTCTGGTCGGGTTCCAGGAAAACGGCAGGCCGTTGACCGGGTCGAGCGCGGCGATGCCGGGCCGCGAGACGGCACCCTCGGCCTGCGCGTTGTTGCCGTTGGGGTTGTTTTCCCAGCGAAAATGGCCACCGACGTAGACCGCGGTGCCGGTGATCGCGACCGAGTACGCCGTGTCGCCGCCGGTGTAGTCGACCCAGGTCGGCCACAGCCCGGCACCGCGCGCACCGGTCTCCCAGCGCGCCGACTCGTCGCACGGCGTGCCGGGACCGCGCGGTCCGCCGGTCGTGACGACCACGAAATAGCCGCCGTCCGGCGAAAACCCGACGTTGCGCATGATCGACGGGAATTCCTCGTCGCACGCCTCGTTGTAGAAGTCGGTCTGCCACCAGTCGACCGCGGCGGCACCTCCGCCGGTGGTCAGCATCGCGATCTGCGGTCGCGCGTATCCGCCGACCTGGTTGAAGCTGCCGATCGCGACCAGTTTCCCGGCCGGGCTCACGTCCATCTTGCTGACCTGCAGCGGCGCGCCGTCCTGCGGCTCGGCGAACCGCAGCCGCATGAACGGGTCGTACGCGCCGCTGCTCGCGCTCACCGTCGCGAGCGCCGGCTGCACCGCACCGCCGACGTGCGTGAACGCGCCGGCCACCCAGAGCCGGCCGCCGGACATCCGCAGGTCGGTCACCGGACCGTCCAGCCGCGGCGCGAAACCGCTGATCACCGCGCCGTCGCTGACGCGTACGCGGGCCAGGCCCGGCCGCGACACGCCGCGTACGGTCCGGAACGAGCCGCCGACATACACCGTCCGGCCGTCGCCGGCCGACAGCACCTTGGTGACCTGGCCGTCGACACCCGGGTTGAAGCCGGTGAGTTTGCCGGTGGTCGCGTTGAAAGCGAGCAGCCGCGCGCGCCCGGTCGCCGAGCCACCGACGTTCTGCGCGCGGGTGAACGTGCCACCGAGCACGATCACGTCGCCGACCTGCGCGACCGAGTCGACCTGGCCGTCGAGCACGTTCGGCGTCCAGCCGGCCGGGCGCGCGCTGACCAGCTGGCTCTGCCGGGCCTGCGCGGTGGCGCTCGGCGGGCTCAGCGTGACGGCACACACAGTGACGACCACGCCGGCGAGGATCCGCGACACGCGGCGGCCGGATACGCTGTGCAACCGCTCGACCATGAGCACCTCTCGATCCGGCGTCCGAGTTATCCGCCTTGACGGCAAATGTTATCGACGCTTCGTTGCAGGCAGAATACTGAGGGTCGTGCACACTACGCGGAGCGACCCGCCGCCTCGCGTACGCTCTGCAGCCGATGCGTACGAAACCGCGACTTCCCGAGGGCTGGCCACTGTCGGTGGCCTTCCTCGGCTATCCGCTCTGGTGGGTCCTCGGGATCGGCGAGTTCGTGTTCCTGGCGGCCGCGGTGCCGCTCGCCGTCGCGCTCGTCCGGCGGCGTGACTGGCGTACGCCGCGCGGCTTCGGCTGGTGGTTGCTGTTCCTCGCGATGGTGCTGGTGAGCGCCGCACTGCTGCCGGCGCACGCGCCCGGCGCCGTACCGGAGGCGGGATCGCCGCTGACGTACGGATATCGGCTGCTCTGGTATGCCGCCGTCACCGTCGCGCTGCTCTACATCGGCACGTCGACGGTCAGCGACCTGCGGATGTCGCGGCTGCTCGGCTACATGTTCCTCGTCACGACGATCGGCGGCCTGCTCGGCGTTTTCGCGCCATGGCTGGATTTCCGGTCGCCGGTGGAGATGCTGCTGCCGCATTCGGTGACCGGCAAGGAGTTCATGCACGTGATCGTGCATCCGGCGACCGCCGAGGTGCAGTCGGTCCTCGGATACGTCGAGCCGCGGCCGAAAGCGCCGTTCACGTACGTCAACTCCTGGGGCGCCAACCTGTCGTTCTTCCTGCCGTTCTTCCTGTTCTCGTGGTGCCGGAGGGACTGCGGCTGGCGGCGGTACGTCGCGCCGTTCGTACTCGCCGCGGCGGCGGTGCCGGTCGTCTACTCGCTCAACCGGGGCCTGTGGATCGCGCTCGGCGTCGGCGCCGCCTACGGCATCTTCCAGCTCGCGCGCGCCGGCCGCACGTGGATCGTCGGCGCGGCGGCGGGCGCGGTGCTGGTGATCGTGCTGGCGATCGTCGTGTCGCCGCTCGGCGAGGTGATCAACGAGCGGCTGCAGCATCCACACAGCAACAACCGGCGTTCCGCGCTCGCCGTCGCCACCGTCGATTCGATGATGCGCGGCTCGCCGCTGGTCGGCTTCGGCAACACGCGCGACGTACAGGGCAACTTCTTCTCGATCGCCGGCTCGGGCACACCGGACTGTCCGGCCTGCGCGGTGCCGCCGCTGGGCACCCAGGGCCACCTGTGGCTGTTGCTGTTTTCGCAGGGTCTGGTCGGCACCGCCTTCTTCCTGGCATTTCTGCTGGTCAGGGGCTTCTACGCGTATCGCTGCCGAGACCCGATGGCGGTCGTCGCGCTCGCGCTGCTGCTCTTCTTCGGCATCGAGATGTTCGTCTACGACGTGCTCGGGCCACCGGTCTTCACGCTGATGCTCGCGCTGGGGCTTGCCTGGCGGGCCGGGCGCGGGGCGGAAACCGGACACGGCAAAATATCGCAAAACATGGCAATTGCTGAGCTATCGTCGCGAGCTATCGCAGAACGCGCGAGGAGGTGAGTGGGATCGACAGCACCGACCTCGTGGTCCGGCACCGGCCAGCCGTGGATCTCACACAGGTCGCCGAACGGCTCTGGCCGGCCCCCGCGCGCGTTGAACAGTGCGCGCGGCGGGAGCCGGCGACCTCGGTCGTACGCGAGCTGGCCTTCGTCCCCAACGCGCGCGAGCCGCGCATGCTCGTACCAGCGGACCTCCCGCGCGCCGCGTCCGGCGCGGTCCGCCGGTTCAGCGCCGGGCTCAGCCGCGCCGAGCACCTGACCAGGCTCGTCGCCGGCCTGGCGCTGCGGCTGCCGGGCTCCGGCCGGCTGCTCGCCGACCGGCTGCGGATCACCGCGACCGGTCATCCGGAGTCGATCGAGACGCACCTGTCGGACCTGCTCGGCATGCCGGTGCTGGTCGGCATCGGCGTCGGCGCGCTGCGCGCCAACCAGAAGCCGGTGCTGCAGGTCTTCGACCGCGCCGGCCGCACGGTCGCGTTCGTCAAGGTCGGCGACGGACCGGTGTCGCGCCAGCTGGTCGAGCGCGAGGCTGTGGCGTTGCGGGAGGTCAACGGCCGGTGCTGGCAGCGGCTGCGTACGCCGACGGTCGTCCACAATGGATGGTGGCGCGATCTGCGGCTGCTGGTGATCTCACCGGTGCCGGCGACCAGCCGGCCGCGGTTGCGCCGGGCCGGCGGCCCGCCGACCGCGGCGATGGCCGAGCTGGCCGCGGGTTTCGACAGCGGCACAAGGAAAATCGCCGACTGCCCGCTGCTGTCGCGGCTGCGTACGACGGCGGATCTGTTGGCGGACGGGGAAAACGCGCGGCGGCTCGGATCGGCGGTCGACGCGATCGAAGCGCGTGCCGGCGACGTCTCGTTGCGGCTGGGCGGATGGCACGGCGACTGGACGCCGTGGAACATGTCGGCGCGCGGCCAGCAGGTCGGCCTGTGGGACTGGGAACGCTTCGACACCGGGGTGCCGGTCGGCTTCGACCTCGTGCACTTTCTCGTCCAGTCCGCGGCGCGCCGGCACGGCATCGCCGAGGCCGTCGTCGACCACGCGGTTTCGCAGGCGGGACAACGAATCGGGCCGTATGGCGAGCTGATCGGCACGCTCTACACGGCGACCGTCGCGGCGCGATATCTGCACGCGTCGGAGCCGGCGACGGGCGCGCCGCTGCGCGCGCAGGCACAGCTGATGCTGCGGATGCTCGGCGCACGCGTCGACCGCGTGCCGGAAGGACAGGTGCGATGATCGCCAGCTCGGTGCGCAAACCGGTCATCGGAGCGGTCCGTACGGTCGGCCGGTTGACGCCGACTTTCCGTATGTTGCCAAGCTTTCTGGTGGTCGGCGCGCAGCGCGCCGGCACCACCAGCATGCACAAGCTGCTGTCCGCCCACCCGGCCGTCGCCGCGCCGCTGTTTCTCAAGGGCACCAGCTATTTCGACGTGAACTACGACCGCGGACCGTCCTGGTATCGCGGCCACTTTCCGGTGCGTACGGGGAAAGTCACCTTCGAGTCGTCCGGCTACTACCTGTTTCATCCGCTCGCGGCGGCTCGGATCGGCCACGAT
The DNA here is from genome assembly GCF_010993745.1 of Fodinicola acaciae. Classification (NCBI taxonomy): domain Bacteria; kingdom Bacillati; phylum Actinomycetota; class Actinomycetes; order Mycobacteriales; genus Fodinicola; species Fodinicola acaciae. The sequence continues at coordinate 1,294,922 of NZ_WOTN01000003.1, forward strand.
CTGCCAGACGTACGGCTGGTCGCGCTGGTGCGCGATCCGGTCGAGCGCGCGTATTCGGCCTTCCGGCACGAGCTGGCGCGTGGATTCGAGACCGAGACCGACTTCGTACGCGCGTTGGCGCTGGAGGACGAGCGGCTGCTCGGTGAGGAGCAACGGATCCGCGCGGATCCGCGCTATCGCAGCCACAGCCACCGCCATCACGCGTACGCGCGGCGCAGCCTCTACGCACCGCAGCTGCGGCGGCTGCGCGAGGTGGTCGGCGACCGGTTGCTGACCATCGACGCGGACGCTTTCTTCGCCGAGCCGGAAAAGGAGTTCGTCCGGCTGCAGGAATGGCTCGGCCTGCCGGTGTGGACGCCAGAGGAGTATCCGCGGCTGAACGCCAGGCCCGGCTCGGCGTTGGAGCCGGCTTTGCGGCAACGACTGCTCGACGGTTTCGAGGCCGCGGACCAGGAACTGGTCGAGTTTCTCGGCGACATCCCGAGCTGGCGGCGATGACGGACCTGGTTTTGGCCGCCTATCTCCGGATCCCACGCCGGGGTTGGGCCGCCATCGGCGGCTGCGCGCTGATCGGCCTGCTCGCCGGCGTGGCGGTGTTGCTCGGCCAGCCGGCGAGTTTTCGCGCGACCGTGCCGATCCTGGTCGCCGACCAGCCGGTGGCGGTCGTCGCGCCGGGCCAGGGCACCGCGAAGTGGATCACCGTGGACACCGAGGCCCGGCGGGTGACCAGTGAGGACGTACTCGCCGAGATTTCCCGCGCCACCGGTGACGGCGATCCGCTGGCGCATCTCGATCTCGGCGCCGTGCCAGGGACGAAGGTGCTGACGATCGGCTATCGGTCCGGCTCGGCGGCCCAGGCGGTGGCCGGAGTTTCGGCCGCCGTGAAGGGATATCTGACGGCGCGCACCGACTTTCTGTTGGCACGGCGGTCCGCCGCGGTCGCGGCACTGTCCGGCAACGTCGACCGCCTGGTCGCGGAGTTGGGTGATACACCGAAAAACGCTGCCGGCAAGGCCGCGCGGCAGCAGCTCTATCGGCGGATCGGCGAGTTGCAGACGGCGATGGTCAACAGCGCCAACCTCGGCGTCTATGCCGGCGACGCGCTGCGTACGCCGTCGGTCGCCGCGGAAGGCACCGCCAACCGTCCCGTGCCACTGGTCTCCGGCGCCGTGCTCGGCGCGCTCGCCGGTCTCTGGTTCGCGCGCCGCACACACACATTGGCGAAAGGCAAGGCATGACCGAGAAAGTCAGCGTGGTCGTCGCGACGCACAAGCGGCCGGAGCTGTTGCGCGCGGCCGTACGGTCGATCCTCGCGCAGGACTATCGCGGCGAGGTCGAGTGTGTGGTCGTCTTCGACCGCTGCGAACCGGACCATCAGCTGCGCGAGGAGCTGGTGCCGCTCGGACCCGACCGGTCGCTGGTCGTCATCGGCAACGATCGCACGCCAGGCCTGGCCGGCGCGCGTAATGCCGGTGTCGCGGCGAGTTCCGGCTCGTTGCTGGCCTTCTGCGATGACGACGACAGCTGGTGGCCGGACAAGCTCGCCAAGCAGGTTGGCTTGTTACGTGCGGAAAACCGCGACCTGGTGGTGTGCGGCATCGAGATCAACTACGGCGACCGCACGCACCTACGCGTGCCGCGGCCGGCCGACCTGACCGTCGACGAGCTGGCCAGGCGCCGGGTCATGGAGGCGCATCCGTCGACGGTTTTGGTCACTCGCCAGGCATTCACCCTGATCGGCGAGGTCGATGAGAAGTTGCCCGGCAGTTATGCGGAGGATTACGACTGGATGCTGCGTGCGGTGTCGTACGCCTCGGTCGGTGTCGTGCCGGAGCCGCTGGTCGAGGTTTTGTGGCACCGTGGCTCGTATTTCGCCGAGCGCTGGCAGATGATCATCGACGCTTTGGACTATTGCGTGGCGAAACATCCGGCGCTGCGCAACAGCTCGCGCGGACTTTCCCGGATTTATGGCCAGAAGGCGTTCGCGTACGCGGCGCTGGGTCGCCGCTCGGACGCGCGGCGGTGGGCCTGGCGGTCGTTGCGGCTGCATCCGGCCGAGCGGCGCTCGTATCTGGCCATCCTGGTCAGTGCGCGGCTGATCTCGGCGGCCACCGTCCTGCACCTCGCCCACAACGCCGGCCGGGGGATCTGACGTGACCGAGCAACGGCGTGGAATCGGCTGGATCTGGCCGCGGCTGCGGCGCAGCTGGCTGCCGCTGGTGCTGGTTTTCGTGGTGGTGGCCGGAGGTGTGGCCGTTGTCGGTGTCGTGCGGCCGGCGAGCCGCGTCGCGACCGCCAGCGTGCTGATCAATCCCTTGGACGGCAACCCGTACTCGACCGGGTCGCGGGGCCAGAACCTGACCAACCTGCAGACCGAAAGTCAGCTGGTGACCAGCGACGCGGTGGTGGCGATCGCGAAGCGTACGATCGGCACCGACGAGGACTTTCCAGCGCTGGCGGCGAAAGTCTCGGTCGACACACCGAGCAACACACAGGTGTTGGAGATCAGCTTCGCCGCGCGTACGACTCCGGCCGCGGTCGCCGGCGCCAACGCTTTCGCGAAGGCCTATTTGGCCACGCGCGCACAACGCGCCGACGCCAACGCCGCTTCGCAACTGGCGCTCTACACCGCTGAGGCCAACAAAATCCGTGCCGCGATGACGTCGACCGGAGCGGACCTGGCCAACACCAGCGCCACCAGCCCGCGCGGCCAGGTGCTGACGCAGCAGCTCACCGTCTACGCCTCGCAGCTGGCAAAAGTGCAGGCGACGATCAGCGACCTGCGGACCAGCCAGCCCGAGCCCGGCCAGGTCATCACGCCGGCCGCGGACGCGACCGGCGGCCTCGGCCTGCCGGTCTATCTGCTCGCCGGCCTGTTGCTCGGCCTGCTCGCCGCCGCCTTTCTGGCTGGTTGGCTGGCCTTTTCCGACGACCGCGTGTATGTCCCGGCCGATCTTTCTCGCGCCGGCTTCACGGCGCTCGGCGACGCCGCGCCACTGTCCACTGTGGACGCACCGACCACCGATGCCGACCGCTCCCGGCGAGTCATGGTGTCGGTTGGCGCGACGGCCCCGGCGACGCTGCTCGTCGTCGACGCGGCGGTGGCCGCGGCACGGCTGGCGATTTCGTTTGCCAAGGCCGACAACTCGGTGATCCTGATCGACGCCGCGCGCGGCGCGTTGACCGAGGCGCTCGACGAGCCGGCGATTCCGGGGCTGTCCGAGGTGCTGGTGCGCAAGCGCGAGGCGGTCAAGCTGCTGCGCCGGCCGCGGCCCCGGCTGGCTTTTCTGGCCAGTGGCGCCGATCCGGATGCGGCGGCCGACCGCTTCCAGTCGGACCGCTGGTCGGCGCAGCTGGCTCTGCTGGCGCAACATGCCGACTATGTCGTACTTTCCGCGTCGGCCACGGACAGTCTCGCGCTCGCCAGCTCGTCGTCGGCGGCCATTCTCTGCGCGACCGCCGGGCAGACGCGCGTACGCGACCTGCGCGCGACGGCCGACGAGCTGGAGCGGTGCGGCGGCAGCGTACTCGGCGTCTTCCTGACCGCCGGCGAGGCGGTGTCCGATTGTCACCCCGCGGCTGAATCCGAGCAGGAGCAATCGATTTCGCCGGCGCAATCGGAATCCGATCGCGTCGACGTGGCGGCGGCGGAGCGGCCGTCGCCGCGGCCAAAGCAGGCCGAGCGGACGGCGGCCGGACGACCGTGACCGCCGCTCGCGTCCCCACGCTGGCCGCCTCGCCGGCCGGCAGCCTCGACGCGATCGCGCGCGGCGGCACGGCCAACCTGATCGGCGCCGGGGTGTCAGCGGTGGCGACCTTCGCGGTCGTCGCGGTCGTCACCAACCGCGTGCCGACCGAGGTCGCCGGCAGCTTTTTCGCGTCCACGTCGGTGTTCCTGGTCGCGATCGCGGTCGCCGAGCTGGGGTCGGACGTGTCGCTGGCGCGCTGGCTTCCGCATTATTTGGTGGAAAGGCGTACGACCGCGGCGCGCACCTGCCTGCGCGTCTGCCTGCGGTCGGTGCTGGTGGCCGGCATCCTCTGCGGCATCGCGATGTTGATTGCCGGTCCGGCGCTCGCGCCGCTGGTCGGCGGCGCGACCGACCACCGGCAGGTGACCGTCGGCCTGCTGGCATTGGCGGTGTTCGTACCGATCGCCGGCGTCTACGACACGGTGATCGCGGCGACCCGCGGCTATGGCTCGATGCGACCGTCCGCCCTGGTCGAACGCGTCGGGCGCAGCGTTTTGCAGGTGCTGACAGTGGCGATCGCCGTCCTGGCCGGCGCGCCGATGGCCTGGCTGTCGATCGCCTGGGCCATTCCGTACGGCGTCGGACTGGTCGTCGGCGCGTGGTGGCTGCTGCGGTTGGTACGGGCTGCGGACGTTGACCGGCGGCCGAGTCCGATCGGCACTGCCGCGGTGACGCGCGAATACTGGTCGTACACGCTGCCGCGAGCGGTCGCGCGGATCTGCCAGATTCTGTTGCAGCGGGCCGACATCGTGCTGGTCGCTGTGCTGCGGTCGCCGACCGAGGCAGCGGTCTACACGGCGGCCACGCGGTTCCTGGTGCTCGGCCAGCTGGTCGCCCTGGCCGTGCAGAACGTCCTCGCGCCGCACCTGTCGAAACTGTTGGCGCGCCACGACCATCGCGGCGCGGAACGGGTTTTCCAGGTGACCACGGCATGGACGATGGCGGTCAGCTGGCCGCTCTATCTGGTCAGCGTCGGCCTCGCGCCGCTGCTGCTGTCGATCTTCGGCGATCACTACCACTCCGGTGAGTTGGTGGTCGTCCTGCTCGCGCTGGCAACGGTCGTGTCGGCGGTCTGCGGTCCGGTCGACACCGTCCTGCTGATGGCCGGCGGCAGCAAACGCAGCCTGTTCAACAACGCCGCTGCGCTGGTCGTCGACCTGGTTTTGGACGTATTGCTGATCCCCTCGCTCGGGATGACCGGCGCGGCGATCGGCTGGGCCGCCGCGATCGTCGTTCGCAACGTGCTGCCGCTCGCGCAGGTGCGCGGCCAGCTGCACATGACGCCGTTCACCAAGGCGGTCTGGTGGGTCGCCGGCCTGACCGTCGTCTGCTTCGGCCTGCCGCCGCTCGCGCTGCGGTTTTTCTTTGGCCTGCAATGGTGGTCGGCGACCGTGTTGGTGGCGGTCTGCTCCGCCGGCTACGCCGCCGCGCTGCTGAGCCGGCCGGACCTGCTCGCCCTGGACTCCTTTGCCAGCATGCTGCCGCGCCGGCTGCGTCCGCTGATCACCCGCACCGCCACGCTGAAGGAAAACTACTCATGAAGTCACTCCCCCGCCGCGCGCTCAACGCCGCCAAGTTCCGCGGCCGCAAGGTCGCACTTCGCAGCCGTACGACCGCGTTGGCGCTCGCCGACCGTGCCACCAGCGCCGCTCGCCGTAACGTGCCGGAGCCGATCCGGCTGCGGCTGTCGCGCACCTTCCTTCGGCCGGCGCAACCCGCGCGCGTGTCGATCGACAAACTGTTGCTCGGAGCGCAAGGCGGCCTCAGCGCGACCGATTTCGCGCGTGTCACTGGCAATCCGCTCTGGCCGTCGACGCGCGTCGCCGACGGTCCGCATGTCGCCTTGTTGCAGGCCGGCGCCGTCACCGACGACGACATCCTGGCGAGCCGCTATGGCCAGCTCGGGTTGGCCTGCCTGCGCGCCACCGGCGGCTTTTTCTGGGCCGACTCGCCGGCCGGGGTGGTCGAGGTCGCGCGCGATTTCCTCGCGCGGCGCCGATCCACCGGCGGGTACGAGCCGCGTGCCAACCAGAGCGGCACCGACGATCCGATCCTGGTGGAGAAGATCCGCGACTCCGACTGCTATTCGGTGCTGGACGGCCATCACCGGATCGCGCTCGCCTACGCGGCGGGTGAGACCGCGGTTTCCGTTGTCGTGAAACGTACGTCCACCAGCACGCCGCTGCAGGAGCTGCTGCGCCGGATGAGCTGGCTGGAAGGCTCGACCGAGCTTTATCAGCCGGTGGACTTCCCGGAGCTGAAAAGCTGGACGCTGGTGCGGCAGTGCACCGACCGGCTGGACAAGATGCAGAAATTTCTCGACACCCGGCGCATTTTCGGCTCCTACCTCGATGTCGCGAGCTGCTATGGCTGGTTCGTCGAACGCATGTCGGCGGTCGGCTTCGTCGCGGAAGGCATCGAAAAAGACCCGCTGGCGGTGCCGCTGGGGACGGCGATCTACCGGCTCCAGCCCGGCATGGTCCACAGTGGACAGTGCGAGGAGTTCCTGCGCGGCGGCCGGGTCTGGGACGTGGTCTCCTGCTTCAGCCTGCTGCACCATTTCGTCCTCGGCCGCGGCTCGGTGAGTGCCGAGGAGCTGGTCAAGCTGCTCGACGCGGCGACCGGATCGGTGCTGTTCCTGGACATGGGCCAGGAGCACGAGGACTGGTTCGGCACCAGCCTCGCCGGCTGGGACGCCGAGCGGATCAGGGCTTTCCTTGCCGAGCACGGCACTTTCGACGAGATCGTCGACCTCGGTCCGGACAGCGACGGCGTCGGCGCGTACGCCGGCAACTACGGCCGGCACCTCTTCGCCTGCGTCCGTCAAGCGGTGTCGAGGTAGGCGAGGACAGCCAGTACGCGGCGGTGGTCCTCGTCGGTGGCGGCGAGGCCGAGCTTGGTGAGGATGCTGCCCACGTGCGTCTCCACGGTCCGCTCGGTCAGCCAGAGCCGGCGCGCGATGCCGACGTTCGTACGGCCCTCGGCCATCAGGCCCAGCACCTCACGCTCGCGCCGCGTCAGGCTGTCGAGCGGGTTCTGGCCGATCAGCCGCGCCACCACCTCCGGATCGAGCGCGGAGCCACCGCCGGCCACGCGCCGCAGCGCGTCGAGGAAATCATCGACGTCCAGCACACGGTCCTTGAGCAGATAGCCAAAACGGCCACTGCTGACCAGCTCGACCGAGTGCCGCGTCTCGACGTGCTGCGACAGCAACACGATGCCAAGCCGCGGAAACTCCTTCCGGATCCGCCGCGCCGCGCGAGCGCCGTCGTCGGTGCCGTCCGGCGGCATCCGGATGTCGACGATCGCGAGATCCGGCCGCTGCGCGCGTACGGCCTCCACCAGGCTCGGCGCATCCGGCGCCTTGGCGGCGATCTCATGGCCGGCGTCGGCGAGCAGACGCGCGAGACCTTCGCGAAAGAGCACCGAGTCCTCGCCGATCACGATGCGCACGGCAGCACCGCCTCCACCGTCGTGCCGCCGCCGAGTGCGCTGTCGACCAGCAGTTTTCCGCCGACCGCCGCGACCCGATCGGTGAGCCCGACCAGTCCGGATCCCGGGCCGACGCGCGCACCGCCGCGGCCGTCGTCCATCACGCGTACGCGCAGACAGCCGTCCGCCTGGCCAACGGACAGCGCGATCCGGTCGGCGGCGGCGTGCTTGACCGCGTTGGCGATCGCCTCGCTGGCCACGTAATAGGCGGTTGTCACGACGTCGTCCGGCAGGTCGCCGGGCGGCAGGTCGACGCGTACGTCCACCGGACTGCTGCGGGTCAGCGCGGCGAGCGCTGGACCGAGACCATCGTCGAGGCTGCTCGGGCGCAGGCCGTGCGCGATCTGCCGCAGCTCGGCGACCGCCGTGCCCAGCTCGGCGACGGCCTCGTCGATCAGGCCATCGACCTCGACACTGCCGTCGTCCAGGTGGCGCTGCGCCAACCGGAGCGTCATGCCGAGCGCGACCAGCCGCTGCTGCGCGCCGTCATGCAGGTCGCGCTCCAACCTCCGCCGCTCCTGATAGCCGACATGCAGCAGCCGCGCGCGACTGGATTCGACCGCGCGCAAGGCGTTCGCCAGTTCCAGGCGCAGCCGCACGACCTCGACGATCAGCGCGGCCGCGGCGGCGATCTCACGCAGCAGCTCGCGCGAGGCGGCGCCGGCCAGCAGGCCGATCCGCTGGCCGCCGAGCATGATCGGCGCGTGGCCGTCGACCTCCGGCATCGCGGCGCCATTGGCATCGACGAACTCCGACTCGCCAGGCAGCACGTAACCGACGCGCAGCGACGGATCGCGCATGGCCACACGCAACACGTCTTCCAGCTGCTCCGGCCGCGCCGTGCCGGCGTTGGTGCCCTGCCGGAGGTTGTCGAGCGCGGCCAGCGCGGCGCGGCGCAGCGGATAGAGGCGCCGGTCGACCTGCCGTTGCAGGCCGGCGCGCAGCGGACTCAGCGCGACCGCGCACAACGCGGTGGCACCGGCCGCCGCGACGGCGGACGTACGGCCGAGAATCAGGCCGCCGGCAAAGGATACTGCGCTGAAGATCGCCAGCAGCGCGGCGGTGAGCAGGCCGTACGTGACCGCCGCGCTGATCGCCTTGTCGACGTCGTAGAGGTCGTGCCGGAGCACCGCGATGGTGGTCGCGGCCGGTACGGCCAGATAGGTCGCGGCGAGGCCAACCAGCACGAACTCGTCGGGCCGGCCGAGCACCGCGTATCCGGTCCAGCACAGCAACAGCGTCGCCGGCAGGAAGCCGCCGGCCAGCGCGAACCACTTCAGCTGCGCTCGCCGTACGGCGTCGGCGCGCCGATAGCGCAGCACCATCGACACCGCCGCGGCGACGAGGAAACCCAGCAACGTAGGCAAAAGTACGGCCGCACCGGCGACCGCCACAGTGGACATCGGCTGGCCGTTCTCGTACGGCGGCCGATATGAGCCGGGGTCGAGCGCGATGACCAGCTGGATCGCCAGCGCGTCGGCGAGCAGCGCGGCGATCCCCCAGCGCCAGCGACGGCTCGGCAGCCGGCCGTCCGGCAGGAACAGCACCAGCAGGACCACCGGCACGTACCACCAGACCCAGTCGCCCTGCAGCGCCGCGACCAGCCACGACCACTCGGCCACCCGCCCGGCGGCGCTGACCGACAGGTATGTGTCGCCGGCGGCGACCGCGATCGGCGTGAGGCCGATCCAGCACAGCAACGCGCCGACCGGATTCGCCGGCCGGAGCCGCGCGACGAGCAGGCCGAGGAACGTCGAGACCGCGCCTATTGCGGCGGCGCCACCGACATAGCCGATCGCGTCGGCGGTCGGTGCGTACGTGAGCAGCCAGATGCCGACCGCCACGACCGCCGCGTACAGCGTGGCGATGGCGACGGCCGACCGGTACGCGGGGCGGCTGGGCGGCATGCCTCACGGTAGCCCGCCGGCCTGGTCTGGCACCTCCGTACAGGCACGGGGATCACTGCCTTTGCACGCGGTGTTCGGGGCACGGACAGATGCCGTCGCTCGGCGAACGACGCCTGTTGGGTGGCGCTCGGCAACGACGACATCCCTACGGCCCTCGGCGAACGCCGCCATTTTCGCGGCACTCACCGCGAGCGCCGTACTTTCCGCCGCAGTGAACGAACGACGACATTTGCGCGCCGCTCGCCGAGAGACGCCATTCGCGCGACCCTGCGCGCCGAACGACGCACATCGGGCGACAATCGGCGAGCGCCGCGCTTTCCGCGGCACTCAACGAACGACGTGATTTCCGCGGCACTCAACGAACGACGTGATTTGCGCGGCGCTCGGCGAGAGACGCCATTCGTGCGACACTGAACGCCGAACGACGCACACCAGGCGGCAGTCAGCGAACGCCGCGCTTTCCGCGGCAGCCAACGAGCGACGCACATTCCTCGATACTCGACGAACGACGAGATTTGCGCGGCACTCGGCGAGAGACGCCATTCGCGCGACACTGAACGCCGAACGACGCACACCAGGCGGCAGTCAGCGAACGCCGCGCTTTCCGCGGCACTCAACGAACGACGACATTTGCGCGGCGCTCGGCGAGAGACGCCATTCGTACGACACTGAACGCCGAACAGCGCACATCGGGCGGCAGTCGGCGAGGGACGGACAGATGCCGTCACTCGGCGAGCGACGCCTGTTGCGCGTCGGTCGGCGGGCGTCGGTCGGCGGGCGTCGGTCGGCGGGCGCGTCGGTCGGCGGGCGCGTCGGTCGGCGGGCGCGGGCGCGGGCGGGGCGCGTCGGTACGCGTCGGCGGTCAGTGGGCCGTGGCCGCGCGGCCCCAGGCGGCGACAGTGGTGATGCCGAGGTCGTGGACCCGCGGATCGGCCAGCGCAGCGAGGCCGGCGGTCGCCTCCGGCTCGGTGATGTCACCGGCCGCCAACGCGTCCGGCAGTACGCGCTGAAACGACACGCGCCAGAAGGTCGGCCATGGCTCGCCACCGGTGAAACCCGGCCAGTTGCCGTCGCTGCCGCAGTCACGCAGACCGGCGGCGACCAGCGGCTCCGGGAACGTACGCGTCCACGCTCCGTCGGCGCCGAAGCGCCGGCGGGCGGCGGCGAGACAGGCCGTCGCGGTCCGCCGGTACGCCTCGTGGCGCGTCGACGCGAGAGCGAAGTCGCTGGCCTCCTCGACCAGCAGCACACCGCCTGGCGCCAGCCACGACGCGATCCGCCGCAGGTGACGCGCGCCGTCGCTCAGGTTGCTGAGGACCCATCGCAGGTGGATGAGGTCAAAGGACGCCGCCCGGAAGCCGTCGGTGGTCAGGTCGTGCCGCAGGACCAGCAGGTTCGGCTCGCGGCACTCGGACAGAAACGCGGTGCTCACGTCGGTGGCGACCACCTGCGCCGACGGGTACGTGCGCGCGAGCCAGCGGGCCACCGTCCCGAGGCCGGCGCCGAGCTCCAGAAACCTGCCGCCCGGCTTCGGCCGCAACGCGCGTATCCGCTGCTCAGTGTGCGGATCGAGCGCCTCGGCCATCAGTGCGAGACGGGCGCGCTCGCCGTCGGCGTCGTGCGCGAACAGGACGTCGGAATAGCGCTCCATGGAACCCCGCTTCCATACACTACTGTATGTACTTCCGTACAGTAGTGTATGGAAGCGTGCCGAAGCAACAGGTGACCAAGGACGACTGGATCCAGGCCGCGCTGACAGCGGTCGCGCGCGGTGGCATAGCGGCCGTACGCGTCGACGTGCTGGCCAAGGACCTCGGCATCACCCGCGGCAGCTTCTACTGGCATTTCGCCGACCGCGAGGCTCTGTTGGTCGCGATGCTGGAGTGGTGGGAACGCGTGCTGACCACCGAAATCATCGAGCGACTGGAGAAGGTCGACTCGCCGCTCGAGCGTTATCACGACATCGTCGCCAACGCGTTTTTCGGCCGGCGCGACCGCAACGGCATCGAGCCGGCGCTCGCCGCCAACGCCGACGACCCAATCGTCGCCCCGTTCCTGCGCCGCGTCACCACGGCTCGGCTGCGCTTTCTTACGCAGCTCTTCGCCGACCTCGGCCTGCCCGAGCCGGCGGCACGGCAACGTGCGCTGGTCACCTACGGCGCCTTCGTCGGCTGGCTGCAACTGCGGCACACCTCGCCTGACACCGTGCCGGAGCTGATGGCCACCGCCACCGAGCCGATGGCCGAGCACCTGACCAGCCTGCTGCTGGCCGACATCGACACTCAGACGACGCGCGCGCCAGGCACCGGACCATAGGCGGTGCGGACCGTACGGCAGACGCCCAGGCCGGACAGGCCGGCGGCGACGCGTACGGCGTGGTCGCCGTCCTCGGCCAGGAAAACACAGGTCGGTCCGGAGCCGGAGACCGCACCGCCGAGCGCGCCGGACTCGACACCGGCGGCGAGCGTGCGGCGCAGCGACGGACGCAGCGAGATCGCGGCCGGTTGCAGGTCGTTGGCGATCACCTTCGCCAGCGGCGTGGCCGCCTCCTCGCGCAACGCGCGCAGCAGCGCGTCGGCGCCGGCCGTACGCGGTGGCGGCCGGTCGGTGCTGCGCAGCCGATCGAGCTCCTTGAAGACGTCCGGCGTCGACAGGCCGCCGTTGGCGATCGCGATGACCCAGTGCCGCTGCGTACGCGCCAACACCGGCGACAACCGCTCGCCGCGGCCGGTGCCGAGAGCGGTGCCGCCGTACAGCGCGAAAGGTACGTCGCTGCCGAGCTCGGCGGCCGTCTCGGCCAGCTCGTCCCGACTCAGGCCACACGCCCACAACGCGTCGCACGCGACCAAGGTGGCGGCGGCATCAGCGCTGCCGCCGGCCATGCCGCCGGCGACCGGGATGCCTTTGCGCATCACGATGCGTACGTTTGGCGACCGGCCGGTGCGCTCGGCCAGCGCGTACACCGCGCGCGCCGCGAGGTTGCTGTCGTCCAACGGCACGTCCTCGGCGCCTTCGCCGTTGACGACCAGCTCGAGCCCCGCAGCCGGCTCGACGACCACCTCGTCGTACAACGAAATCGCCTGATAGACGGTCGTCAGATCGTGATAGCCGTCGTCCCGCGGCAGGCCCACCGCGAGATGCAGGTTGATCTTCGCCGGCACGCGTACGCGCACCGGGCCGGGCGAACCCGGCAACGGTTCCTCACTCATCGCGGGCCTCGTACGCGATGTCGGCGAAGGTCTCCGGCGCCAGCTGCTCACCGCGCGCGGTCGGCGGCACGCCGGCCGCGACCAGGATCCGCTCGGCTCGCTGCGCCGAACCGGCCCAGCCGGCGAGCGCCGATCGCAACTGCTTGCGGCGCTGCGCGAACGCCGCGTCCACAACGGCGAAGACCTCCGCCGCGGTCACGTCGTCGCGCGGTGGCGGCCGCCGCGTGATCGCCACCAGGCCGGAATCCACGTTGGGGACCGGCCAGAACACCGCTCGCGGCACCGCGCCGGCGCGCCGGACGCTGCCATACCAGGCCGCCTTCACGCTCGGCACGCCGTACGTCCGCGACCCCGGCGCCGCCGCGAGCCGGTCCGCCACCTCCGCCTGCACCATAACGAGCACCGTACGCAGACTTGGCTGACGCGCCAGTAGGTGCAGGACGACGGGCACGGCCACGTTGTATGGCAGGTTGGCGACCAGAGCCGTCGGCGCCTCGGCCAGCGTGTCGATCCTCAGCGCGTCGGCGTGCCGCACGGTCAGCCGGCCGGCCGCCTCCGGCAGCCGCTCGGCGACCGTCTTCGGCAGCTGCCCGGCCAGCACCGGGTCGATCTCCACCGCGATGACCTGCGCACACGCCGGCAGCAGCGCCAGCGTCAGCGAGCCGAGGCCGGGGCCGACCTCCAGCACGACGTCGTCGGCGGACAGGTCGGCGGCCTTGACGATCCGGCGGACCGTGTTGGCGTCGTGGACGAAGTTCTGGCCGAGGGTCTTGGTCGGCCGCAGCCCGAGCCGGTCGGCGAGCGCGCGGATGTCCGCCGGACCCAGCAGGCCTACCAAGGCCCGTACACTCGCTCGGCGTTCGCGGCGACCGCGGCGCAGACCTGATCCAGCGGCTCGTTTCGCGCCTCGGCGAGCGCGCGTACGGTCCACGGCAACAGATACGGCTCGTTTGGCCGGCCGCGGTGGGGATGCGGCGTGAGGAACGGCGCGTCGGTCTCGACCAGGATCTGGCTCAGCGGCACCGATTTCGCCGCCTCGCGCAGCTCCGGCGCGTTTTTGAACGTGAGCGGACCCGCGAAAGACAGGAACCAGCCGGCGTCGGCGCACAGCTTCGCCATTTCGGCGTCACCGGAGAAACAGTGGAAGACGACCGTCCCTTGTGGACGCTCGGCGCGCAGCACGTCGAGCACGTCGTCGTGTGCCTCGCGGTCGTGGATCATCACCGGTTTTCCGAGCTTTTCCGCCAATGCGATGTGCCAGGCGAAGGCCGCTTTCTGTACGTCGTGCGGCGGCGCGAAATCCCAGTAGTAGTCCAGGCCGGTCTCGCCGACCGCCCGCACGCGCGGATGCGTGGCGAGTTTTTCCAGCTCCGCCTTGGCGTCGTCGTCGAGGTCGGCCGTGCGCGTCGGGTGCAAAGCGACCGCCGCGTACAGGTCAGGATGCCAGTCGTTGGCGACCCACCGAGCCGAGGCGAGATCGTCGGCGACGGTCACGACTTTCCCGACGCCTACGGCCGCGGCGCGCTCCATCGCACCGCGTACGCCGGCGGAATCGGTGCAACCACAGGCATCCAGGTGCGTGTGCGCGTCGGCCACCGGCACCGGAAGCGGCTCCGGAGCCGGTGGCGCCTCACCGCGCGGCATTTATGCCTTGATCCGCGGGAAAAGTGGCGCACCCTTCTGCACCGGCAGGCCACCGGGATACTGACCCCAGGCCGCTGCCGCCGGCAGTCGTACGTCGGCCGGCGAGCCGGTCAGGCCGATCCGCCGCCACACCTGCTCGGCGGCGTTCGGAATGGCCGGATAGGACAGCACGGCGACAATTCTCAGCGCTTCCAGGGCATCGCCGAGCACCGCGTCGACCTCTGGACCGGGGTCGAGCTTCCACGGCTCGGCCGCCTCCAGCAGCGCGTTGGTCTCGCGGATCAGCCGCCAGGTGTGGTCGAGCGCGATCGACGGCTGCACCGCCTCCCAGGCTTTCGCGGCGTTGGCGTACGACTCGGCCGCGACCGCCGCGAGCGGGCTGTCCGGCCGCGGCGCCGGCCCGACACCGTCGCATTTCTTGCCGACCACAGTGCTGACGCGAGCCAGCAGATTGCCGTAATTGTTGGCCAGATCGGCGTTGTAGCGGCTGACCATCCCCTCGTACGAGAAATCGCCGTCCGGACCGTAGGAGTTGTCCCGCAGGAAGTGATAGCGGAAGCCGTCCACGCCGAAGTCCTCGACCAGGTCGGCCGGCGCGATCTGGTTGAGCGCGGTCTTGCTCATCTTTTCCCCGCCGACCAGCAAAAATCCGTGCACCGAGAGCCGGTGGGGCGGCAGCTCACCGGCGGCCAGCAGCATGGCCGGCCAGTAGACGCAGTGAAACCGCAGGATGTCCTTGCCGAGCAGGTGGTGGACGTGCGGCCACCACTTGCCGAACTTCTCCTCGTCGGTGCCATAGCCGACGGCCGTCGCGTAGTTGATCAGCGCGTCGTACCAGACATAGAAAACCTGGTCGTCGTCCCACGGGATCGGCACGCCCCAGCTGATCGAGGACCGGCTGATCGAGATGTCCTCCAGGCCCTGCTTGATGATGCCCAGTGCCTCGTTGCGCTTGGACTCCGGCTGCACGGCGTCCGGGTTTTCCGCGTACCAGTCCAGCAACGGCTGGGTGAACCGCGACAGCGCGAAAAACCAGTTGTCCTCCTTGAAGAACTCGACCGGCCGGTGGTGGATCGGGCACAGGCCGAGGCCGTTGGGGTCGGGGTTGGGCAGCAGGTCGGCCTCGACGTAGTAGGCCTCGCAGGACACGCAGTAGAGGCCTTCGTAGGTGCCTTTGGTGATGAAGCCGTTTTCCTTGACCTTGGACAGCAACTTCTGCACCGCCGCGTAATGCCGCGGCTCGGTGGTGCGGATGAAGTCGTCGTATGACACCTGCAGCTGCTGCCACGCCTCGCGATAACGCGCGCTCGTGCGGTCGGCCTGCTCCTGCGGCGTGATGCCGTGTGCCTCGGCCGCGCGCTGCATCTTCAGGCCGTGCTCGTCGGTGCCGGTCAGGAACATGACGTCGTCGCCGAGAAGCCGGTGCCAGCGCGCGAGCGCGTCGGCGTTCATCGTCGTGTACGCGTGGCCGATGTGCGGCGCGTCGTTGACGTAGTAGATCGGTGTGGTGACGTAGAACGTGCCGTTCCGCGTCTCCTCGGCGGGTGTGCTCATGCATTCAAGCGTAGTAGTGGCGGCCAGCGTATTTACCTCCGGCGCCACGCCGGAGACGGCAACGTCCACCGATGGCGGCGGCGGTCGTTGTCCAATGGGACGGTGACCGATCGTTCCGATCCTGAGAGCACTGTTCCGCCGGAGGCCCCGACCAGCGGCGGCGGACGGCCGCGGAGCCTGGACGAACTGGCGGCGGCGGTCATGGTCCGGCCAGCGGACCCGCCGTCGCGTACGCGCGCGGCCAAGCCGTACGTGCCGGCCGCACCTGTGTCGGCGCCGGCCGCCGCGCCGGTCTCGTCGGCGCCGGTCTCCGCGCAGCCAGTCTCGTCACAGCCCGTCTCGTCACAACCGGTCTCGTCACAACCGGTCTCGTCACAACCGGTCTCGTCACAACCGGTCTCGTCACAACCGGTCTCGTCACAACCGGTCTCGTCACAACCGGTCTCCGCGGCGCCGGTCTCGTCGCAGCCGGTCTCATCGACACCGGTGTCCTCCGCGCCAGTGTCCGCCGAACCAGCATCAGCCGAACCGGTGTCCTCGGCGCCAGTCTCGTCAGAGCCGGTGCCGGCTCACCCGGAGTCCGAGCCGGGCGCCGCCGAACCTGCCGCGCAAGCACAGTCCGAGGTGACCGAGGCGATCGCGATCGAGCCGGCCGACCAGGACAGCACAGAGTCGACCACAGAGCACACAGAGCCGACCGAACAGCTGTCGACCGCTCGGCGTACCGAACAGACCACCAAGCTCGCGTACGCGGCGCTGTCCGCGCCGGCCGACCGCTATGGCCAGTCCACCTGGCAGGAGCCGCCGGCGCAGGTCCAGGAGCCGGCCGTCGGCCTGCCGATCGGCGAGGACGAGGAGACGCTCAAGGAGCGCCGCCGCCGCAGGCGGCACCTGGAGGACCGCCGCCGTACGTCCGGCCGCCGGCCGCTGGTCGGCCTGGTCGCGCTGATCCTGCTGACGCTGGCCGGCGCCTTCCTCGGCGGCGTGTCCGCCGACCCGTTCTGGCTGAGCATCGGCAAAGGCAGCAGCGGTACGGTCGCGGTCGGCAGCTGCGTGACGCGCGGCGCCGGCACCACCTGCGTCGGATCGTTCCGCGGCCCGTCCTTCTCCGCCCGTGACGTCACCGTCGCCGGCCTGCCGCCGGCGCTGCGCAAAGGTACGCAGCCGGCACGGATGCTGTCGGCGAAGCACGCCTGGGCCTATGCCGGCTCCGACCGCGCGCTGCAGCTGCGCTGGGGCCTCGGCCTGATCGTCACGCTGCTGCTGAGCCTGCTGGCGGCCTGGGCGACCGGCGCGAAATACCTGCGGCCGTTCGGCCGCGGCAAGGTGTTTCTGGCTCGCGCGCTCGCTTTCGCCGGACCGCTCGTCGCGTTTGTGGCGGTCGTTCTCGCCGCGTTGGCCTAGTGTCCCGAGTCAGAAATTCGTCACTTATCTCGGCGCCCAGACGGCGACTGAGCGCACCGGAAAGGCGCCCGAATACGCCCGGTATGAGGGCGCTTTTCCGGCACACTCGGTCACCGCCTGGATCCCCGAGCTAAGCAACGAATTTCAGACTCGGGACACTAGACGATCTATTCCCAGGGCAGTAGCTGATGACGCAGGTGCGGCGGCTCGGCTGCGTAGTACTTGTTTGGCAAGACATCAAATCGGACATCTACTGCAAGGCCGGCAGTCGCAACAGCATTACCTGTCTCAACGGTCACACTGGTCACAGCACCCGCCGGTCGTGCGGCTGCGAAAGCCGTGTTTCTCGCATCTAGCGCGAGCAACTCGACATTCACGCCATCGACGAACCTCACAAGACGGGCATGTAGCGCTACACTGCGATCGAGTCCCACGTAGTGGACTTTCTCGCCACTTACCGGGACACTTGACGCGGCACTAAGGCGTCCAGGGACGCAGGCGTGGCAGCCAGGCTGGTACGGCATGCCGGTAGGTGTCGTAGTCGGCGCCAAACTCACGGCGCAGACGCGGCTCCTCGTAGAAGCGTACGAAGGTGGCGCTGACACACCAGAGGATCGCGGCGTAGGCGACCAGATTCCATTGCGCCAGCAGCAAAGCCTGACCGAGAATGACGGCCAGGATCGCCACGTACATCGGATTGCGGACGAAGCGATAGAAGCCGCCGACGACCAGCCGCTGCGGCGCGGCGACCGGCAGCGGCGTACCGAGGCCTTCGACCACGAAGCGATAGAAGGCGTGCACGACCACCACCACGCCGACGGCGATCAGCAGCACACCGACCACGCGCGCCACGATCCAGCCGGGGAACGGGTCGAGCGTCCGCCAGCCGGTGAGCCACCATGGCACCAGGCCGCCAACCGTCCCGGGCGCCGCCACGAAGAATGCCGCGCTGCCGGCCGCGGCCACCGATTTGCGCATGCGCACCTCCACCGCCCACGGCAAGTATCTCACGGCGTGTTGAATTTAGAAACACCTGTCCCGCGGGGTGGAGAGTGCGGTCCGGCGCGGTCAGCGGCGAGCGATGCCTCGTAGACCTGCCGCTTCGGCACGCCGAGCCGGTCGGCGACCGCGGCGACCGCGTCGCGGCGGGACAGGCCGGCGTCCTGCTCGGCGCGTACGACGGCGGCCAGGTCGTCGTCGGAGGTCGCGGGCGTCGTCGCGGTCGCGCCGCCGATGACCAACGTGATCTCACCGCGTACGCCGTCAGCGGCCCAGGCCGCCAGCTCGCCGAGCGTGCCGCGGCGGACCTCCTCGTAGGTCTTGGTCAGCTCGCGGCAGGCCGCCGCCGGCCGGTCGTCGCCGAGCGCGGCGGCCAGGTCGGTCAGCGAGTCGGCGAGCCGGTGCGGCGCCTCGAACAGCACGATCGTGCGCGGCTCGGCGGCCAGCGCGGCGTACGCCCTGCGGCGGTCGGCCGGCTTGCGCGGCGCGAAGCCCTCGAAGCAGAACCGGTCGGAGGGCAGTCCGCTGACCGCCAGCGCGGTGGTGACCGCGCTCGGGCCCGGCAGCGCGGTGACCTCGACGCCGTCCGCGACCGCGGCCGCCACCAGCCGGTAGCCGGGGTCGGACACGCTCGGCATGCCGCCGTCGGTGATCAGCAGCACCGTCTGGCCGTCGCGCAGGGCCTCGGCCAGCGCCGGCGTGCGTTGCTGTTCGTTGCCTTCGAAGTACGAGACGATCCGGCCCGCGATGGTCACGCCGAGGTCGGCGGCCAGCCGCCGCAGTCTGCGCGTATCCTCCGCCGCGACCACGTCGGCCGCGGCCAGGCCGTCGCGCAGCCGCTTGGACGCGTCCGCGACGTTGCCGAGCGGAGCACCGGCGAGCAGCAACTTTCCCTCGGCCACGGTGCTCAGGCTAGAGCATGTCCGATTGTCACCTCGCTGCGTATCGCCGCAGCTAGACCTACCAGCGACGACACAATCGGAATCCGATTGCGTCGGCCTGAGCGGCGGCCGGCGGCCGGCCCCGTACTCTTGGCCGGGTGGCAGCTACCGCGACCGAGGCCCCCGTCAGTCTGGTCAAGAAGCTGGACGAGGGCAGAGTCCGGCTCACCGACGAGCTGCGCAACCGGCTCTTCCGGCCGCTGCCGGCGGACCGCTGGCTGTCCTGGGCCCTGGCGATTGCCATCACGGTCGTCGGCGGCGTCCTCCGGTTCGCCTTCCTGACCAGGCCGCGCGCCGACGACAAGGCGCAGATCTTCGACGAGATCTATTACGTGCACGACTCGTGGTCGCTGCTGCACCACGGCTACGAGCTGGACAACACCGACACGGTCGGCGCCTTCGTGGCGCATCCGCCGCTGGGCAAGTGGTGCATCGCGGTCGGCGAGGCGATCTTCGGCGAGAACCCGTTCGGCTGGCGGTTCGCCGCCGCGGTCGTCGGCACGCTCGCGATCCTGCTGCTGATCCGGATCGCGCGGCGGATGTTCCGGTCGACGCTGCTGGGCTGCGTGGCCGGCCTGCTGCTCGCGCTCGACGGCCTGGAGCTGGTGCAGAGCCGCGCCGCGCTGCTCGACATCTTCCTGATGTTCTTCCTGCTGGCCGGCTTCGGCTGCCTGGTGCTCGACCGCGACCGGCGAAGGCGTACGACCCTGGAGGCACTGGAAGCCGGCCAGCCGTCGCTGCGCCGGTTGCCCGGCCGCACGATGGCGACCGTGCCGTGGTGGCGCTTCGCCGCCGGCGTCTTCACCGGCCTCGCGCTCGGGGTGAAGTGGAGCGCGGTCTACTTCATCGTCGCGTACGTGCTGCTCGCGCTGTTCTGGGAGATCGGCGTACGAAAGTCGGCCGGCGTACGGCATCCGTGGCGGGACGCGATCCTGGACGAGACCGGCTGGCTGGCCGCCTTCGTCGGCTTCACCCTGCTGGCATATCTGGCGACCTGGACCGGCTGGTTGGTCACCGACGGCGGCTGGGACCGCGACTACTTCGCGTCGCAGCACAACGGCGACACGCTGCCGCCGGTGATCAACGCGCTCTACAACCTCGGCCGCTATCACTTCGAGATGCTCAACTTCCACACGCATCTGGACGCGCCGCACACCTACCAGTCGTGGCCGTGGCAGTGGCTGTTGCTCGGCCGGCCGGTGGCCTACGCGTACTCCTCGCACGGCGTCTGCGGTGGCCCGGACGTGAAGTGCTCGGCGGAGACGCTGGCGCTCGGTACGCCGACGATCTGGTGGCTGTTCATCCCCGCGCTGATCGCCGTGCTGTGGCAGTGGATCAGCAAGCGCGACTGGCGCTCGGCGGCGGCGATCGCCGGTGTGGCGGCCGGCATCGTGCCGTGGTTCGCGTTCCCGGACCGCACGATGTTCTTCTTCTACGCGCTGCCGGCGCTGCCGTTCCTCGTACTCGCGCTGACACAGTCGCTCGGCCTGGTCCTCGGCGACGAGCAGGCGACGCGCGAGCGGCGGGTCACCGGCGCGGTCCTGGTCGGCGTCTACATGGTCATCGTCGCGGTGACCTTCGGGTACTTCTGGCCGATCTGGACGTCCGAGGTCATCCCGTACACCCAGTGGCGCGCCAGGATGTGGCTCGACTCCTGGATCTAGTTGTACGCGAACTGCTCCAGCTCGGTGTCCAGCCGGTTGAGCTCGGCGTGGTCGATCAGGCCGAGCGCGGCGTCCAGCTCCTGGGTCAGCCGCTCCGGCTCGGTCACCACGCCGCCGAGCTGTACGGTGCGGCCGCCGGTCTCCACCAGCAGCATCGGGAACGAGTCGGCGCCGAGCTGGCGGGCCAGCTGGAAGTCGGCCATCGCGGCCTTCCACGACCGCTCGGAGTGCAGGTCCTCGACGATCGCGGCCGGGTCGAGGCCGGCGTCCAGCGCGATCTTGATGTAGGTCTCGGTGTCGGACAGGCTGCGGCCGTTGCGATAGAAGGCGATCTGCATCGCGTACGCCAGCTTGAGCGCGTTGGCCGGCGCCGCCTCGCGCAGCGCGGCGAACCCGCGCGCGGCCGCCTCGGAGTCCATCACGAACCGGCCGCCGGCCAACAGCCGCTGGTAGGGCTGACCGAACTGCGCGCCGGTCAGCTGGCTGATCCGCTGGTTGGTGCTGGCGAGATGGCCGAAGGCCGCCACCGGCACGCGCGAGTCGCCGGTCAGCAGGCCACCGCTGACCACACGCAGCTCGACGCGGTGGCCGTTGGTTTGCATGAACCGGTTGACCGACGGCGAGAACGCGTAAGACCAACCGCAGTAGGCATCGAACACGTAGGTGACCCGGGGTAGCGGCACGCCC
The DNA here is from genome assembly GCF_010993745.1 of Fodinicola acaciae. Taxonomy (NCBI): domain Bacteria; kingdom Bacillati; phylum Actinomycetota; class Actinomycetes; order Mycobacteriales; genus Fodinicola; species Fodinicola acaciae. Next base: position 1,316,172 of record NZ_WOTN01000003.1, read on the forward strand.
GCTCCTTTACAAATCTGCGGCTCGGGGTGGGACCCGCAGCCGCCGCCGGGTGACCGAACCCTGCGACGCTGCAGGCCGATGAATCTACGCGAAGCGGCGGCCGGATGGTGTAACGATCGCGCGCGTCCCATTATGTGAGACGCTTCTAGATCAATTCAGACGAGGTCGGAGCGATCCGCCTCGCCGGCTGCCGGCGACAAGTTGGACGTAAGGAGCCGACCGTACATTTCACTCAACGCCGTCGCCACCCGGCTGGTCGGCGCCGGGCCGAATCCAGCCGGCGCGTACGCCGTCGGCGATCATGCTGTGCACGGCGTCCCACAGCTGCCGCGAGCCGTCCTTGATCGGCGAGACGCGCGCGCGGATCACGTCGGCGGTGACGCCGGGCCACTGCCAGGTGCCGCCCTTGGCCATCCAGTTGAGCAGGATCGGCTCCAGCCGGTCCATCGCCTTGGCAAACCTGGCCTCCGGCGTACGCCGTGCCTCGAACTCGTCCCACAGCGCGCGGATCCACTGCGCCTGGTCGGCCGGCAGCATCCGGAACAGCCGGTCGGCGGCGGCCTGCTCGCGCTCCTCCTGGTCGACCGCCGCGGCGGTGTCGTAGAGCGGCGTGTCGCCGGCGTAGATCTCCACCAGGTCGTGGATGACCACCAGCCGGATGGTGTGGCCGATGTCGATCCGCTCGTCGGCGTAGTCCGACAGCAGCATCACCATCAGCGCGAGGTGCCACGAGTGCTCAGCGTCGTTCTCCCGCCGGTCGGCGGCCACCAGCGGCGACGCGCGCAGGACCGTCTTGAGCCGGTCGACCTCGACCAGGAACGAGAGCTGTTCGGTGAGCCGCTTGGACAGCGCCGCCGGCAGCGGGTTCTGGTCGACCAGTTGGGGTTCCTCGGATGTCACCCGGCCATCGTCGCATCCGGCCGGACACGCATCCCGGATGGACAGGCGTTCGCCTGGTCGTACGTAGATAATTCCTGGCAGACAACGCAGTCAAGGCACGGGAGCAGCGCCGATGGTCAACCTCCAGCACCCCAACCGGCCGCTCGCGCCGAAGCTGCGGGTGGCCAGCCGGCTCGACTGGACGATGCTGGCACTCGCGGTGTTCTCCGTGCTGCTGCTGGGATATGTCACGTTCTTTCCGCATTCGGAGACCACCGCACACGTGGTCTTCGTGATCGACACGTGCGTCTGCGGTGTGTTCGCTGTCGAGTTCTGCTGGCGGTGGCGCAAGGAGCGCTGGCAGCGGTCGTTTCCGTTGCGGCACTGGTACGAGATCCTCGGCATGATCCCGATCGCGCATCCGGCGCTGCGCAGCTTCCGGCTGATCCGGATCGTCGTCGTGCTGATCCGGCTGGCCCGCGCCGCCGACCGCGCGTTCGGCGAGGAGTTCACCTACCGGCTGGTCGAGCGGATGTCCCGGCCGATCGTGCTGGCGATCAAGAAACCGATCACCGTCGCGGTGCTGGACGAGGTGGTCAAGGTGGTGGAGACCGGCAACTACCCGCAGAACCTGGCCCGGTCGCTGGACGAGAACCGCGAGGAGCTGCGCGCGATCGTCACCGAGAAGGTCCGCGAGGACCGGCAGGCCGGCATGTTCCGCCGGCTGCCGTTCCACGACGACGTCGTCGAGTCCATTGTGGACACCGCGATGCGGGTGATCCTGGAGGTGCTCACCGACCCGCGGATCGACGCGTTTTTCGCGCACGTCGTACGAGAAAACCGGATGCAGATCCGGCGGGCCGTGCAGCTCGGCCTGAGCGAGCAACCACACGACGACGCGATCGAACAGCTGCCGGTCACTCCGGAGAAAGTGTCCGCGCGCTAGAGATCCACCAGCTTCTCGAACAGGAACTCGTGTTTGAGAAAGGAAACGTCGTGTTCGTGGCCGGGATACGGCGGGATCAGCGGCGACATCTGCAGCAGCCGCCAGCCGTCCTGGAGCGCCGCGACTCCGGTCTGGTACGGCGGCTCGTCGCTGTCGCCGGTCGTCGGCTTGGTCCGGCCGGTGCCGTCGTAACCAGACCAGCCGACGACATCCGCGTCAAGCGCCGAGGTGGCCAAATAGAGCACCAATATTTGTTGTCGCTGCACGAAAACTCCTAGCGGCTGGCGAGGGACACGCGCTGCGGGCGGTTGGTCACGCGCGTCACCCAGAAGTCGATGTCGAAGGTGTCGTCGCCGGTCAGCGCCCGCCACAGCAGGATGCGGTTGTAGACCTCCAGCCGCCCGGTCGCGTGCTCGTACCACGGAAAACGCGTGCCGAGCAGGGCGACGACGGCCGGGTCGGCCAGATCATCGGTGTTCCACAGCCGCACCTGTCGTACGGTCGGGTTGAACCGGATCTTGTACATGTAGCGCTCGATGTCGCTGTCGTTGCGCCGGCCGCCGTGCCAGATCCCGTGGTGCAGCAACACGACCGTACCGGCCGGGCAGGTCAGCCGGGTCTGGCCGCGCAGGTTCTGGTAGCGGCCGGTGTCCGACTCGTTGCTGCGGCGCAGGTGGCTGCCCGGGACGCTGAGCGTGCCGCCCATGTCGGCAGTCACCTCCTGCGGGTAATACATGAGCTGCACGTCGAAGGCGTCCGTACGCGCGTCGATGATCGCGTCGGCGTGCAGCGGCTGCGCACTGCCACCGCGCGGCTCGCGGATGTGCACATGGTGATGGTCGATCGTCGGCTCCGGCCCGACCAGGCTGTGCAGTGCGCCGGCGATCGCCGGAATGTCGAGCAACTGTCGGGTAAAACTGCCGGCCGGAAATGCCTCGTCGACCGTGCTGCCGTACGGCACGTCCGGCATTCCGTTCGTGAAAACGCCGATCGCCCGCGCGTTGAGCTCGTTGGGGACGACGGCATCCATCCGCAGTGCGCCATGCGACACGAACTCCGCCATCTGGACGGAGGTCAGCAGCTGCTGTCGGTCGACCATCGAGCCTCCTCAACTGGTCCGCATACGTTCACGCTAATCGCGCGGTTGGCTCTGTTTCGTGGGTCTGGCTCACCAGTGCTGGTAAATTCTCACCATAGTGCCGCTCGACCACCCGCCGGTCGTGGTGAACATCGGGGTCGGCCGGCATGGCGTCACCAGCCGCACCGACACGTTCCTGCTGCCGGACCTGTGGTCGCTGCACCTCTACTCGTACGTGGCCGACCTGACCGTCGAGGGCGTCCGGTACGCGATCCGGCCCGGGACGGTGAGCCTGGTGCCGCCCGGTGCGCAGACGCACTATCGCTATCGCGGACCCTCCGAGCACCTGTACGCGCACCTGCGACTGGTCGAGGCCGGCGAGCGGCAGGCCGTGCCGGTCGCGCAGGACGCCGGGGCCGAGACGCCGGCGCTGACCGCCCACCTCCACGAGGCGCTGGCCGCGTCGACACAGGCGCCGCCGCGCGCGGTCGCAGAGGTGTGGTCGGCACTCTGGCGCGTCGCGCGCCTGCGCACCGGCTCTGTCGAGCCGGGACACTCGGCGGTGGCACGCGCGATGGCACTCATCGAGGCGCGGCTGGTCGGTCACCTGACCGTCGCCGGTCTGGCGCGTACGATCGGCATCTCGCACAACCACCTGACCCGGCTTTTCCGTGCGGAGACTGGACAAACGGTCGTCGCGTACGTCCGGCGGCGGCGGTTGGAACGCGCGCGTCACCTGCTGCGCGAGACCACGATGTCGATCCCGGCGATCGCCGCGTCGGTCGGCATCGCCGACCTGCAGGCCTTCAACAAGGCATGCCGCCGCGAGTTCGGCACGTCGCCGCGCAGCCTCCGGTCCTCCTGACGCCATTTCCGTGCGGTCACCTCTTATGTTAAAGTCATTCACATTGTGAATGGCGCTAACATCTGGAGGCAGCGGTGACCAGGCGTCGGCTCGGCCGGACCGACATCGAGATCTCGCCGATCGGCATCGGCACCATGCAGATGTCCAACCGCGGCGTGGTGACCACCGCCTTCCCCGGCGTCAGCGCCGACACGCAGGCGGCGGTCGTACGCGCGGCGCTGGACGGCGGGGTCAACTGGTTCGACACGGCGGAGATGTACGGACGCGGCCAGTCCGAGCGCAACCTGACGAAAGCGTTGCGCGCCAACGACATCGAGCCGGGTGGCGTCGTCGTCGCGACGAAATGGGCCCCGCTCGGCCGTACGGCCGGCAACATCCGCACGTCCATCGACCAGCGACTCGCCGCTCTGAGCGGATTTCCGGTCGACCTCTATCAAATCCATCATCCATGGGGAAGTTTCTCTTCGCTGGCGGCACAAATACGCGCGATGGCCGAGCTGGCGAAGGCCGGCAGGATCCGGTCGGTCGGCGTCAGCAACTTCTCCGCCGCCCAGATGACCGAGGCCAGCGCGATCCTCGACTCGTACGGCCTCAGACTGGCGTCCAACCAGGTGCAGATCAGTGCGCTGCACCGGAAGATCGAGACCGACGGCGTGCTGGCGGCGGCGAAACGGCTCGGCGTCACGCTGATCGCGTACAGCCCGCTGGCCACCGGCATCCTCACCGGCCGCTTCCACGACGATCCCAAGGCCCTGCGGTCGATCAAGCTGGCGCGAAGGCTGGCCGGCGGCTATGGCAAGCGTGTCGGCCAGGCCGCGCCACTGGTCGAGGAGCTGCGTAAGGTCGCGACGGCGCACGGCGTCTCGGTGTCGCAGGTCGCGCTCGCGTGGCTGGTGACCTACTACGGCGACACCGTCGTCGCCATCCCCGGCGCGTCGAAGCCGTCGCAGGCCGAGCAGAGCGCCGGCGCGATGGCCGTCGAGCTGACCAGCGCCGAGCTGGCCGGCATCGCCGAGGCATCTCGACGGAGTGGAGCCCTAGGCTGAGGCGTGTGAAACGGCCTCGATATCACCATGGCGACCTCGCGGCGGCTTTGGTCGACACGGCCGTCGAGCTGATCGCCGAGCGCGGAGTGGCCGGCTTCTCGATGGCCGAGGCGAGCCGCCGGCTCGGCGTCACCGTCGCCGCGCCATATCGGCATTTCGCCGACCGCGACGCGCTGCTGACCGCGGTGGCGGTAAAAGGCGCCGGCGCTCTCACGGCGGCGGTCGCAGCGGAGACCGGCGAGCTGGCCACGCCGGCGGAGCGGCTGGTCGGCGCCGCCGCCGCGTACGTACGGTTCGCCGCCACCAACAAACCGCTGTTCCAGGCGCTGTTCGCCGCCGGCCTGGACAAGCGCGACCGTCCGGACTTCGACGAGGCGACCGCGACGCTGGCCGACACGCTCTTCCAGGCCGCCGACACGCTCACCGGCGGCGGCTCCCACAGCGGCAAGCCACTTACGCTCGCGATCCTCGCGACCTACCACGGACACGCGACTCTCCTGCTCGACGGCGCTTTCGGCCACGGCGAGACCGCCGTCACCGAGGCCGTCGGCCACGCGCAAGCCGCCACGCGCGCACTCATCGCCGGCCGAGACGCACTCCGCACTCCGTAACCGGAGCCGCTGTTGTCCAACGGTACGCGTAGACATATAGTGAAGTTGCTTCACAATGAAGCGAGCACTTCACATCTGAGGAGGGGACCATGGCATCGGACCAGGTCTTGATGGGGGCCCTGATAGCTGGCGGCATCGCACTGGGCGGCGGCGCGATCGGTGCGGCGATCGGCGACGGACTGGTCGGCTCGGCGATGGTGAACAGCCTGGCCCGGCAGCCGGAGTCGCGCGGCCGGACGTTCCCGGTCTTCGCGTTGACCCTCGGCGTCGTCGAGGCAGCGTATTTCATCAACCTCGCCTTCATGGTCGTGTTCGTCTTCACGATCGGCAAACCGTTCGGCTAGCGCACGCCGAAACAGGCCGTCTTTCGGTGGAACGTGGCAGCTTTTCGAGGCCCCGGCCGGCGCAGCGGCTGGCAGCATGTCGGCGTGACGATCACCCCGGACACCAAGGACTGGACCTGGATCCTCGAGCGACGCTGTCCAGAATGCGGTTACCTGAGCCAAAACGTCGACCGTGACCGGGTCGGCGACCTGCTCCGCGCCACCACCGCGCACTGGCCGGCGACACTGAGCGAGCCGACCGCGCGCGAGCGGCCGCGACCAGACAAGTGGTCGGTGCTGGAATACGGCTGTCACGTACGCGATGTCGGCCGGCTGTTCCGGCAGCGGCTGGACCTGATGCTCACCGAGGACGATCCGGCCTTCGCCAACTGGAACCAGGACGAGACCGCGATCGAGGACGCGTACGACCAACAGGATCCGGCGGTCGTGGCCGATGAGCTGACCGAAGCCATCGAGGCTTTGGCTTCGGACTTCGACAAAGTCACCGAATGGGACCGCACCGGGCGGCGCAGCGACGGCGCGCGGTTCACCGTCGACACGTTCGCGCGCTATTTGTTGCATGACGTCGTCCATCACCGCTACGACGTCACCGGGCAGCCAGCTTAGGGTCGTACGATCCCTTTTCGCGGATCACCGGCCGGCACCGGCGAGGTGATGTGCAGCGTCGCCGGTTTGGCCATCTTGCCCTCCAGCAACGCGTTCATCTCGACCAGCACCGGGCCGCCGCCGTGCGCGCGCAGCGCCTCCTGGCTGGTCCATTGTTCGACGAACACGAAGTTGTCGGCGTTTTCCTGCAGCGAATACAGTTCGCAGCCGTCCTCCTGGTGCACCTTCGGGATGAGCGACACGAGTGCGTCGCGCACCTCGTCGCGGTGCTCGGCTTTCGGATGCAGGATCGCAACGACGACGACAGCCATATTAGTCCTTTTGGTAGTAGCCAACGGCAAACTCGGCGATTTTCGGTGGCATCTGCGGCGTCGCGAGCACCAGCAGGGCGAGCGTGTCGGCGATGGTCACCGGCCGCCGACAGCCGGCCTCCACCGCGGCCAAGAACCGCGCCGCCACCACGTGGGCCACGTCCGTACGCGCCGGCGGCTCGACCCACGCGGTGGCGACCATCGCCAGCAGCGCCGCCTCGCTGACCCAGTCCTCCGGCCCGAATGCCAGCTCGAACAACACTTTTCGGCGCGTCGACGACCGCCACGGCTCGTCCGGCAGGTGATGCGCGATGCCGAGGCACGCGGCGACCTGGATCGCGCGCAGCCACCGCGGCCAGTCGGTCTTGTCCTCCGGAGCCGGCGGATGCACCATGACGCCGAGCAAATCCGGCAGCGGGAGGCCGGCGAGGCGTACGGCATCGTCGAACAGCTGCGGCAGGTGCCGCCACTGGCTGGTGGCCAGGTCGCGTACGGCGGCGGCCGACTCTGGCGCGGGCGGCGCCACCGCGGGCTCGCCATCGGGCGTCCAGACCAGCGTTTTCGGCTCGTCCTCGTCGAAAACGTCCGGCACCGGCAGCCACGCGTCCGGCTCCGGCCGGTCGGTCACCTCGATCGACGAGCCGGGCGCCACGCTGCTGAAGGCAAGGAACGCGCTCGGCGGCTCCGGCGCGGTGACGGTGCACGACACCGCACCGGAATTTTCCGGCAGCTGCGCCAAAAGGTTGAGGATCGACTCGTACGTCCGCGGAATCTCGCTGAGCCAGTAACGCGAGCCGGACGTCCGCGCGAGGACGCCCTCGGCGTAACCGTTGTCCGGATGCTCACGCAGATAGTCGGCCAGCGCGACCAGGTGCGCGATGTCGTTGTCCCGCCGGAACCGCATGCCGCAGGCGGTCGGAAACGCGCCTTCCTCCCGCGGATCGCGCTCCAACGCACGCTCGACCCAGGCGAGGCCTTCGTCGTGCCGGCCGTTGTTGTCCAGCAACTCGCCGAGGTCGGTGAAGACCGCGAGGTTGCCGGGGTCGAAGTCCAGTGCACGGATCCAGGCACGCTCGGTGTCCTCGATCCGGCCCTGCGACCGGTACGCGTATCCCAACGCCAGCGCGGCGGGAAACGACGGCTGGATGTCCATCGAACGCTGCGCCAGATCGGCGGCTCGCTCGGGATCGCCCATCCTGCGTACGAAAATCGACGCGCTGGCCAGCAATCCGGCAGCCGTCGGAAAAGCGGCGATCGCGTTCTCCAGAAAGTCGGCGTACGGTGCGAACATCGTTCGCTGATCCTCGGCCACCGGATCGGCCATCACGCCGTACAACTGGTTGAGCAGTTGGACCACGTCGTCCGGTGACAGCCGCGCCGGCAGCGCCGCGTCGCGTACCCAGGGCACGTCGGCCCACGCCGAACGCGGCTCGGCGCATTGCGCGGAAACCAGCCACTCCAACGCCTCGGCCTCCTCGCCGCGCGCGGCCAGCAGGTGAGCGCGGGCCACCGCCTCGCCGAGAAACACCGGCGGCTCCATCGAGAACAGCTCCGGGTCGACGAGCGTGGCGAGCAGCTCATGCACCTCCGGCAACGCCGGTGAGCACACCAGCGCGCGAGCGACGTGCTCCGCGGCGTGCCACCGGTCGCCCTCGTCCAGCGCGATCCGCGCCAGGCTCAGCTCACCTTCGGCTTCCAGGGTCGGATCGGCGACGCCTTCGGTGTCGGTCATGCCGGGTCAGGCGACCGTCAGGTCGACGGTGATGTTGCCGCGGGTGGCGCGAGAGTACGGGCAGACCTCGTGCGCCGCCTCGGTGAGCTGCTTGGCCTGCTCGGGATCGACCCCTGGCAGCTTCACGACCAGCGTCACGGCCAGCCCGAAAGCCGGCCCGTCCGGACCGATGCCGACCCGCGCGGTCACCTCCGAGCCGTCGACGTTTGCCTTGGCGCGCCGCGCGACCAGCCGCAGCGCGCTGTGGAAACAGGCCGCGTAACCGGCCGAGAACAGCTGCTCCGGGTTGGTCCCCTCCCCCGACCCACCCATTTCCGGCGGCATCGCCAGGTCGAGGTCGAGCCGCCGGTCCGACGACGTGACGTGACCGTTGCGGCCGTCGCCGCTGGACACCGACTCGGCGGTGTAGAGGATCTTCTCCGGCATGCTCGTCCTTCCGGTCCGGTGGTCTCGAGGCGAGCGTCGACCAACTTACCGGCAGATGCAACCGCACTCGGCTCGTCCCGGGTCAACCGCGATGAGACCGCACCGAGGAGGCCGCATGGAGGTGGCGATCGCGGTGGCGCGGGTCGACGACGACCGGCACGAGATCGCGCGGATCCACCGCGACACGTACGAGCGGCTGCTGCTGTCCGCGTACGCGCTGACCGGAAGTCGCGCGGAGGCGCAGGACGCCGTGCAGGAGACGTTCGTACGCGCGTCGCGGCGGCCGGCGAGCGTGCTGGCGGCCGACAGCGCCGAGGCGTGGCCGCGGACGGTGACCCTGAACATCTGCCGGAGCCGCTACCGGCGGCGCCAACGGCTGGAGATGCTGCGGCGGCGAAGACCGGCCGAGCCGGACGTGCTGCCCGGCATCGGCCCTGAGCGGCTCGAACTGATGGAGGCGATCCGCCGGCTGCCGCGGCCGCGGGCGGAGGCGATCGCGCTGCTCTACTACCACCTGCTGACCGCGACCCACGAGTGCGGCTATTCCGGATCGATGCTCCTGGCCCGTACGGCCGACGCGGGCCGGCACTGGCAGACGTCGACGATGCCTGCCTCGACGGGGCAGATCGTCGTGGTGCTTGATGAGAACACCGTCATCGTTGGCGGACTGATCAGCCACAACGGCGGCGCGACCTGGGCCAAGGTGCCGGCCGAGGCACCGCCGGCCACCGCGGCACCGGCCAACTGGCCGGTCTTTCGCGACCAGGGCGCGGAGTTCACCGTCGACCCCAAGACCGGCGGCCAGCGGACCTTCGCCGCGCAACCACCGCCGGATCTCACCTATCCCGACCCGAGCCAGGGGCCTTCGTCGTCATCCAGCCTGCTATGCCGGCCACCACGGATCGCTGTGGACGGCCAGCACGACCGGCACGGCCTTGGCGGTGCACGTCAGCCGGGACCGTGGCAGGAGTTGGCAGAACCATCCGGTCGCCAACGCCGCCACCGCCGGCACGTTCCTCAGTGTCGCGACCCACGACGGCCGGACCGTCTACGCGCTGGCGTTCGAGCCGGTGGCTTCGCGACCTCGCCTTTTCCGCAGCCTCGACGGTGGCCTCAGCCGGACGCAGGTGAGCGAAGGCGCCACCCTGCCGACCTGGTCGGTCCAGGTGACCGACGGCAGGTCCTTCGTCCGTGTCGCACCGCCGCCGGACAGCCGGCTGCCGAAGGCCTAAGGCCTAGAAATGGCGGATGTCGCTGCTGCCGTCGGGATGGCCGATCACGACGGCGGCGGCGATGCCGATGAACAGGCCGTGCTCCACCACGCCGGGGATGGTGTTGAGCCGCGCGGCGAGCGCCGGCGCGTCGTCGATCTGCTTCAGGTGCGCGTCGAGGATGTAGTGGCCGCCGTCCGTACGCATGATGTCGCCGTCGCGCATCCGCAGCTCGATTTTCGGGTCGGCATAACCGAAATCGGCGAGCGCCCGGCGCAGGTGGCGCTCGGTGCTGCGCCACCCGAACGGGATCACCTCGACCGGCAGCGGAAACTTCCCGAGCTTTTCCACCACTTTGCTGTCGTCCACCAGCGCGACCATCTTTTTCGCCGCGGTGGCGACGATTTTCTCCCACAGCAGCGCGCCGCCACCGCCTTTGATCATGTTGCCGGCGGCGTCGATCTCGTCGGCGCCGTCGATGGCGATGTCCAGCTCGAGCACGTCGTTGAGGTCGGCCAGCGGCACCTTCGCCTCGGCCGCCACCTCGGCGGTGGTCTGCGAGGTGACCACGCCGGTGATGGTGAGGCCGTCGGCGACCGGCTTGGCCAGCGTACGGACGAACCAGCGCGAGGTCGTGCCGGAGCCGAGGCCGACCCGCAGGCCGTCGGCCAGGTATTCGGCGATGGCCCGCTCCCCGGCCACCCGCTTGGCGTCGTCCTGACCAGTCACTCGCGTCCCCTCTCTCCGGCCGCCATCCTTCCACCCGCCTTCGTGCGCCTGGCGCCAATGCCAGGAACTTAAGGTCGTCCGGATCGCTTTTCTCGTTTGGTGTGACTCGTAGTGACCGGGAGTGTCCCTGCGGCCGGCGCTCAAACGGGGGTGGGGTCGTACGCGGACAGTCCGGACAGGGCCGGTGGCAGCGGGGCGCTGTGCAGCACGCCGAGGCGTTGTGTCGGACGCGTCAGGCTGACGTAGAGGTCGTTCCCGCCATACTCGGACTCGGCCACGATCGCCTGCGGCTCGACCACGAGTACGGCGTCGAACTCCAGGCCCTTGGACTGGCTCGCGGTCATCACGGCGGCCCGCGCCAGCGACGGTGGCGGCGCGGTGAAGGCCTGCGGCAGCGCGTCGACCAGCAGGCCGGACAGCTCGGCGACCAGCGCCGCCGGCGCGATCACCGCCAGCGTGCCGTCCCCCACCTGCGACAGCTCCGCCTCGACGGCCTTCACCAGCTCACCGGAGAGTGTGTCGGCGCTGGCCTGCCGGTGCCATGGCGGGACGCCGGTGCTGCGCACCGACCGGGGCGCGGTGGCGCCGGCGCTGACCTCGGCGAGTACGTCGGCGGCGACCGCCATGATCTCGTCCGGCGTGCGGTAGTTGACGGTCAGCTCGGCCAGCCGCCAGCGGTCGCGGACGTACGGCCGCATGACCTCGTCCCACGAGCCGGCACCGGCCGCCACCGACCGCTGCGAGATGTCGCCGACGACGGTCATCGACCGGCTCGGACAGCGTCGCATCACCGCGCGCCAGGCCATCGGCGACAGCTCCTGCGCCTCGTCGACGATCACGTGGCCAAAGGTCCACTGCCGGTCGGCGGCGGCGCGCTCGGCGGTCGTCTCGTACTCGGCGCTGTGGTGCCTGGAGGCCAGCGCGCTCGCCGTGAACACGTCGGTGACCTGCAGGACCTCCTCGTCGGCGTGATCGGACGGGGTCATGATCTCCAGGACCCCTTCGGCGTACGCGATCTCCATCGCGCGCGCGTGCGCGGCCTGGCGCTCCGCCTCGCGGGTGTCCTCGCCGAGCACCTCGGCGGCCTCGTCGAGCAGTGGTACGTCCGCCGGTGTCCATGGCGAGCCCGGCTCGCGGCGCAGCAGCGCGCGGTCGGCCGGCGAGAACCGCGGAGCGGCCGCCACCAGCCGCTGGTCGCTCGCGTACAGGTCGGTGAGCAGCCGCTCCGGCGTCAGCATCGGCCACAGATGGTCGATCGCGGCGATGACCGACGGATCGTCGCGCAACTCGCCGCGGATGTCGTCCATGTCGCCGCGCTGCAGGAACTTGTCGCCGAGCTTGCGCGCGAACTGGTCGCCGAGCGCGCGGATGATCTGGCGTGCGAAGTTCGCGCGCGCCACGTTGTGCAGCTGCCGCGTGTTGCGCGCGCGGTCGCGTGCCTTCGCGACGGTCTGCCGGTTGAGCCGCAGCGTGTAGCCGTCGACCTTCAGCTCGATCGCCACCTCCGGCAGCTCCTGCCGGTCGCGTACGGCCGCCGCGATCACCTTGGCCATCGCCGCCCGGCCCTTCACCGCGGCCACCCTCGGCGGCTCCACCCCGGTCGCCGTGAGGCCCGGCAGCAGGTCGCCGAGGTCGGAGAGCAGCACGTCGGTCTCGCCGAGCGACGGCAGCACGTCGGCGATGTAGCGAACGAAGGTCGCATTCGGACCGAGCACCAGCACGCCCTGCTTACGCAGCCGGTTGCGATGCGTGTAGAGCAGATACGCGGCCCTATGCAGGGCGACCGCGGTTTTTCCCGTACCAGGGCCGCCCTGTACGACGAGAACGCCGTTCGCGTCGGCACGGATGACGGCGTCCTGCTCGGCCTGGATGGTCGCGACGATGTCACTCATCGCGCCGGTGCGGTTGGCGTTGAGCGCCGCCAGCAACGCGCCTTCGCCGTTGAGCGTGCTGCGGTCGGCGTCGTCGAGCGAGTCGAGGTCGAGCACCTCGTCGTCGATGCCGGTCACCGCGCGGCCGCGCATCCGGATGTGCCGGCGCCGCCGTACGCCGGCCGGTGTCGCTGCCGTCGCGGTGTAGAACGGCTGCGCGGCCGGCGCGCGCCAGTCGATCAGCAGCGGCTCGTAGTCGTTGTCAGGGTCGAAAAGTCCGAGCCGGCCGACGTAGAACCGATCGTTGTTGAGCATGTCGAGCCGGCCAAAGCACAACGCGTAGTCGACCGAGCGGAGCTGCGCCAGCCGGTCGCTCTGCATCGTGTACGCGGCGTCGCGCTCGACCACCGCGCCGGGCGTACGGCCGTCCTGGATCAGGATCTCCTTCAGCCGCCGCTGCGTCGCCTCGCGCTGCTCGTCCAGATGACGGTAGAGAAAAGCCAGGTAGTCGCGCTCGTTCTCCAGTTCGCTTTCGTTGCCTTCGGTGCGTTGGTCCGGACTGACGCCAGCCGCCGAGGTTGACAATGCCGCTGCTCCCTTGGTAGCATTGATGCCAATGGATTTATGTGTTCATTTTTCTATCTAGCAACAAGCTAATCTACCACAGCGAGCATCCGTTCCGGATGGTCGCATTTTTTTGGTCTCCATTTGCCGGGCCGCCTCGGACATGCTTACATGTCTCTTGAGACATATAACTCTGGAGGCAGAAGATGTTCGCGGCACCTGACCTGTCGGATCGCCGGTACGAGCTGACCACCGACCGCGCGATGGCGTTGAGCGCCGACGTGCTCTATCGTGCCTGGACGCAGGAGTTCGACCGGTGGTTCGCCGCGCCGGGATCGGTGCTGATGGAGCCGCGGATCGACGCGCCGTTCTTCTTCCAGACCGACTTCCAAGGCGCGCGCCATCCGCACTATGGCAGGTTCCTGCGCCTGGAGCCGGCGCGGCTGGTGGAACTGACCTGGGTGACCGGCGACGGCGGCACGGAAGGCGCCGAGACGGTGGTGACGGTGACGTTCACGCCGGAGGCCGACGGCACGCGCGTACGCCTGCGGCACGCCGGTTTTCCGCGCGAGGAGCTGCGCGACGGTCACCGGGACGCGTGGCCGCTCGTGCTGGAACAGCAGGAAAAAGCCCTCCGAGCCTGACTCAGGCCGGGCAGAGCCAGCCCGGGTCGCCGTCGCGCGCGTCCTCGGGATCGGCGTCAGGGCTGGGAAAATGGCGCCTGAGGGTGAAGGCGTATGGCGTCGGCCCGTGCTCGCGCAGGTGCAGGATTCGCTCCTCCGCCTCGGCGGTGGTGGGCACGTGTCCGGCCGCGACCCACCAGAGCGCGGTCGTTGGGCGCTCCACCTTCTCGAACCACTTTCGGCGCTGCCGCAGGAAAGCAACGTGCAGCGGGCCGTAGACGAAGGCGGCGAGGGCCTCGATGCTCGTCCACGTCGACATGTTCACGATCACGCCGGCACTCTCGCCGGCGTCCCACTCGAACGCGCGGATCGCGGTCGCGTCGCCGTCCTCGGTCTGCATCCGCCACACGAAGCCGGGCGCCGCATCGGCGACCGCGTTGACCGGCTCCAGGCCGGCGACGAACGCGGCCAGCCGCGGATCGTCGAGCGGAGCGAGCAGCCGGCTGTAGTTCACCTGCGCGAGCTGATAGGTCATGCGCCCAGTCTGCACAACGCCGGCTGGCCGACTCCAGGTCCAATCCGGCCGTAATCGACCGGACCATCTTGACGTTGGACCAGTGCGCGGATACGTTCCGGAAATCGATTTCCAGCGCGCATGGAAGCGAGTCCGAAATGCGTACGATGGCAGCCCTGTTGATCGTCGCGGCCCTGCTGGTGCCGAGCACTCCGAGCGCGGCGGCCGCGCCGCCGGAAAGCACGTACTTCTCCACCGTCAACGTCGAGGAACACACGACCGCCGGCACCAACAGCGACGGCGACCTGTGGCCGTCGTGCTGGTCCGATGACGACAACCTCTACACCGCCAACGGCGACGGCCGCGGTTTCAGCGGCAGCACCGGCTATGACATCGCGGTCAGCCGGGTCAGCGGCGCGCCGGGCAGCCTGACCGGAGCGACGCTGACCGGCGGCGACAACGTCGGCAGCATCTGGACCTCCGGCTACAACCGCAAGCCGACCGGCATGGTCTGCGTCGACGGCACGATCTACCTCGCCGTGCAGGACCTGAAGGCCGGCACCAACGCCTTCGACGCGGCCGACGCCGCGACGATCCTGAAGTCCACCGACCACGGCCAGACCTGGACCTGGGACCATTCGGCGCCGATGTTCGGCAACTTCAAGTTCACCACGATCATGTTCCTGGACTATGGAAAAGACAGCGCCAACAACACTGACGGATACGTCTACGCGTACGGCCTGGACAACAACTGGCGCGACTCCTTCTCCGGCATCGTCGCCGATCCGCAGGACGTTTATCTGGCCCGCGTTCCCAAGGGCAGCGTACAAAACCGGTCGGCCTGGCAGTTCTACGCCGGCGGCACGTGGTCGTCCAACATCGACGCACGTACGCCGGTGCTGACCGACACCAGCCGCCGCTATGTCTCGATGTACAACGGAACGCCGCCGTCGCAGGGATTCAGCGTGATCAGCCAGGGTGGCGTCGTCTACGACAAACCGCTCGACCGCTACATCTACACGTCGTGGACCGAGTTCACCTGGGAGTTCTACGAGTCGCCGACGCCGTACGGGCCGTGGAAGCATTTCCTCACCAAGGACTTCGGCGGATATCCGTGGACCACGGCCAAACACGGCGGCTACGGCGTCACCATCCCGTCCAAGTTCATCAGCGCCGACGGCAAAAGCATGTGGGTGCAGGCGAATGTCTGTCCGTGTGGCGGCGGTGGCCTGAACACCGTCTACAGCTATTCGTTGCGGCGCATGACATTGACGCCGCAGGCCGACACGACACCGACCAACGGCATCGACGGCTCGCGCAACCTGGCGCAGGAGCCGGGGACCGTGCCGATCGAGAAGTCGTTGCATTACGGCAATGTCAGCTATTACAACGACGGTGTCCTGACCCAGACCGACGACGACTGGAACGACGAGAACAAGCCGCAAAGCTGGTGGGGTTACACCTGGCCGCGCACGTACAACGTGAACAAGGTGGTCTACACGACCGGCAACATGTTCAGCGACGGTGGCTGGTTCTCGACACCACCGACCGTGCAGGTGCGCAGAAACAACGTGTGGACCAACGTCACCGGCCAGACCGCGACGCCGGCCTATCCGACCAACAACACCGCCGGCCCCAACAAAACGTACGTCTTCATGTTTGACCCGGTGGTGGCCGACGGCGTACGCGTCATCGGCGGCGCCGGCGGCACGCGTACGTTCACCTCCATCGCCGAACTGCAGGCATATTACGGAACCGCGGTCACCGACCCCGGTTTCGAACGCCAGCCGACCAACACCGTGTCGGCACCCTGGGTCGCCGAGGGACCCGACCAGCACGGCATCGACCACGGCGGTTTCCAGCACGCCGGCAACAACAACGCGTGGATCCACACGAGCACGAAAAACTGGAACGCCACGACACAGCTCGTGCCGGTCAAGCCGAACACCACCTATCGCCTGACCGGCTGGCTGCGTAACTCCAACAACTTCACCGGCGGATATTTCGGCGTACGCAGCGGATCCGCGGTGTTCGCCGAGACCAACTTCGGCGGCCTGCCGGCGTACACGCAGGTGAACGTCGACTTCAACTCCGGCGGCAACACCGCGATGACGGTCTACGCCGGATATTGGTCGCCTGGCACCGATTCCTGGCTCCAGATCGACGACGTCACACTGAATCCGGTCTAGCGGCGTCACCGAACGGTGCGGCTGTAACGCTAAACGCCCGTTCTGCCGGTTTGGGTGATGGTAGCAAGACATCAAAGCGCGCGGCTGTCCGGTTTGTTCGTTCTCCCCCGTCGGCGAGCTCTGCTTGAGCACATTTGCGCCGGGGCTGCCGCGTACGCGACGCAACCACCCACCCAACGCAACAAGCAATCGATGACGTTAACCCAGCCTGGTGCCTTTTACGTGCCCGGTTGGTTGAGGAACGGGATGTCGGAGAGCTTCCGATACGCGTCCAGCGCCGGCTGGGACGAGTCGACCCTGGTGATGCCGACCGGGTGGAATGGCACCGAGTTCCAGTAGACCAGCGCCTTGATGTTGGGATACTGCTGCATTCCGCCGATCTGGTTGAGGAAGAAGTCGGCCTTGCCGTCCGGATCGCTCGGCTGTTCGTCGACGCCCCACTCGGCGAGCATGATCGGCCGGTCGGGGTGATATTGCTTGGCCCAGCTGTAGAAACCCGGCCACTGCGGATGTCCGGATTCCTTGCGGTCGACGGCCGCGCCGAAAGTCGTCGTCCACCACGGATCGGAGCCGCGGATCACGTACGGGTCCTCGGCGATCCAGTCGACCACGTCGTCACCGGGATAGAGATCGTTGAACCACGGCTGGCTGCCCCAGTCAGGCGTGCCGAGATAGTTCAACACAAATACGGCGTTGGTCACGCCGTCGGCACGCAGCCGCTCGACGACGTGCCGGAACATCGCGGCATAATCCTTGGCGGTCATGCCGGAACCGGCGGTCGGGTTGACGTCCATCTCCGGCTCGTGGTGCAGGGCCAGGAAAAACCGGTCGGTGAAGTTTTTCTTGAGATAGCTGGCTTCCTGGTCGATGTACGCGTCGACCGCGCCACCAGCGACCTGCGCCCAGGTCCGGTCACCCTGCGGTTTCCAGTTGATCAGCAGGATCCGCGGATGCGCCGGGTCGTGCGCGCGGGCGATCTCGGTCGAGGAGGGGAAGAACTCCGGCGACTTCTTGTAGAAATGCGCGATGTCGACCGACCGGCCGATCTCGGTCTCGAAGTTGCTCAGCGCCTGGTCCCAGGTCTCGCCGTTGAGCGGATTGGCCGCCACACCCCACCACGCGCCGCACGACGGCACCAGCTTGTCGGACACCGGGCAGGCCGGATCCGGTTGCGCGGACCCGGATCCACTCGGTGACGGGGATGGCGACATCGATGCCGACGGCGTCGGCGAAACCGACGGACTCGGTGACGTGGACGGACTCGGAGACGCCGACGGCGACGGCGACTCCTCGGCGCGTATCGGCGGCGCCTCGCCGTTGAGCTGGATCTCCAGCCGCGGCGGCGATCCGCTCTCCCGTGACGCGAACACGGTTTGCGGACCGCTGCCCCACACCGCGAGGGTGACCTGAGTCTTTCCGCGTACGGCTCGCGTCACGTCGAAACTGGCCGCGTCCTTGCCGGTTTTCCCGCTCGACCGGCCCAACGCGTAGCCAGGGGTCGGCCCGTTTTCCGCGGTGACCCCGTTTTCGGTCCACCAGGAGGCGGCCAGCGCGGTCGACACGGTGGCGCCCGCGGCCGGCGGTGTCGCGTATGTCAGCACCAGACGCGCGCCGCGAATCTGGTTCGCAACGGCGGCCGGCAGCTGGAAGCGTACGTACGACATCGGCCACGACCTGCCACCAACCAACAGCCGCCGCGACTGTCCGAAGTTGACGGTCGGGCGGTCGTGATCCACATAGGAATCGGCTTCCGCCTTCGCCACGACGCTGCTGCCGGCGTCCGGAGCGGCCGTGTTTGCCAGCACCAAACCAGATGCGCCGAGCGGCACGGCGATCGCGCACGAAATGGCGGCGACACGCACGGTGCGACGGGAAATGCGACACCCAGACGACACGCCGAAGCGCGGTTGCCGCTTTCCAGTCCCCCCGGACGGTATTCTTGCTGCCATACTCGTTACCCGATCCGCCCTCTGATCAGACCCCGAAATTAATCCCTGGTCATGGTGTGAGCAAATCGAGGACCCGTCAACGGATCTTTCGTGACCGGTTCGTGACGTCCTGCGAACGGCATTCCGCCACACCGTTGATTACGCTGCGTTATTACAATCCGCAGTCAAAGAATTACTTTTCCAGGCGGCCGGTGAATATTACGGACGCAATAGAGCGCCAGCACCGACAGTGACGTTGGTCGCCTCGTCGATGAGAATGAACGAACCGGTGGTGCGATTGCGGCCGTAGTCGTCGCACAACAGCGGCTGCGTCGTACGCAGCCGCAGCCGGCCGATGTCGTTGAGCCGCAGCTCGGTGGCCGTCTCGTCCCGGTGCAGTGTATTCACGTCCAGTCGATACTGCACCTCGCGAACCATGGTCCGCACCGACCGTGTGGTGTGCTGGATGACGTACTTGCGGCCGACCGCGAGCGGCTGCCGCTCGTCCATCCAGCAGACCATCGCGTCCAGGTCCTGCGTGACGCTCGGCGCGTTGTTCGGCCGGCAGATCAGGTCGCCGCGCGACACGTCCAGGTCGTCGGTCAGCCGCAGCACCACCGACATCGGCGCGAAAGCCTCCTCGATCGGACCGTCCGCGGTGTCGATCGAGGCGATCTTCGAGGTGAACCCGCTGGGCAGGACGAGCACGTCGTCGCCGGGTTTCAGCACGCCGCCGGCGATCGTGCCGGCATAGCCGCGATAGTCCGGATAGGCGGTGGACTGCGGCCGGATCACATACTGCACCGGAAAACGTACGTCCACCAGGTTGCGGTCACTGGCGACGTGCACGTTTTCCAGGTGGTGCAGCAGCGAACTTCCCTCATACCACGGCGTGTTCTCCGACCGGCTGACGATGTTGTCGCCGCGCAGCGCGGAAATCGGGATCGCGGTGAGGTCGCCGACCTCCAGCTTGGCGGCGAACGAGGTGAACTCGTCCCTGATCCGCTCGAAAACGTCCCGGTCGTAGTCGACCAGGTCCATCTTGTTGACCGCCAGCACCAGATGCGGCACGCGCAGCAGCGTGGCCAGGAACGCGTGCCGGCGGCTCTGCTCCAGCAGGCCTTTTCGCGCGTCCACCAGGATGATGGCGAGGTCGGCGGTGGAGGCACCGGTGACCATGTTGCGCGTGTACTGGATGTGGCCGGGCGTGTCGGCGATGATGAACGTACGCCGTGGCGTCGCGAAATAACGATAGGCGACGTCGATGGTGATGCCCTGCTCGCGCTCGGCGCGCAGGCCGTCGGTCAGCAGCGCGAGGTTGGTGTATTCGTCGCCGCGGTCGCGGCTGGTCCGCTCCACCGCTTCGAGCTGGTCGGTGAAAATCGACTTCGAGTCATAGAGCAGCCGGCCGATCAGCGTCGACTTTCCGTCGTCCACCGAGCCGGCGGTGGCGAAGCGCAGCAACTCCTTGCCGGGCAGCTGTGTACGAGGAGCAACCGTGGTCGTCATCTAGAAATACCCCTCGCGCTTGCGGTCTTCCATGGCCGACTCGGAAAACTTGTCGTCGCCGCGGGTGGCGCCGCGTTCGGTGATCCGGGTCGTGGCGATCTCGTCGATGATCTTCGCGACCGTGTCGGCGTCGGAGCGTACGGCCGCGGTCAGCGTCGCGTCACCGACGGTGCGATAGCGGACGGTTTCGGTGCGTACGGTCTCACCGGCACGCGGCTGGCAGAACTCGTTGGCGGCGAAAAGCATGCCGTCACGCTCGAACACCTGGCGCGGCGCCGCGTAATAGATCTCCGGCAGCGGAATGTCCTCACGGGCGATGTATTGCCAGATGTCCAGCTCGGTCCAGTTGGACAGTGGGAAAACCCGGATGCTCTCGCCCTGGTGGACCCGGCCGTTGTAGAGGTTCCACAGCTCCGGGCGCTGGTTTTTCGGGTCCCACTGGCCGAAATCGTCGCGGAAGGAGAAGACGCGCTCCTTCGCGCGCGCCTTCTCCTCGTCGCGGCGAGCACCGCCGAACAGCGCGTCGAACTTGTGTTTTTCCACCGCGTCAAGCAAAACCGGCGTCTGAGCGCGGTTGCGTGAGCCGTTGGGCTCCTCCACCGCGATGCCGCGATCGATGCCCTCCTGGACGCTCGCGACGATCAGCTGGACGCCGAGCTCGCGTACCCGCCGGTCACGATATTCGAGCACCTCGGCGAAATTGTGGCCGGTGTCCACGTGCATGACCGGAAACGGGATCGGCGCCGGCCAGAACGCCTTCTGCGCCAGCCGGAGCATGGTGATCGAGTCCTTGCCGCCGGAGAACAGCAGGCAAGGCCGCTGCATGACGGCGGCCACCTCGCGGATGATGTGGATCGACTCCGCCTCCAGCACATCGAGCTGGCTCAGCCGATAGTCCGCTCGCAACGTATCTCCTCACTGACTCGCGATCACACTGCTCGACTCCGGAACCGCTCCGCGCCTGATGAGCAGCACGCTGACGCACGCTGCTTGCGATGCTCACGAACCCGTCGCCTTCGCGATAGCCGCGAGCACCGCTTCGGCCAGGTCGGCGCGGCACACCACCAGGTCGGGCAGCCACGGGTCGGCGCGGTTGTAGGTCAATGGTGAGCCATCCAGCCGCGAGGTGAAGACCGATGCGGCCTTCGCCACAACGACCGGTGCCGCCGAGTCCCACTCGTACTGGCCGCCGGAGTGCACGTATGCGTCGACCTGGCCGCGTACGACCGCCGAGGCCTTGGCGCCGGCGGATCCCATCGGCACCAGCTCGGCGCCGAGGCGGTCGGCGACCTTGGTCACCAGCTCGGTGGCACGGCTGCGGCTGACCGCCAGCCGGACCGGACCGTCGTGCCTGGCCGGAGGCGGCGGCGGGTCGTCGGTCGCCAGCGTGAGGCCCTGTCCCGGCAGCGCGACCGCGCCGGCCACGAGATCGCCCTGCCACAGCGCCACGTGTACGGCCCAGTCCACCCGGCCGTCCTCGCCGTACTCACGGGTGCCGTCGAGCGGGTCGACGATCCAGACGCGCCCGCTGTCCAGCCTGGCCGGGTCGTCCTTGCCTTCCTCGGACAGCACGGCCTCACCTGGCCGGGTCTCGGCCAGCCGCTTGACCAGTAGCCGGTGGGACAGCTGGTCGGCCTCGTCGCGCAGGCCGGCGGGGTCGGCGAAGCCGCGCTCGGCGCGCAGCCTGAGCAGCTCGGCGCCGGCCTCGTCGGCCAGTTGGCGCGCCAGCTCGTGGTCGTCCATCGTGCCCCCAGGTTACGTTTATCTCTGGGTCAGAACCAATGACGCCTTGGCCACATTCCGCTAGTACGCGCCGGCGTGGCGGAGGACGGCGGTGACCGTACGCAGGAGGATGACCAGGTCGAGGCTGAGCGACCAGTTTTCCACGTAACGCAGGTCCAGGCGTACGGCGTCCTCCCAGGACAGGTCGGAACGGCCGCCGACCTGCCACAGCCCGGTGATCCCCGGCTTGACGACCATCCGGCGGCGGAACTCCTCGTACCGGTGGCCCATCTCGCGGGCCGGCAGCGGCCGCGGACCGACCAGCGACATCTCGCCGCGCAGGACGTTGACCAGCTGTGGCAGCTCGTCGATGGAAAACCGGCGCAAGAAGCGGCCGAACGGGGTCACCCGCGGGTCGCGGCGCATCTTGAACATCGCACCGTCGGTGTCGCTCTGCAGCGCGGCCAGCTGCTGCTCGGCGTCGGCGACCATCGTCCGCAGCTTGAGCATCACGAACTCCTTGCCATGATGGCCGACGCGTACCTGCCGGAAGAGCATCGGTCCGGGGCTGGTCAGCCGGATCACCAGGCCGAGCATCAGCAGCGGCAGCGCGAGCGCGGCGAGGCCGGCACCGGCGACGACGCGGTCGAACGCGCCCTTGACCAGCCGCCTCGCGCCGGAGAGCTCGGCGTGCTCGAGGTGCAGCATCGGCAGTCCGTCGACCGGCCGGATGGTCGTACGCGGACCGGCGACGTCGAGCAGCGCGCCGGCGACCATGAGATCGGTGCCGGTGCGCTCCAGCTTCCAGGACAGCCGGCGCATCGCCGCGGCGTCCATCTCCGGGCAGGCCAGCACGGCGACCGCGTCGGCGCCGGTGCGTCGTACAGCGAGGTCGACGTCGTCGAAGCTGCCGAGCACTGCGACACGTCCGAAGTCGAGGAACTGCGCCGTGTCGCCGGGGCCGGCGATCGGTGCCGTCGGCAGGCACGCGCCGACGACGGTGAGGCCGTGGTGGAAGTTGCGGCGCAGCTCGCGGCAAAGATCGAGAACGGACCGCTCGTATCCGACGACGACGACCCGGCGCATCGCCTCACCGCGCGCGCGGCGGCGGACCAGCCACTGCCGCATCGCGAAGCGGCCGACCATGTCGGCGGCGGTGAGGATCGGCAGCGCGATGAGGACGTAACCGCGCGCGACCTCCAGGCCGGCGACGTACGAGAGCAGCGCGAGCGTGGCGGTCAGGCCGGTGGCCGCGTTGAGCACGCGGCGGTATTCGTCGTTGCCGTCGAAGAGAAACCGCCGGTCGTACGCGCGGCCGAGCGCGAGCGCGGTCAGCCAGACCAGCGGCAGCGCGAGGCTGAGGACCAGATAGGGCCAGGTGAAGTCGCGCAGCTTGCCGAACCGTACCGCGAACGCGGCGCCGCCGGCCAGCAGACCGACGGCCGCGTCGAGCGCGACGAGCTGGTGCACGTAGCGCTCGGCCCACCGCGTTTTCGGCGGCGTTTCGGTGGGGGCGAAGACAATGCGGAGGTCGTCCTTGACGGTTTCGGCATAGTCGACGACCGGCACCGTTGCCTCCTTGCCCTATATGCACTGAAATACAGTGATAAAGCGGCATAGTACAGGTATCGCACGGTTGACCATCGTCAGTCGCCACGTGTCTCGCCGTCGACTGTCCACGTTGGACACACGTGGGATGTCTAAATCGGACAGTCGGGCCAGAGATACCCGCTACGGCACGAAACTGTCGTACCCGTGTGCCAATCTGGGCCCCACCCAAAAACGGGTGGGGGGTGGGTTCGCGGGAAAACTTGGATAAGTAAAACGCGTCAGGAGGCGTGGAAGGCGTTCTGCGCCGCGGTCAACCCGTCGCGTACGACCGCCTCGGCCGCGTCCGCCGCGCGGTCGATGACCAGGTCGAGCTCCTTGCGCTCCGCCGCGGAAAAGTCACGCAGGACGAAGTCGGCCGGGTCCTGCCGGCCCGGCGGACGGCCGATGCCGACGCGTACGCGCACATAGTCCTTGGTGCCGATCGACTGGCTGATCGACCGCAGGCCGTTGTGGCCGCCTTCGCCGCCGCCCTGCTTCAGCCGTACGACACCGAAAGGCAGGTCGAGCTCGTCGTGCACGACGATCAGCAGGTCGGACTTGTAGAACTGGCGCAGCGCGGCGACCGGTCCGCCAGAGACGTTCATGTACGTCAGCGGCTTGGCCAGCACGACACGGCGGTCGAGCCGCGCCTCGATCACCTGGGCCCGGCCGCGGCGCGCCAGCTTGAACGTGCCGCCGGCGCGCGTGCCGAGCAGGTCGAGCACCATCGCGCCGACGTTGTGCCGGTTGCCGACGTAGCCGGGCCCGGGGTTGCCGAGCCCGACGATCAGTGCCGGGCCGTCGGGGCCGGTCAGGCGTTCTCCTCGGCGGCCGGAGCCTCGGCGGCTTCCTCAGCACCCTCGGCGGCCTCCTCGGCGGCCTCGGCCGGCGCCGCGACGACACCGACGACGTAGGCCTCCGGGTCGCCGACCAGCGTCGTGCCGGCCGGCAGCGCGATGTCGCCGGCGGTGATGCTGCTGCCGATCTCGAAGTCCTCGACGGACACCTCGACGCCGTCGGGCAGGTGCGTCGCCTCGGCCTCGACGGTCAGCCGGTCCAGCTCCTGGTTGACCAGGCCGCCCGGCGACGGCTCGCCGACCACCGCGATCGGGATCTCGACGGTGACCTTCTCGCCGCTGCGTACCAGCAGCAGGTCGACGTGGTCGAAGGTGCCCTTGATCGGGTCGCGCTGGATCGCCTTGGGCAGCGCCAGCTCCTTGCCGCCGTCGATCTCGACGGTCAGCAGCGTGTTGATGCCGTTCTTGATGGCGGCGGCGAACTCCCGGGCCGGCAGCGCCACGTGCCGCGGCGCCGTGCCGTGGCCGTACAGCACGGCCGGGATCTTGCCCGCGCGGCGGGTGCGGCGTGCGCCACCCTTCCCGAACTCGGTGCGCGGCTCGGCGGTGATACGGACCTCGGACACGACTCCTGCTCCTTAAAGCTGCGGTACACGCGGCGGACCGCGACGGCTGTACTGGTTGTGTGTGGACAAGGCACCGGGCTGGGTCACCTCACCCGGCCGGCTCGTCGTCCGCCGGGGAAGGCCAAACACGCAGCGATCCGAGCGCGTCGATAACGGAGCCGAGATGGCATCCCTCGCCGGGCAACCCCGCAAGTCTAGACGACCCTTGACCACATCTCCCAATCAGGTGTAGTGCCCGCGGGACTCCCTACGCGCGCCAGGCCCGCGGTCAGGAGACCGCACCGCCGCGGATCGCGGTGAACAGCATGCCGCGCCAGTCCGGCCACGGCGGCAGGCCGGCGCGGATCCACCGGTCGTGGGCCAGCGGCGTGTACGCCGGCCGAGCCGCCGGCCGCGGAGCCGGCGTCCGCGTCGGCGTGAGCAGCGACCGGTCCAGGCCGGCCACCTCGAAGGCCGCCACCGCCTGCTCGTACCGGCTCGCCGACCCGCTCGCCGACCCGTGGTAGACCCCCGGCGCCGCCTGCGACAACGCGAGCGCGACGATCCCCTCCGCGACCGGACGCGTCCAGGTCGGCTGTC
This sequence comes from Fodinicola acaciae, assembly GCF_010993745.1. Classification (NCBI taxonomy): domain Bacteria; kingdom Bacillati; phylum Actinomycetota; class Actinomycetes; order Mycobacteriales; genus Fodinicola; species Fodinicola acaciae. Next base: position 1,341,468 of record NZ_WOTN01000003.1, read on the forward strand.
CGCGCTGGTTGTCCGGGAGCGTGAGCGGCTCACCGGCGCGGCCGGCCGCGAGGACGGTCGACACGAAGTTGCCGCCGTACGCGCCGTAGAGCCAGGTCGTACGCAGCACGAACCCGTCGGCGGGCAGGGCCGTCAGCACCGCCTTCTCCCCCGCCAGCTTGCTCCGGCCGTACGCGTTGACCGGATGGGTGTTCGCGTCCTCCGGATATGGCCGGCTGGCGGCACCGTCGAAGACGTAGTCGGTCGACACGTGGATCAGCCGCGCGCCGACCTGTCCGCAGGCGCCGGCCAGCGCCGCCGGCCCCTCCGCGTTGACCGCGAAAGCGCCCGCCTCGTCGGCCTCGGCGGTGTCGACGTTGGTCCAGGCCGCCGCGTTGACGACGATGTCGCCGGGCCCGACCGCCTGGCGTACGGCGGCGCCGACCGCGGCCGCGTCGGTGATGTCCAGGTCGGCGCGCGGCAGCGCCACCGTCACGTCGTCGAGGCGCTGCTCGCCGAGCAGCACCGCCAGCTCGCGGCCGAGCATGCCGCCGGCGCCGGTGATCAGCCAACGGGTCACGTGAGCGGCCTCCACCAGGCTTGGTTGTCGCGATACCAGTCGACCGTATCGGCCAGGCCGCGGTCCAGCTCGACCACCGGCCGCCAGCCGAGCTCGGCGCTGGTCGCGCCGATGTCCAGCGAATAGCGCACGTCGTGTCCGAGCCGGTCAGGCACCGTACGCACACGATCCCAGCCGACGCCGCACAACGCCAGCAGCCGCCCGGTCAGCTCGCGGTTGGTCAGCTCGACACCGCCGCCGAGGTGATAGACGCCGCCGGCCTTGCCGTCGCGCAGGGCCGCGGCGATGCCGGCGCAGTGGTCGCTGACGTGGATCCAGTCGCGTACGTTGTCGCCGGCCCCGTAGAGCGGCACCGTCCCGCCGTCGATCAGCCGCGTCACGAACAGCGGGATGATCTTCTCCGGAAACTGGTACGGCCCGTAGGTGTTGGAGCCGCGTGTCACCACCACGTCCATGCCGTAGGTCCGGTGGTAGGCCAGCGCCATCAGGTCGCCGGCGGCTTTCGAGGCCGCGTAAGGAGAATTCGGCGCGAGCGGCTGGTCGGGCGGCCACGATCCGGTGGCGATCGAGCCGTACACCTCGTCGGTGGACACCTGCACGAACCGGGCGACGCCGGCCTGCCGTGCCGCCTCCAGCAGCGTCTGCGTGCCGACGACGTTCGTACGCGCGAACGCCGCCGGATCGGCGATCGACCGGTCGACATGGGACTCGGCGGCGAAATGGACGACCGCGTCGGCGCCGGCCACCGCCTCGGCGACCGGCGCCGGGTCGCAGATGTCCGCGTGGACGAATTCGATCCGGCCCGCCACGGCGTCCAGATTGGCGCGGTTGCCGGAATATGTCAGCGCGTCGAGCACCACCACCGACGGTTCTGCGGCGAGCGCGAGCCGGCCGGCGACCGCGGCGCGGACGAACTCCGAGCCGATGAAGCCGGCGCCGCCGGTGACCACCAGTCGCACGAACGAAAGAATATGCCACGCTGGCCGTTTGGCGGATGGAAGCGTCCGGTGCGGGAACTATCGTCGCTGACGTGCGCGGAATCGTCCTGGCCGGTGGGACCGGCAGCCGGCTGTGGCCGGTCACCCGCGCCGTCTCCAAACAGCTGTTGCCGGTGTTCGACAAACCGATGATCTATTATCCGCTTTCGGTGCTGGTCGAGGCCGGCGTCGAGGAAATCCTGATCATCACCACACCGCAGGACCGGCCGTTGTTCGTCCGGTTGCTCGGCGACGGCGGCCAGTTCGGCCTGCGACTGTCGTACGCGGAGCAGCCACGGCCGGAGGGGATCGCGCAGGCATTCCTGCTCGGCGCGGATTTCGTCGGCGACCAGCCGGTGGCGTTGATCCTCGGCGACAACATCTTCCACGGCCTCGGCACGCAGCTGGACCTCTCCGGCGAGCTGACCGGCGGCCGGATTTTCGCCTATCCGGTGGCCAATCCGCGAGACTACGGTGTCGTCGAGTTCGACCGCGACGGCAATGTCGTGTCGATCGAGGAAAAACCGGTGATGCCCAGATCGCGGCATGTCGTGCCCGGCCTGTATTTCTACGATCACCACGTGGTCGACATCGCACGCGGCCTGACGCCGAGCGCGCGCGGTGAACTGGAAATCACCGCGGTCAACGAGATCTACCGGCGGCGCGGCCAGCTGCGCGTGACGGTGCTGGACCGCGGCACCGCCTGGCTGGACACCGGCACCTTCGAGGCGATGGTCCAGGCGTCCGAGTACGTGCGGGTGATTTCCGAGCGCCAGGGCCGAAAGGTCGGCTGCCTGGAGGAGGCCGTCTGGCGTGCCGGGCTCATCGACAACGACCAGTTGCGCGCCCTCGCTCGGCCCTTGCGGCACAACGGATACGGCCAATATCTCGAAGATCTGCTCACCGACGCCTCGGCGGTGGTCCCGTGAAGATCATCGAGCTGGACATCCCCGGTGCCTATCACGTCATTCCGGAGCGGCACACCGACAGCCGCGGCAGCTTTTTCGAGTGGTATCGCTTCGACCTTCTCTCCGACGCGCTCGGCCATCCGTTCGAGCTGGCACAGGCCAACATCTCGGTGTCGGCGAAAGATGTCGTCCGCGGCGTACATTTCGCCGACACCCCACCGGGACAGGCGAAATACGTGTCGTGTTTCGCCGGTGCCGTCATGGATGTCGTGGTGGACGTACGCGTCGGGTCGCCGACCTTCGGTCAGTGGTCGACCGTACGGCTGGACGACGAGGATCGTTGCGCCGTCTACCTTTCCGAGGGCCTCGGCCACGCTTTCTGTGCGCTGACCGAAAACGCGACCGTGATGTATCTGTGCTCCCAGACCTACGCTCCACGTCAGGAGCACACGATCAACCCGCTCGACCCGAAGTTGGCGATCGGCTGGCCGACACCACATCCGATCCTGTCCGAGCGAGACGCCGCGGCGCAGTCGCTGTCCGAGGCGGCCGCGGCCGGTGTCCTGCCGGACTTCCTGCCGCCGCCAACGATCGACCTCCGCGACCTGGACGGCCGCCGGTAGGATGTCCTGGTGGAGAAGATCATCGCCGATCGTTACGTCCTGCGCGCGGAAATCGGCCGCGGCGGCATGGGACGGGTCTGGCGTGCCGACGACCAGGTGCTGGGCCGGGCGGTCGCGGTCAAGGAAGTGTTGCTGGCCGCCTCCATCCCGGCCGCGCGGCAGGCCGACATGTGCGAGCGAATGGTCCGCGAAGCCAGGATCGCCGCGCGGCTGCGCCATTCCGCCCTCGTGCAGGTCCACGACGTACTGACCTACGACGGACGGCCGTGGATCGTCATGGAACTGCTGGAAGGCCGTTCGCTCGACGAGATCATCGACACCGACGGACCGCTGACCGTCGACGCGGCCGCCCGGATTTTCCTTCCGCTGCTGGACGCTTTGGACGTCGTCCATCGCGCCGGCGTGCTGCACCGCGATCTCAAACCGGCCAACATCATCGTCGAGCAGGCCGGCGCGCCGACGCTCACCGACTTCGGCATAGCCAAGGCCACCGAGGATCCGTCGCTCACCGTCCCCGGCATGCTGGTCGGTTCACCGCCCTACCTGCCGCCCGAACGCGTGACCAACGAAGGGAGAATCGGACCGGCAAGCGATCTCTACTCGTTGGGCGCGACGCTTTTCGCGGCCGTGGAAGGCCAGCCGCCGTACGTGCGCGACACCCCGCTGACGACGGTCGCCGCGATCATGAAGGACCCGCCGGGCCCGCTTCGCCGCGCCGGTGAGCTGTCCGAGCTTTTCGCCGGACTGCTGGAAAAAGACCCGGCCAAACGATGGGACTCCACGCGAGCCCGCGATTTTCTCCGCAAGCTGGTCGACCGCAGCGCGATCTCGTCGGTCACGACACAGAACGTGCCCTTGCCCGTACGGAAAAAGCGGCCCGTCTGGTGGATCGCGGCCGCGGCGGTGGTGGCTGTCGTGCTGGCCGTCGGAGTCGCGGTCGTTCCGCCGCTTCTCGGGGGCGGTCGCGCCGCGCCTTCGCAACAGCTCGCGCTGACCGCCTTTCACCATCCGGACGGGTTCACCGTCTCGGTGCCGTCGGACTGGACCAAACAGACCGGTCCACCGTTGCGCTTCTACCGTCCGGACCGGAAAATCTGGCTTCAGCTCTACGTCGACCACACCGTCGGCGACGTGACGCAGCAGGACGTGTGGGACGCCGGCAACAACCGTCAGCTGTACGGGACGAGCGCTCAGCGTACGGTCGGATACCAACTGCTGGGCATCCGCAACTCGACATTGCACGGCCGGGCCGCGGCCGACTGGGAATGGACCTACCTGGACAAGGGCAACCAACGCCGGCACACGCTCTATCGCGGCACCGTCGTCGGCGGCACGAGCTATCAGCTGGCCGTGTCCGCACCGGAGGCGGACTTCGCCGTGATCCGGCCGCTGTTCGAACGGATCTGCCAGACATTCCGCGCCGGCTGACGAGTTTGTCAGCCGCCGGCGCGTGCCGGCGCGGAACTTGTCATCGGCATGACAAAGCATCGCGCCAAAATGCGCACAGAATCCCCTTCCTCGCCGACTCGTTCTATGATCCTGTCGCCATTTTCGCCGAGGTGAGGATCAACGATGACCAAGGGACTCCGGCTGATTCTGGCGGGCCTGCTCGCCGCCGCACTGGTCGGCTCCGGCGCGGCTCCGGCCTCGGCGTCGCCGTCGGCACCCGACTTTCCGACGGCATATCTTTACTCGCAGGCGAATCCGCTCGCCGATCCGCCCGGCGCCAACGACTGGTCGTGCCGGCCGTCGGCCGCGCATCCGCGACCGGTGGTGCTCGTGCACGGGACCTGGCTGAACAAATACGATGACTTCGCCAAGATCTCGCCGGAGCTCAAGAAAGCCGGCTATTGCGTCTACGCGTTGAACTACGGCGCGAGTCTCAACCTGCTCGGTCTCAATCCGGCGTTGCGCGGCACCGGCGACATCCGGCGGTCGGCCGGCGAGTTGAGCACGTTCGTCGATCGCGTACTGGCCGGCACCGGAGCGTCCAAAGTGGACATCGTCGGCCACTCGCAGGGTGGCCTGATGCCGCGGCAATACCTGAAGTTCAACGGTGGCGCCGATCGCGTCCACACGCTGGTGACGCTCGGCGCCACGCATCACGGCACGACGCTCGACGGACTCGGCACGTTGACCCGGCAACTCGGCATCGTCCAGTACGGCTGGCCACTGCTCGGCGTGGCCGCCGAGCAGCAGGTCGTCGGCTCGGCATTCCTCAACACCCTGAACGCCGGCGGCGACACCGTTCCCGGTGTCACGTACGTGGTGATCGCGACGAAGTACGACGAGGTGACCACGCCGTACGAGTCGACTTTCCTCACCGCGGGGCCAGCTGCGACCGTCCGCAACATCACGCTCCAGGACGGCTGCGCAATCGACGCCTCCGACCATCTGTCGATGGTGTATTCGCCGCGCGCCATCGGCATCGTCGAAAAGGCCCTGGACGCCAGCGCGCCAGCCCCGCCGTGCACGGTGAACCCGCCGGTGGCCTGATGGTGGTCACCGCCAGGACCTGGACCGGCGGCAGCTTCGTCTCGCAGGTCTGGGTCCTGACCACACGGTCGTTGCGCACGTCGTTCGCCGATCGTCGCCTGCTCTTTTTCGGCCTGCTGCAACCGATCGTGTTGCTGGTGCTGTTCAGCCAGGTCTTCAGCGGAATCGCCGCCCTGCCGGGGATAGCCGGATACCACGGCTATGCCAACTATCTGTTGCCGGCGACGCTGGTGAACATCGCGGCGGCCACCGCGATGGGATCCGGCGCTGGCCTGCTGGCCGAGATGTATCGCGGAATCGTCGGCCGGTTTCGTGCGATGCCGATGAGCCTGTTTTCGGTTTTGCTCGCGCGTACGCTGTCCGATTCGGCGCGGCTGGCGCTGCAGCTGACCGTCACGGCGCTGGCGGCGGTGCCCCTGCTTGGATATCGACCGCGCGCTGGCGCGGTCGGCGTTTCTTTGGCCGTGTTGCTGAGCCTCGCGGTGGGCTGGGGGCTCGGCTGGGTGTTCATCGCCATCGCCAGCTGGCTGCGCCGGCCGGAGGCGTTGCAGGCGGCGGCATTCCTGGTCGGATTTCCGCTGATGTTCACCTCAAGCGCGTATGTCCCGGTCGCGACCATGCCCGGCTGGGTGCAGGTGGTGGCGCGCGGCAATCCACTCACGTACGCGATCGACGGCTGTCGTGGTCTGACGTCCGGTGAAAACGTGGCTGGTTCGGTGGCCGTGACGCTCGGAATTGTCGCGTTGACCGCCGGTGTCGGTGGTGTCGTCGCCGCTCGGCAGTTCCGTCGTGGCAAATAGCAATCCGGCGCGACGAATTGTCATGGAAATGAGTCATCCGGATGACCGGAATGGCATTTCTCACCGGCCGCGGTCAATCTCGCGAGTCCGGCGGTAGGGTGAGGCCATGTCGGTACGAATCGGCGCGATGGGTGCGCTGTGCGTCTTCCGGCAGGCCACCGACGTCACCCCCAGCCAACCGAAACTGCGGCAGCTGACGGCCCTGCTGGCGGTCCGCGCTGGCACCGTCGTGCGACTGGAGACGATCAGCAGGGAGCTGTGGGACCGCGACCCGTGCGAGAAAACGACGCGGACCCTGCAGACGTACGTGTCGCAGCTGCGGCGGATTGTCTCCGGCGGTGAGGCCACCATCGAGCACACGCCAAAAGTCGGCTATCGGCTTCGGCTGGCCAGGCCGGAATGTGTGGACGTCAGCCGGTTTCGCGAGCTGGCCGCCGTCGCCGATCGCCAGCTGCGCGCCGATCGACCCGACCAGGCGGGAAAAATCCTGCTGGACGCGTTGGAGTTGTGTCGTGGTCCGGTCCTGTCGGACGTACATCTTGGGCCGGTGCTGTCCGCCCAGGCCGCGGCGCTGGATCGCGAACGCGTCGCGGTTTTGGCACGTTACCTGGATCTTCAGCTGCGGCTCGGCCGTCCGGCCGCGGTTCTGAAGGAGGCCGACCGGATCTGCGCGGAGGATCCCCGGCACGACGGCCTTTACGCCAGCCTGATGGTGGCTTTTGGCGCGCTCGGCAGATCCGCCGAGGCGGCCGATCTCTACGACCGGCTTCGCGTGCGGCAGGCGGTGGAGCCAGGTCCGGCCGTACGTGCCGCCTTTCCCGACGTCGGCGGTGTTTCCGTTGCCACACCGGCACAACTGCCGCTCGCTCCGGCCAGGCTGGTGGGTTTCGAGCGTCCGGCCGGAGAAGTGCGGACGCTGCTGACGATGTCGCCGCGCCCTGGTGTGGTCTGCGTGATCGGCTCACCCGGATCGGGAAACTCGACTTTCTGCGCCCACGTCGCGGATCGCCTGCGCGGCGAGTTTCCCGGCGGTCAGCTCTACGCCGACCTGGCGACCACCAGCGCCGATGCCGCGCTGGAGAGTTTCCTTTCCGCACTTGGAAAATCGGCGCAGGCGGGTCGCGCCGAGCGTGTGCGTACGTTCCGACAGGCGACCACCGACCGAAACCTGCTCGTACTGTTGGACAATGCCGCCGATCCGGACGCGGTTTCGCTGCTGCGTCCGGGATCCGGCAGCACGGCGCTGGTCGCCGGACACGCGCGCCAGTGCGCCGACGGCGCGTCGGCGGTGGTCGAGCTGCCGCGACTGACATCGGCCGACATGGTGCGGCTGCTCGGCTGGTGGATCGGCACGCACCGGCTGGCCGCCGAGCCGGCCGCGGCCACTCGGCTGGCGGCCGGCTGCCACGGCCTGCCGGTCGCGCTCCGGCTGGTGGCCTCGCTGGCCGCTCGGCGTCCACATTGGACACTGGCGCGGCTGGCCGACCGGCTGTCCAGCGCCGCGCTTCCGGTCGCGACCGTACGCCGCTCGCTCCTTCTGCTCACCCCGCTGGAAAAGGCAGCGCTGCACCGGATCGTGGCCGACGGCGGTGACGTGCTGTCCGTACGGTGGACCAGCCGGCTGCTCGGCACGACCGCCAACGGGGCCGAGGCACTGCTGGAAAAGCTGGTCGAGATCCGGCTCGCCGACCCGGTCGACGCGACCGGCGACTACGACAGCTATCGCCTCGATCCGCTTTATCGCCAGACAGTGCGCGCGCTGGACGACCAGTCCGCCGCCTCCCGCTTCGTGGCACCGCTCGTGTCGGCGGTCAGCGAGCCCGCGTGAGAGTCGCGATCTCGGCCGCTGCTCGCTCCGCGCCGCCGGCCTTCGCGAACGACTGCCGGATCCGGTCGGCGTTCAGGCGATATTTCTCGACGCCGAGCACCTCGCGCACGGCCGCCATGACGTCGTTGGCCGTGCTTCTGCCGAATCTGAGCCGGATTCCGGCGCCGGCGTCGACCACCTGTCGGGCGATGATCGGCTGGTCGTCACGGATCGGCGCGACGACCAGCGGCACGCCGTAACTCAGGCTTTCGCAGACGGTGTTGTGTCCGGCATGACACACCACGACCGACGCCTTTTCCAACAGCTGTAACAAAGGCGCCGACTCTACGACGTCGACACCATCGGCACTGCCACCGCCAGGCCGCACGACTATCGGCTGGACCTCGTCGCCCAGCGCGACCATCGCGCGTACGGCTTCGCCCAGGAAGCGGTCGGCGATCTCGGCGCTGGCCGTGCCAAGCGTCACCACGACCAGCGGTCGCGTGATGTCGTACGTGCTCCAACGCGGATCGATCGACGGCATCCGGCCATCCACGACGGGACCGACGAACCGCAGCGGTCCTTCCTCGGACATGCCGGAAAACTCGACGGAACTGAAAACCACCACGAGCTCCGGCGAAAACCGCAGATCGCCACCACCGTCGACGCCGTGCCGCCGCTTCAGACCGGCCTGCAACTCACCAATCCAGGCGGCGACTTTCGGCATCGCTGCGAGCGAATCTGTCAGCTCCGACGTGGTCGTCGCCGAGGTCACCCACGGAATGCCGGCGCGCGTCGCCACCAACGCACCGGCAAGTGCCTGCTGGTCGGCGAAAATCACGTCCGGACGAAAGTCAGCGACCGCGTCCTGGACCGTTTCTGCCATCTCGTCGGCCAGCGGCACCAGGAAGTTTTCCCACAGAAACCGCAATGCGGCAAAGCCACGCAGGCCGGTCGGCCGGTTCGCGGCGCCGTTTCGGGTCAGCGGTCCGGTCACCGGATAGCAACCGACCGGACCGGCGACCCGCCGGATCAGCTCCGCCGATCCCACCCAGGCCACCTCGTCGCCGCGCTCGCGCAACGCCGCCGCCACACCGACCGCTGGTCCGATGTGGCCGATCAGCGGTGGCACGACGAAAAGGTGGCGGCTCATCGCCGCGCGACGCCCCGTCGTGCGCATTTTCTCACCCAGCCCACCAAAAGGTCACGTACCATCCGATGCCGTTCCACCAGCACGGAATGACCCTGGTCGGGAATGACGACCAGCTCGCCACGCGGCAACATCGAGGTGACAGCTTGCAGATCCTCGGCCTGATAGCCGTCGTGGCCGAGGATCGACAGCACCGGACACCCGATCGAGCGCACCTGCTCCACCGTCATGAGTGGTCCGGTCGGGATCTCGGTGACCATGCTGGTGGAGCCGATCCGCTCGGCCGCCATTCTCGCCAGCCTGCGATGGTGTGCGCCAAAAGTCGCCTCGAGCCACTCGTAGGAGTCTTCCAATGCCAGGAAACCGGCGGTGTTGGTCAGCACCTCGCGCATCCGGCCGGCCCACATCCGCGTCGGCGGCTCCGACTCGATGGAGACGATGCTGCGTACGCGCTCGGGATGGGTGTGAGCGTACGAATAGGCAAGCGTGCCACCGAAACTGTTGCCGACCAGGTGGACCGGCTGCTCGATCCGTAACTGGTCGAGCAGCTCGTCGAGGTCCGCGACGAAATCCGACAACCGATAGCCGGTCGGCGGCCGGGTCGTGCGGCCGTGGCCGCGCAGGTCATAGCTGAGCACGCCGATGCCGGCCGCGGACACCGGCGAGGCCAGCGTCAGGTGAAAGCTCGCCAGGCTGTCGGTCCCCAGGCCGTGCAGGAAAACGACCAGCTCACCGCCGGGTTCTCCGGGAATGGCCTGGAAGTTCGTCTCCAGGCCGTTGGCGATGACCTTCGGCACCTATCGATCCCCGTCCACGCGGCTGCTGACGTAGTCGACGATGTCGCCGACGCGCAGGTCGATGACCTCGGACAGGTCGAGCTCGGACAGGTAGGCCGGCAGGTTGACCCGGCCGCCGAACTCCTCGTCCAGGATGCCGGCGAAGGTGACCAGGTCGACGCTTTCCAGCTGCAGGTCCTCGTGAAAGGTGGTGTCCGCGGTGATCGGCACGACGAGCAGGTCGGCACCACCGACGAGTTCGGCGAGCAGCTCCGCCACGCGCTGGAATGTCGGCGATTGCTGCACAACCTCGTTCATCATGTCCCGTCCTTGTCGTCGATCGTCCACGCGGCGACGTAGTCGGCCGCCGGCGACACTCCGTCCGAGCGCCGGAAAACCGTGCATCCCACCGCGAACTCGTCGCCAGCCACTCCCACCAGCAGCCGGTCGCCGGTCGCCTCGGCGACCAGGAAGTCACGTGGCCGGCCGGAAAGTCCGGTCCCCAACGCCTTGCCGACCGCCTCCTTGGCGGCCCAGAACCTGGTGAACCAACCCGCGTGCTCGCCGTTTTCCCTGCCAGCCAGGCGAGTCAGCAGGGCACGCTCGGCGATGCCGAGCGCCACGTCCAGCGTGCCAGGTCCGGGCTCCACCACCTTCTGCACGTCGATTCCCGGCGCCACAACGGCAGACGCCGGCCGGACCATCGCCGCGCCGACAGTGCCGCTGTGCGCCAACGAAAGATCGAGCGGAGGCAGGTCGCGGCCGTGGCTGCCGACCGCGTACGGCCGGCCGGTCCGGTCGTTGCGGATCTCCACCTCGGCAGGGAAAACCGCCGCGCTGCCGTGTTGCCAGAGCCACCGTCGTACGGCGTCTTTCGCGGCCATCCGGCCGAGCAGCCAGTGCCGCTGCGATCGCCGCGGCCGCTGCGCGCACTGATGCCGCTCGGCGGCGTTCAGATAGACGCCGGCGTAGAAATCGCGCGCCGACAGGCTCGGCCACTCGTCGGCCACCAGCTCCCAGCCGCCTGGCTGCGGCTCGGAAAGCGTACTGTTCTCCGGAAACCGGTAGACCTGCCGGCAACGCGCGCCGCCGTCGAGGCGTACGTCATGCCAGCCGGTGACCCGCGCGTGGAGCCGGCCGTCCAGGCACAGCTCGGCATCCATGTCCATCCGGCCGGGATCCGCCGCGTCGGCACGTAACACGCAGTCGAGCACCGCACCGTTCGGTGGCTCCTGGCCGAAGAAGTCGATCGCCGCGATCCTGCGCGGAAACGCGATCAGCCGATCGGTCTGCGTGCTGCGCAGCCAGATCCCGAGAAGCTGGCCGACGTTGTCCAGCAACGCACCACGAGCCGGCAACATCCGGATCGTGCCGCTCAGATGATGGTCGCTGACCGCGGTCAGCCCGGCGATGCCGCGAAACCGCGGGCCGTGGAACATCTCGCGTTCCTCGTAGACCTCCTCCGCACTGATCGGCACCGGCGAGTTTTCCCGCGGCATCCGCAGTCTCGGGGCAGGTGCCGGTGGATAGCTCGTCGCGACCCGTACGGTCATCGAGGCGTACGAGCCGATGTCGACCCGCACCAGATCTGCGCCACGCTCCATCCGGATGTCGACCTGATGCGGCGGAAACGCGACCAGCCAGCTGCGAAACTCCGCGTCGCGTACGGCAACCGGCACACTGCCGGGCCACGCCCTGGCCACCTCGCTCATCGCCAGGTCGACCACCGTCGTCGCCGGCACCACCGGCCGGCTGTCGGCCAGGTCCGGCCAGTCCGGCCGCTGCCGGAAGAACCGGTGGTCGAGCAGATATGGCATGGCGTCGACCGAAACCGGCACCTGCACGCACCTGGTGTCGGACACTATCCGCAGCGACGCGGCGGTCGTCACGGCCGCGGTGGCCGCCCTGGTTTCGGCCATGAGGCTGACGAACTCGGCCGCCACCGTGGCGTCCAGACCGTTCACGCGGGTCGGCTCGACGACGCGGTCGAGCATTCCGTACGCGTCCGGATCGACGGCCAGCGGCGGCACGGCCAACGCGACCGGCACCTCGTGCTTCGGCCGCTTTCTCAGCAGCACATCGAAAGATGGCGAGCCACCGTCGGCCCACAACGCGGCCGCGACGCGAGTCAGCTGCGCCATGCCGCTGCGCAGGCTGGAATTCGCAGCGATGACCAGGTGATCCTGGTCGGCGAGAGTGTCTTCCACGAACGAGCCGAGCTGTCCTGGACCGGCGACGACAAACGCACGTATGCCATCGGCGAACAGCCGAAGAACAAGCTCGCGAAAGCGCACCGGTTCGACGAGATGACGCAGATAGAGCTCACGGATCCGGTCGGTCTCGGCCGGGTAGGGCTCGCAGGTGGTCGCCGACCAGACCGGGACGGCCGCGGCCGCGAACGGCAGCGCGCCGGCCAGCCGGACGAACGGATCGAGGAACGGCGCGACCATCGGAGTGTGAAATCCCGAGCGGAACGGCAACGGCCGCGCGAAAATCCGCTCGTCGCGGCAGCGTCCCACCAGTCGCGCGATGGCCTCCGGCGCGCCACAGACGATGGTCTGACGCGGTGCGTTGTCGTGCGAGACGACGAGATCCTTTTCGCCGCGTATCAGCTCGGCGGCGCGGTCCGCGGCACAACCGAGAGCCGCGAAGTCCAGGCCAGGAAGCCGTACGCCGTCCGGCCACAGCCGCTCCGGGCCGACCTCCGCGGCGGCCGCGTCGTACATGCCGGCGGCCGCCATCGCGGTCCACTCCCCGACACTGTGGCCGGCGAGCGCGTCGGCTCGTACGCCCATGTTTTCCAGCACCCGAAAAAGAAACCGACCGACTTCCAGCACGCTCGCGGCGTCTCTGGCCACGTCACCGGTCTCGATCCGCGGCGCTTTGAGTCCAAAGTGGACGGCCACGTCCGCGCATCGCGGCTCGAACTGTCCTTCCAGGCCGGGAAAGATCACCGCGGTCCGGCCGTCGGCGGCCAGCAGTGGCTCCGGTGCGAACCAGATGTCGTTGCGGCCGGCCCATCTCTGCCCGCGCTCCAGCACTTTGCGCGCCAGCGCCCGGCGTTGCTCGGTCGGATCGACGACGGCGAGGCGACAGCCGCGCGCGTCGTTGAGCACCGGCGGCAGTCCCGGCTCGGCCGCCAGCATGTCGCGCAGGTCCTCGATCCGCGGCGCGACGAGCCGCAGCAGCTGCTCCGGTTCGCTGACCGACATTCGTTTTCTGGTGCCGATACGAGGAATGTCCGCGTCGCGGTCCTCCTCCAGCACCACATGTGCGTTGATGCCGCCGAAGCCGAAGGCGTTGACGGCCGCACGCCGGGGCTCGCCGGACCCCGGCGGCGGCCAGTCGCTGGCCGCACCGATCGGCACGAACCGGGTGTCGGCCATGCCGGGATGTGGGTTCTCACAATGCAAAGTCGGCAGCAGCGTGGAGTTGTGCAGCGCGAGCGCGGCTTTCACCAGTCCGGCCACGCCGGCCGCCGGCATGGTGTGGCCGATCATCGACTTCACCGAGCCGATCACCGCGTCCGCGCCAGCCGGCCGGCCGAAAACCCTGGCCACGGTGGAAAGCTCGGCCTCGTCGCCGGCGCGCGTCGCGGTTCCGTGTGCTTCCAGCAAACCCAGCGCGTCCGGCGCCGCCGGATCCAGCCCGGCCTGCTGCCAGGCACGCCGCACCGCCAGCATCTGGCCGGTGGGGTCCGGACTCACCAGGCTGCCGGTCCGGCCGTCGCTTGACACGGCCACGCCGCGTACGACCGCATAGACCCGGTCGCCGTCACGCCGCGCGTCGGCCAGTCTTTTCAGGACGACGACACCGGTTCCCTCGCCGATCAGCAAACCGTCGGCGTCGCTGGACAGTGGCCTGATCCGTCCTGACCGCGACAATGCCCCGAGTTGCGTGAAAACGCTCCACAACGTCTCGTCATGACAGTGGTGCACGCCACCGGCAAGCACGGCATCGCAGCGCCGGCCGGACAATGCCGCCACCGCTTGGTCAAGTGCGACCAGCGACGACGCGCAGGCAGCGTCCACTGTGTACGCCGGTCCGCGCAGATCGAGACGATTCGCGATCCGTGACGCGGTCAGGTTGGGGACCAGGCCGATCGTCGACTCCGGTCGCATCGGCCCCAGTGGCCGCAAAAGTGCCTGCCTGACCTCCTCCAGCCGGTCCCGATCCAGCGACGGCAACAGCTCCGCGAGCGTCCTGGTGATCTGCCGGACGGCGCGTACGCGCTGCTCGAATCGCGCCAGCCCGGGCGAAAGATAGCCGCCACGGCCGAGAATCACCCCGATCCGGTTCGGGTCGCCAAGCCGCTCCCGGCCGCCGGTGTCGGCGATCGCGGCATCCGCGACCCGCAACGCGATCAGCTGGTCCGGCTCGGTCCCACCGGCCGAGTCCGGCATGATTCCGTACGAGGCGAGGTCCACGGCGGTGGTGTCGGGAAGAAAACCGCCTCGCCGGCAATACGTGCGGTCCGGCGCCAGCTGTGCCGCGTCCGGCTGGTAGAAGTCCGGATCCCAACGGCCGTCCGGAACCTCGGCGATCGCGTCCACGCCGTCGCGCAGGTTTCGCCAGTATGCCTGCAGATCGGCGGCGCCAGGAAAGAGCACCGACATGCCGACGATCGCGACCGGCTCGGTCACATTCGTGGCTACCACAGCGAAGCCGAATAGATCACGGATCGCGCCTCGGCCGGTCCGTACGCCAACTCGCGAAGCAACGCGGCCACTCCTTCAGCCGGATCGATCATCGCGATCCCCCGCCGCCGATAGTCCCGCGCCAGTGTCTCGGACACCATGCCGCCGTGCTCCGGCGCCGGAGCCCACGGTCCCCAGTGGACGGTCAGCACGCCGATTCCGTATCGCTGCGACCATCGCGCGCCGATCGCCTCCAGCGCGTCGTTGGCGGCCGCGTAGTCCGTCTGGCCGCGATTGCCGAGAACCGCCGAGATGCTGCCGAAAAGCGCTACGAACGACGGCCGCAGATCAAGCTCGGCCACGGCGTCGAGCACCGCGTTGGCGCCGTCGACCTTCGTGCCGAAAACCGTGTGGAACGACTCGTCGTCCTTGTCCGTCATCAACCGGTCGTCGATCACGCCAGCGGCGTAGACGATTCCGTCCAGCCGGCCGTGTTTTGTGTGGACATCCTTGACGAGTTGGCCAACTGCCTCACGGTCACGCACGTCCACGCAGTGATAGTCGACGCGGCTTCCGGCGGCTTCGGCGTCGGCGATCGTACGCCGGATTTCGCGCTGAGCAAGAATCGTACGAATCCGCGCTTCGACCTCCGCGACCGGCAGCGCCTGACCGGCCAGCAGAATCCGGCGCAGTGACACCGCGTCCGGAGCGTCCCTGGTCTGCTCGCTTTCCGGCTCGGCCGGCCAGGCCGTACGTCCGGCCAAAGCCAACCGGCATTGGCCGGCGGTGGCCAACGAGGTCGCGACCGAGGCGGTGATGCCACGTGCTCCACCGACCAGCAGGATCACGGCTTCGCGGTCAAGTCCGAGCACGCTGGCCTCGGCACCGCCGGGACCGGCGCCGCCGTACGCGATCGGCGGCAGATCCTCAGCCTGCACTTTCCAGACCTGCCGGCTGTTGCGGGCATAGCTGACGACCGCGTCCGTGCTGGCGGCTTCGGCAACCACACGATCGGCGAGTGCGGTCTCGTCTTCGATCTCGACCAGTGTCGCGGCGAAATCCGGATTTTCCTGGCGTACGGCCCGGAACAGGCCGCGCAGACCGCCGGTCGCGGCATCCGGCTCAGCCGGTGCGACGACGACGACCCACTGCGTGCCTTGCCGAACGGCCTTACGCAGCACGGAAAACACGCTCGGCACGACCGATTCGTCGGTCGCGGCCAACGGCGTCAGGCAGACCAACGCGTCCGCCTGTGTGCCGTCGTCGATGGCCGCTCCTCGGCCGGCGAAGTCGGCCGATAGGGCGTCGTACAAGGCGGTCTGCTCCGAGGTGTGCACGATTCCGATGCGTACGCCGGACAGCTCGGTTTCTGCCAGCGGCGACGAGATTTCGGCCGCGCGCAGGACATAACGACTCGGTGCGGATCCCAGCGGCTGCCCTGTGTCGCCCTGGTCCAGTCGATCGCGGATCGCGCCGGCCGTACGACAACGGCTCAGCTCCTCCAGGCCGTCGTCACCGGCCTGCTCACGGCGACCGAGCCGGTCCAGCAGCATGCCGGCGATTTCGGTGCGCTTGATGGAATCCACCGACAGGTCGGCCTCCAGATCCAGGCCCGGCTCGATCATCGCGGCGGGATAACCGGTGCGCTCGCTGATCACCTCGACCACCGCCGCCAGCGTGTCCTGCTCCTGTTGCCGCGGCGGCGGCTGATCGCTCTGGACAGGTTCGGGCTCTTCGATGACGACAGGTGCGGGCAGTGCGACCTGCGCCGCTGGTTGGCCGAGATAGCCGAGCATGACCTGTTTCTGCGCATCGATCAGCTCGCGGCTGGTCCGCAGGAAATCGGCCACGACCGCATCGCGCTGGCTCTGGTCGGGCACACTTCGCATCGCTGACCTCGTCATCTCGTCGGCCGGCGACAAGCCGCCAGGCACCGCCCCGTCGGCCGTACGCACCAGCCGACCGTCGACCGTCCAGGCCGGCCGCTTGGCCGGACGACCGGTCGCGTCGGCGCAGCCCCGATCTTGGAAGAGCCAACCCGCGTCGATCCGGACGCCGGCCACGGCCAGCTCGCCGACCGCTTCCAGCAGGTCACGTACGCCGGTTTCGCGGCCACCGCAGGAAATCATCCGGTGCGGCCGGCCGGCCAGGATCTCCCCGACCAGCCCGGTCAGCACCCGGCCGGGTCCGGCCTCGACAAACGTACGAGCGCCGGCGGCGTACATTCCCTCGATCTGCTCGACAAACCGGACCGGCGCGCCGATCTGCGCGACCAGCTCGGCGGCCGGATCGCCGGTGTACGGCTCGGCCGTACGGTTGGACCACACCGGGATCTCCGGCGGCCGGATGTCCACTTTCTCCACCGAGCGCTGGAACGTCGATCCGGCACCGGCGAGCAACGGACTGTGGAACGCCGCCGCGACCGGCAGCCGCTTGGCCGCCACGGACCGCTCGCGGAGCGCGCCGACGGCCTGGTCGACCAGCGCGGTCGGCCCGGAGATGACCAGCTGCTGAGGAGAATTGTGGTTGGCCACCACGACGTCCTCGGCTACGCCGATCGCCGACAGCACTTCGGTGACGCGCGTAGGCTCCGCACGTACGGCCGCCATCGCGCCTGAGTCTTCTCCCAAAGCACCGGCGATCGCCTCCGCACGCGCGGCACTCAGCTTCAACAACGTCGCCGAGTCGTAGGAGCCGGCGCAGGCCAGAGCCACCAACTCGCCATAGCTGTGTCCAGCGGCGAAATCCGGTCGTACGCCGCACGACTCCAGCAGCTGGCAGTAGGCGAGATCGACGATCCCGAGCGCCGGCTGCGCTTTTCTGGTGTCGCGCAACGCATCCGCCTGAACCGTCGCCGCATCCGGACCGAACGGATGGAACGGAAACAGCTCCGGCGTCCACTCTCGACCGAGTTCCAGCAGCGAGCGCAGTCCAGGAAACGTCACGAAAAGCTCGGCGGCCATGCCGGTGCGCTGGCTGCCTTGGCCGGGAAACAGAAAGGCGACTTTCCCCGGATCTGCCTCTGGCGCGAGGACGTCCGCGGTTTTCAGCTTCGCGATCAGCTCGTCGTGGTCGGCGCAGACGAACGCCAGCCGCGGTCGACCCGTCACCCAGCCGGCCGCCGTCGCGGCCAGGTCGCGCAGCCGCCAGTCGCCACTTTCGGCCAGCGGCAACAGTTTCCGGACCGCGTCCAGACCGCCGATCAGGAACAGCTCGGCCGGCCATCGCGCCGGACCGAAGCCACCCGCCGGTCCCGCGTCGGACAGGACCGCGTGGAAGTTCGTGCCACCGAAGCCAAAAGCACTGACTCCGGCCGACCGTTGCGCGGCTGGCCAGGGAAGTGGCGTGGTGGTGAAGCCAAACGGACTCGTCACCGCTTCCCAGGCCGGATTGGGCTCGGTCAGCTGAGCCGTCGGCGGAAGCGTGCCGTCGCGTACGGCCAGTGCCGCCTTGACAACTCCGGCCAGACCGGCGGCACATTTGGCGTGTCCGATCTGGCTTTTCACCGAGCCGAGGGCACAACTTCCTGGCTCCAGACCGGTGAAGAAGCCGGAGAGCGTCGACAGTTCGGTACGATCGCCGACGACCGTGCCGGTGCCGTGCGCTTCCAGCATTCCGATCTCAGACGGCGAAACACCGGCCTGCTCGTACGCGCGTCGCAACGCACGCCGCTGTCCTTCCGGCCGCGGCGCGGTCAGGCCGAGCGACCTGCCGTCGCTGCCTTTGCCGATTCCTTTGACCACCGCGTAAATCCGGTCGCCGTCGCGGCGCGCGTCGGACAACCGCTTGAGGACGAGGCAGGCGACGCCCTCGGCCAGGGCGATGCCGTCGGCCTTCGCGTCGAACGGCCGGCATTGGCCGGTGGCCGACAACGCGCCGGCTGAGGCGAAAAGAAGATAGTCGTTGATGCCGTTGTGCAGATCGACCGCGCCACACAACATCAGGTCGGCAGACCCGGACACCAGCTCGCCGCAAGCAGCGTCGAGCGCGGCCAACGAAGACGCGCATGCGGCATCGACGGTGAAGTTCGCACCGCCGAGGTCGAGCCGGTTCGCGATCCGGCCGGAGATGACGTTTGCCAACGTCCCTGGGAAAAAGTCCTCGGTCAATGGTGGCAGCTGGCTGGCCAGCTCGGCCGGCAGATCGCCGAGCAGGCTCGGCAGCAACGCGCGTACGGTGCCGGCGTTCGCGAGGTCACCGCCTGCCTCCGCACCGAAAATCACCCCGGCGCGCTCGCGATCGAAGCCACCGCCGGCATATCCGGCGTCGACCAACGCGCGGTGCGCCACCTCCAGCGAAAGCAGCTGCGCCGGGTCGATGCTGCCCAGCGACGCCGGCGGAATGCCATATGCCAGCGGGTCGAAGGCGATCGGCGGCAGGAAGCCGCCCCATTTGGACGGCGTACGGTCGGCCTCGTCCCCGTGATAAAGGGCGTGATCCCAACGATCTGCGGGCACCTCGGTGACCGCGTCGACGCCGCCGAGGATGTTGCTCCAATACGTCTCCAGATCCGGCGCTCCGGGAAAGACACACGCCATTCCGACGATGGCGATGTCCAGCGGCCGGCACTGCGGCTCGCTGGCCGGCCGGTCACAACTCAACAGGTCGGCGGCGCCGGCCGTGACCTCACGGTGCAGCTCGGCGATCGTCGTGACGCCGTCCCGAAGAACGGCCACCTGTCCGGCCATGAACATGCCGGACTCCAGCTGCACGTCCGCGGACACCGGCTCCAGCTCCCTGCCATGACGCCGGATTCCCTTGCTGGCGATCCGAAGCCGGCCGGCGGTCAGCCGCTCCAGCCGCTGCCACAGCTCGCGCTCGGGCACTCCCTGCCGCTGCCATTCCGCGCGTACGCTGGCAAACTCCCCGACGTACGGACTCGGCACGCAGCGGGTGGCGTGACCTGGCGCGGTCTCGATCAGGGCGGTCTGTGTCGCCGCGACCATACGCTGCTGGAAGACCTCGCCGATCGCACCGGCGGTCACGGCCTCCGCGGTGAACAGATAAGCCGTCCCCATCAGCACACCGACGCCGACACCGTCCGCCGCCAATGGTGCCGCCATCGCGGACACCATCGCCGACGACCGCGCATCGTGAACGCCACCGGCGAAAAAGACTTCCAGTCCGTCGCCGGTGCCGTGCTCGGCGACGAACCGCTCCAGCACCGATATCTGCGTCTCCCACAGGGCCAAGCTGGATCGCGGTCCGACGTGTCCACCACATTCGGCGCCTTCGAACACAAATCGCCGCACGCCGGCGGCCAGAAACTGGTCCAGCAACACCGGTGACGGCACGTGGACGTATGTCGGAATGCCGTCGGCCTCCAACGTCTTCGCCATTCCGGGCCGTCCGCCGGCGATCAGTGCCGCACGCGGCCGCGCGGCGCGCACAACCGCCAACTGCTCGGCGCGCAGCTCCGGCGGCACGAACCCGAGCACGCCGACACCCCACGGCAGATCGCCGAGCTCCTCGGCCGTCCTGCGCAACAGATCCGCGGACTGCTCTGCCGTCGCCAGCGCCAAAGCGATGAACGGCATCGCGTCGTTTTCCGCGACAGCGCGAGCAAACGCCGGCTGATCGCTGACCCGCGTCATCGGCCCCTGCGCGACCGGCAGATCCACACCAAGTGACCGGCACAACGGGTCTCCAGCCGTCGCAACGAAAGTCTCGCGTCGCAACCGCCGGCGGACGTCGCGTATCGAGACCTCCGGATCCAGCACGACACCGGCCGCACCGACAGCGATCGCGCCGACCGCCGTGTGTGGCCCGGCGCAGCCTCCCGACCACACCGGAACGTCCATCTGCGACAACAGTTGTTGCAGCAGCACGAAACTCGACAGGCCGTCGCGTTCGCCGCCGCGGGCGATCACACCGTAGGCGCCGCCGGCCACGGCCTGCCGTGCCTCGTCCAATGTGGTCACTTCGACCAGGACACGCACCGGCAGCGCGGAAATCCGCCAGGACGAACCGGCCGGCAGGATGACGATCGCGCATTCACCGGCCAGCACGTGGTCAGGTCGCAGTGGAGAGTCGGCCGCAATGCGAACACCGTACGAGCCGGGCAGCACCTTGCCCAGACGTGCCATGCTCTCTCGTGCGGCCGAGACGGAGCCGTCCAGGTCGAGCGCCGGCAGGCCACCTTGTGCCGCCACCCCGATCGCGCGCGACACGTCCGATCCGCCGCACGGACACAGGCGGATCAGCGACCCTGCGGTTCTACGGTCAACGGACATGCGTCCTGCCTTCGACGGAAAGCGGGGAAATGGCGGCCGGTCGCGGCGCTTTTCCAGGGAAGCCCAACAACGCGGTGAATGCAAGGGGCGGCCCGGAATTGAGCGATAATTGAGGATGCCACAAGGCCGTGTTGACATCACCGGGCATTCTCCGCGGTGCCACGATTTCTGTGTTACGTTGGACAAACCTCGAGTTGTGGCGGCCGGGCACACACATTCCGGCGGCGAGAACACTCACCGCGGTGATATCTCAGAAACCTATGGAGCCGCCATGATTCTGACCGACCGGGTCGCGGTGGTCACCGGCGCCGGCCATGGCATCGGCGCGGCCATCGCGCGCCGGCTCGTCGTCGCCGGCGTAGGCGGCCTGGTGGTGTCGGACATCGATGGCGCCGCGGCGGAAGAAGTCGCCGCGTCCATCGTCGCCGACGGCGGCGCGGCAATCGCCGTGCGGTCCGACGCGTCGGTGAAGGCCGACCTGAAAGATCTGGTCGGCATCGCCGAAAAAACCTACGGTGGCCTGGACATTTTCTGTTCCAATGCCGGCCGCGCGTTCGGCACCGGCATCCAGGCGGCGGACACCCAGTGGACGAAATGCTGGGAACTCAACGTGTTGCAGCACGTCTACGCGGCACAGGCCGCCGTCCCCGGCATGCTCCGGCGCGGCGGCGGCTATCTGCTGATCACCGCCTCGGCCGCCGGTCTGCTCAGCGCACCCGGCGACGCGCCTTATTCCACCACGAAACACGCCGCCGTCGGGCTCGCCGAATGGCTCGCGATCACCTACCGGCCACGCGGCATCCGGGTCAGCGCGCTGTGCCCGCTCGGCGTACGCACCGACCTGCTGATGCCCGGCATCGCGGCCGGCCATCCGGCGGCCATGTCGATCGCCGCGGCCGGGCCGCTGTTGCGGCCGCAAGACGTTGCCGAGGCGACCATCCGCGGCCTGAACACCGAGGATTTCCTTATCCTGCCGCATCAGTCGGTCGCCTCCGACTACGCCATCAAGGCCGCCGACCCGGACCGCTGGATCGACCAGATGGCACAGCACGCCCGGTCGGCGACGCGGCCGACCATGCGAGAGCGGGAAAAGGCATGAGGTTTCGCCAGCTCGGCCACAGTGGACTGTCGGTCAGCGAGATATCGTACGGAAACTGGCTGACGCACGGTCTGCCGGAGTTCAAGGCATGCGTGCGCGCGGCGCTGCGCGCCGGGGTCAACACCTTCCACACCGCGCCAATGCTCGGCGACGGCCACGCCGACGAGATGCTGGCCGACGCACTGTCGTCCGCGGCTCGCGAAGACCTCGTGCTGTGCACCGGCGCGTACTGGCCGGAAACCCTCGGCCCCAACCGCGCCGGCCTCGGCCGCAAGCATCTCGTCGGCTCATTGGATGGATCCCTCCGCCGGCTCGGCACCGACTACGTCGACGTCTTCCAGCTTCTTCGCTATGACTACAAAACTCCGCTGGAGGAGACCTTCCTCGCGCTGTCCGACCTGGTCCAGCAGGGAAAAATCCTCTATGTCGGCACCTCGGAGTGGAATGCCGAGCAGCTGCAGGCCGCCGCTCACCTCGCGGCGGCGCTGCGGGTGCCGCTGGTGTCCAACCAGCCGCATTACTCGATGGTCTGGCGGGTGCCCGAGTCGCAGGTTTTCCCTCTCTGCCAACGACTCGGCATCGGACAGCTGGCCTGCGCTCCGCTCATCCAGGGCGTGGCAACCGGAAAGTACGCCGGCGGCGAGCGACCGGCCGGGTCGCGAGCGGCCAACCCGGCCACCTCGGCCGCCGTCGCACCACTGCTGTTCCCGGATCTCCTCGACCGGATCGGCCTGCTCGCCGGCGTCGCGCAAGCGGCAGGACTCACCCCGGCGCAGCTCGCCATCGCATGGGTTCTGCAGAACGAGACCGTGGCCAGCGCGGTGATCGGCGCGTCGACTCCCGAGCAGATCGAGGAAAACGCCGCCGCGTCCGGTGTCGAGCTGTCGCTCGACGTGCTGACCCAGATCGACGAGCTGCTGGGTCGTGTGGTCCAGACCGATCCGCGCATGACGTTTTCCCCGCCGCAGCACGCGTTCTGACCTCAGCAGTTCGAAGTGGCCGCCACGCCGGCGAAGCGGTCCTTGACGAACTGCGCGACATCCGCGTTTCCGGTGTAGACCAAGGTGATGTGATCGGTCGCGTACGTCTTCCACTGCACCTTCACGCCGGCCTTGCAGTACGTGTCGCGCAAAGCCGCCGCCTGACCGGGATCGACCAGGTCGTCCTGCGTGCCGTGGAAGTCGAAGACCGGCACCTTGATCGGCACCGCGCCGAGCTTGTTCTCCTGCAGCCTGGCCATCCATTCCGGTTTGAGAAACGGACTGCTCGTGCTGTAGTCGTTGAAATGCTTGTCGCGATATTGCGTGAGCAGCTCCAACACGCAGTCCTCGCGCGACATCTTGGCGAACTCGGCCTTGCCCGCGTCGGTCAGATAGGACGACAGTTTCAGCTCCGGATAGGCGTTGTCCAGGCCGATCAGGCCATACGCGAGCAGGCCGAAGCCCGGTTTTCCGTCCAACGGCAGGGTGACCTGCACCAGGTCGGCCGGTACGCCGCCGGCCGCGATGCCGACCAGGTTGAGCTCCGGCGCGTACGACGGCTGCAGCTGCCCGGCCCACATGGCCGCGCCACCGCCCTGCGAATAGCCGCGGATCGCGACCTTCGCGTTGGCGGAAAGTCCGGTCGCCGGCAGTCGCTGGCTCGCGCGTATCATGTCGATGACCGCCGCGCCCTCAGATTTTCCGGTGATGTAAGTGGTCCGTGGCGTGGGCTGGTAACCCTCGTAATCGGCCGCGACCACCGCATAGCCGCTGGCCAGCATGTCGTTGACCGCCGGCTGCTCGTAAAGCGCGCCGACCTGGATCATTTTCGAGGTGGCGCACCGAAACGCCGGCCCCTGCGTGCCGGCCGCGAAACTCACGATCGGCGCGGTCGCCGGGTTGACGCCGTCCGGCACGAGTACGGTGCCGGTCACCGCGTCCGGTTGCCCGAGCGCGTTGGTCGACAGATACATGATCTGCCAGGCGTGCACCTGATATTTCGGCGCGCCAGCGATGGACGGCCGCCACCGGATGACATCTCCCGGCGCGCCGGCCGGAAGCGGCGACGGTGGGACGTAGAAGTCGTCGGAAACGGTGGCGGCGGCCGACACCGGCGGCGCGCCGATCCCAACCGCCACCAGCAACAACACCAGCAGGAACTTCACCTCTTGCCTCCCGTAAAAGAAGAACCGGGATTCCGGCCACCCCGCCGTCATGGAGTGGCCGGAATCCCGCTGTGCTGGCAGCCGTTGCCAGCGGCCCGGTGCCTAGGCCCGCGAGTGCGCGTGCGGGGCTTTTCCGCCAAAACCCCGCCGCGGGTTGGACACCTGGTTGTTCGCGGCGCCGGCCGGCGTGACCTGCACGCTGATCGAGTTGTTCGGCCCGGCGGTGAAATAGCTGATGTAGTCGTTGAAACTGCCGCAACCCTGCAGCGGCGGGATGGTGTACGTGCCGGTCAGCTTGCCACCGTTCTGCACGCTGAAGTCAGGGCCGGAGACCATCGGGATGTCGGCCGGCGTCTTGGTCTGGCAGGTCGTCGAGTTGCTGACGATCGGGAAGCCGAAGAGCGCCACGTCGGTCAGCCGGATGGTTTCCCTGCTGTCGGAGTTGACCGTGTTGTTCTTGAACGTACCCGTCGTCTGGCCATCCGGGATCAGCTTCACCTTTGCCGTACCCGGCAGGAAGCCGAAAATCGTGAAGCTCGAGCTGGTGTCCGGCAGCGCCAGGTCACCGGCCAGGTTGCCGGACTGCAGGTCCACCTTGACTTTCAGCGTGCCGGGGCCGACTTTCACGTCCGATCCGAGCGCCTGGATGTGCGTCGAACCGGCCACCGCGTAGTTCAGGTCGAGCGAGCCGCCACCAGGAGGCGGCGACGACGCGGGTGGCGTCGAAGGTGAGGACGACGGAGACGACGACGGAGACGACGAAGGCGACGAGGATGGTGAGGACGACGGTGACGACGACGGCGAGGACGACGGTCCAGGTTGGACGGTGAACTTCGCCAATGTCGTGTCCTGACCGGAATCCACCGTGCACTTCGAGTCGAAGGTGCCAAGGCCGGTCGGCGTACCGTCGGATTTCTTCGGTGTCAACGTGGTCGTGTAGTCGCCTACCGTGATCGAGCTCGCGCCCGCGTTGGGGAAGGAAACCGACGGCGCCTTACCGGTCGCGTGCACGGTGAACGCCTTGCCGTCGGCCGGCACGTCCGTCTTCGGAATGCTCAGCACCGGCGAGATGTCCAGGCCGAGACCGGCGTTGTCCAGGTGCGCGTTGGCTTTCGCGCTGCCTTCGATCGTGGTGGCACCGACCAGGTTGAGGCCCTGCGTCGCGGTCGCCGGCACGGTCACGTCGGCGCTGATCGGGATTTCCGGCGTCGGCTGGTTGACCACGACCGAGTCCGGCAGCGTCACGGTGATCTTGGTGACCAGCGCCTGGTTGCCGATCAACGGAAACGGACAGGTGTAGTTGAGCGTCAGGCTGGAGTCGGCCGCCGAGCTCGCGGTCGCACCCGCGAAGCCGACGGTCGCCACCATGGCGGTGACGACTCCCGCGCCGGCCAGGATTCGGGGCAGCAACCCCAGTTGCGGTGTCACTTTCATCGCTGTGTCTCCAGGTGAGAAGAGGTGGAACGTCTCGACGGAAAATCGGAACGCGGTGAAAATCTCCCCTTTCCAGATCGGGGACATAGTGAATCGACAACGCCTCTTTCCCTTGTACGGCCCGGAAAAGTAACCGAGCGGAAATACCGGCGCCACCGCCAGGTAACGTACTCGCCGGTAAGTTGAGGTGGCAAGAATCACCGGCACAGTCGGCGCTCAGGAGCGATTTTCCGCACTCGCGACGTTTTTTGTTGTCACGTTCGGATGGATACGCGACGGCCCGGTTGGCACCGCAATGCACATCAATCCTGCATACATTCCACCGTCCGCCGGCGCACCGGCGACCAGCCGCCGAGTCGGCCGGCAAGCGTTTTCTTGTCACGTACGTGACAATCGCTGGCGTACGTTTTGTCCGCGAGCGGCCAAGAAGCGGCCAGAACGGCGCCCGGTATTCCGTTTCGTATGCCGATCTTGGTAGGCCGGCGCCGACGCAACGCCAAGATTTCTGGGATCCGGCCGGCAATACGAGGTGTCATCAGGCTCTTGACACTGAATCAGTGGCATCTTTATCGTTCGGTTCACAACTTCCGCCGATTTCGGACAAACCGCGTCGAGGGTGGGTCGCCATGACAGGTTTCTCGAACAGGGCCAGACCGGACAGTACGGACCGGCCTGCCGCCGGTCGTGCCGGTGCGGCCGGGGTTCGCGCTCGGCCGGCCAACCGGCGCAACGGAATCGCGCCGTACGGCAGCCGGGTCACGCACACCGAGCCGGGCTTTACTTCCGCCGGCCTGTGGTCGTCGCTGCCGCGCGAGCTCGGCAGTGTCTACCGGCCGTACGCTGACCGGATCGCGCGCGAGGTGTTGGCCGAGATCAAGCGGTCGGTGCCGGAGTACGCCGTCGACCTGACCGGCGGCTGTGTGGAGAAATACCTGACCGAGGCGGTGCGCGAGGCGATTCTTTACAGCATCGACAGCCTCGGTGGTTCGACCGCGCCGCGCGGCGCGTGGGCCGAGGTGTTCGTCCAACGTGGACGGATGGAATATCGCGAAGGCCGCACGATGGACGCGCTGCAGACGGCATATCGGGTCGGCGGCCGCGCGGCTTGGCGTACGGTCTCGGAAATCGCGCAGTCGATGGGGATCCCGGCGAAGATGACCTCGATCGCCGCGGAGGCGATTTTCGCCTTCGTCAACGACCTTTCCGCGCTGTCGCTGCAGGGATACGCGGCCGAGCAGGCGCGTACGGCCGGCGCGCTGGACCGCCGCCGGCGGCGGCTGGTCGAGCTGATCCTGTCGCAGCCAGCGGTTTCCGCGCAGGCGGTGGCGGATCTGGCCGACGGTGCACAGTGGACGATCCCGGAGCGCCTTGCCGTGGTGGCGCTGGAAAGACGCGACGGCGGCGTGGAACCGCCGGCGGTGCATTTCGACGAGGACGTGCTCGTCGACCTGGAAGGCAGCCAGCCGTGCGTCATCGCGGCCGACCCGGACACCGCGTTGCGGGACATCGCCGACGGCCTGCCAGGATGGCGCGCAGCCGTCGGACCGTCGGTGCCGTTCGCCGAAGCACCGGCGTCATTGCGCTGGGCCCGTCGTACGCTCAAAACCGCACGCCGTGGCCTGATTCCGGACTCCGGCCTGATCTGGTGCCGCGAACACCTGTCGACCCTGTGGCTGCTCGCTGACGAGGTGCTGGTCGACGAGTTGGCTCGGCGCGTGCTGCGGCCGATGGACGGCCTCACCACCAACCAGCGCAACCGGCTCAGCGAAACGCTGCTCGCCTGGCTGGAAACCCGTGGTGGCGCACCGGAAATCGCGCGTACGCTCAACGTACATCCGCAGACGGTGCGCTATCGGATGCACCAGATCGAGGCGCTGTTCGGCGACCGGCTGAACAGTCCGTCCGAGCGTTTCGACCTGCAGGTGGCGTTGTCGGCTCGCCGGTTGGTGCAGGACGACTGAACACCTGTCGCTGCCAAAGGCCATCCTCCGCGGCGAGGATGGCCTTTGTTCTACGTATGCGAGGAGGGTAAAACTCAAAAACGCCCGGCGCGGTTTCGCACCACCGTCACAAGTTTTCGGGTGAAAATCCGGCAACATTGTTGAGACTGGAAACCCGGCGGTAACATCGGCAGCCATTCAGGCGAACCATGAAACGGGTTGGCATGCCGAGAATCCGACGATTGGCCGGCGCGGTGGCGCTGACCGTTTTCCTGGCGATGTCCGCGAGCGGAGCGACCGCGCGCGCTGGCGAGGAGAAGCCGCCAGCGGCACCACAGGCCGGCTTGGCCGTCTCGTACTGGGTTGACGGGTTGTCCACCATCAACAAGCTCGACTCCTCCATCGTCGTCGGTCGCGGCCATTTCGACTCGATGGTCGACCTCGCCACCGGGAAAATCACCGGCGATCTGCACCTTCCACCGTCCAAGGGCCAGTTTCTGGCCTTCCGGTTCATGCCGGTCGGCGCGGTCACCGACTTCATCCCGGCCGGACCGTCCAGCGGCACCATCACCGCCGGCATCGTCGACATCACCAGCGAGGTCTATCTGCGTACGCGTGACGCCAACCAGAACGGCGTGCCGCTGGACCTCGGCGCGGAATGCGTCACCTCGACACCGGTCAAGATGCACATCCGCGGACCGCTCAACCTGCTCGGCAAAAGCGAGTTCGACACGACGTACGCGATCCCGCCTTTCGTCGGCTGTGGCGGAAAGGAAAACCTCGACCGGCTGCTGACCGCGATGATCTCCGGGCCGGACAACGCACTGCACCTGACGCTGACCTTCCGGTGCTCCGGCGTCAACTGCTCCTGATGGAGGAAGACATGAAGCTCAAGCCCATGCTGATCGGCGCCGCGGTCGTCGTCGTCCTCGCCGCGGCCACGACCGCTTTTGTGCTGGTACGCAACCACATCGAGGCGGAGAACCGTGCCGACGCTGCGGCCCGCGCCGCGGTTCTGGCCGCCGGCCGCAGCGGCATCGCGGCCATGACCACAGTGGACTATCGCGACATTCCCGGGCTGCGTAAGCGCTGGCTGGACGTATCGACTGGCAGTTTGCACGCGACAATCGCGAAAAGTGGCGACGTCCTCGCCAAACAGCTGCAGCTGGCGCAGGTCACGGTGTCCGGGACGGTCGCCACCGCCGAGGTTTCGTCGGTCGACCGCGAGACCGGCACGGCCGGCATGACCGCCTCGGTCGACATCGTGATGACCATGCACGGCCAGAAAGCGACCACCACCCGCAACAAGATCACCGCACTGCTGCAGCGTACGGCCAACGGCTGGAAACTCACGTCGATGACCGGAGGACCGTCTTTCTAGGGCCTGTCTCCATCGACCCAGCGTGCTCGACAGCTTGCACCTATCGTGGCCATCGGTGTGCCGCGCCAGACTCGTCGCCAAATCGCCGGCCAGTGCGAGCGGTCACGCTCACGGTGGACGGCTGGAAGCCAACCCATGGCGCGCCGTTCGTACGCCACCAGTCGAGCTGGCTCAACCGCGTACGCTCCGAACTCAACGCCGACGCGGTGATCCCCCTCCACCGTGACCGCGACCTGGCGCCCGTAAGAGCAGCGGTTGAGCGTTTTGCCAACGGCATCTCAGCCTCGAACGCTGATCTCGGTCTCGTCGGCGCCACTGGTTATGACACATACGATCCCGTGTTGCAATGCCATTAAGTTAAGGGAATTGCAACACACGTTCAACTCCACGCCTCAGCAGTCGGCATGTTTGAGACGAGGAACGCGTGTGCCCTCATGCCTTCAGCCTGGCATGGGGGCGAAGCTCCGTTCGCCGTCGCGCCGATACCCCATCGGCTCCCATAGCACCGTCGGAGCGTGGGAATGGTTGCTTGATGGGGCACGAGCAAGTCCCGCCGCTGCCTAACCTCGGGATTTCATCTGATGGCCGAAGACACGGTCTGAAACACGGAAGTGCCTGTCCAGGGCGGGAAGCTTGGGGTTGCGAAGTCTCAAGGCACCGCGTCTGGAAGGCAAGACACGAACCGGATCCACAACCGTGGATCACCGTGGTTATGTTGTCCACTCGGCTCACGCAGTACTACGACCGCCTCCGGCGCCCACCCGGCCAGCGACTCACTTCCCGAGGTCATCGGTTATAGAGCGCCCCGCGCCGGCAACAAGCTCCCGCAGATCACCGGGCCGGGGAGGGCCTCACCAGTTCCCGCCGCCACTGTCTGAACGTTCCGCACCCCATACGCCGGGGAGTTCCTCAGCGCCTGCACATCCAGGTCTTCAGCGCCTTCCATGGCCTTCACCCTGATTTCGGGGGCTCGGCACTCCCTCTACCCGCCCCAAAGGCAGGCCCCTAACGACGCCGCAGGTTTCGCGTCATGCCACGGACCACTCAGTCACTCCCCCGACAGGGCTTTCGACACGGGCTTCAACCCGACCGGTTTCCAGACCAAGCCGCCAGTCTGCTACCGGGCTTTCCTGACAGCTACCCGGACCGGACTCACACCGGCAAGCGACAACGAGCTGACGACCACAGATCACCTACACGTGGCAACCTCCAGTCTGCTGGTCGCACGAAAGATCGAGGCTAGTCGTCTCGTACACATCTGGGCTCAGTGACTTCCGCTGAAGACGAGATCCGCCAGAGCCACAGCGCCGCCACCAGACCACCGACGGACATCACCCATGGCACCCACTCGAAGCCAGCACCCGGCGCCAAGACCAGCGACGCCAGCGCGGCGCCGAGCACGGAATCCACGACGCGTACGACGAAAACCTCTCGCGACCGCTTCTGCGCCACCAGCTTGCTGACGTACGGCAACGTGGCGGCCCAGGTCGCCAGATAGCCGGACCAGCCGATGACGGCCAGCCACGGCAACGAAAACCTGCCGCCGGTCACCAGCCAGCCAAGCGGCCCCGAAAACGCGGCCGCGATCACACCGACCAGCACGACGACACCGACGAGCAGCCACACAGCGCGGTCGGCCAGCCTCTTGGAAGGTGTGGCGGCAGCGAATGTCGGCAGCAGAAAGCTTCCGGCACCGTTGACCACGGTTTGCGCCGGAGCAAGAAGCAATCGTGCGCCTTCCAGTGCGCCAACCGCCGCGAGTGAGCCAAAAGACGCCACCAGTACGCGCGCGAGCAGCAGCGACGCCGGCCGCAGCGTCGCCTGCGCGGACCGCCAGGTCGCGAAGCCGGCGACCGTACGAAGGCCGGTCAGGCCTGGCCGTACGACCAGAAACTCCTTGCGCGGCAGCTGAAACACCGCCACTGCGCTAGCCGCCACGGCACCGGCGGACATCGCGCCGAGAAAGCCGTCCACCGACCACGGCAGGACCCACACCACGGCGACCGACACGGCGAAATACGTCGCATCGTTGACGACGAGCCGGCCAAACTCCCGTCGCGCCATCAGCAGACGCCGGCCGGTCTCCTCGACCAGCCAGCAGCAGATCAGGATCCCCAGAAACCAGCCGTAAAACAGCACGCCGACCACCAGCCCGGCCAGACAGCCGCAGAAAAAACTCAACGACAACGCCGGTCGTACGGCCGGATCGAAGCGGTCGAGCACGGTCAGGCTGTCGCCGACCCAGCCGGTGTAGAGCGCGGTCGCGGCCACCAGAACGGCCGTACACAAGGCAAAACCGCCATAGCCGCCGGCCCCGAGCGTACGCGCCGCGAGCAGCTGCAGCACCAGGCTGGCCAAAGCGGTGATGCCCTGCGAGACAATCGCGTACGACGCGCGCCTCACGGCTGCGGCGCGGCGGCCCGCCGAGTCGGTCGCGCGGTGGCGCTGAAGGTGAAGACGTGGCCGACGACCGTCACCGAATAGAGGTCGAGCTGCTGGACCAGCCGGCGCAGCGGTCCGAGCGTGGTGCCGCGCCGAGTGACCACCAACGCGGCGCCGCAGTGCCGCGCCATCGCGGCCGCGTCCGGCGAGCTGACCAGCGGCGACGAGTCGACGATCACCAGGTCGTACTTGGTCCGCATCTCGACCAGCGCCTTGGCCATCGCGGCGGAGGAAAACAGGCTCGGCGTGTTGCCGTACGACCCGCCGGCCGGCATCAGCCACAGCGTGCTGTCGCCGCCGAGGTCGACCGAATACGTGCACTCGTCGACGGTGGCGTGCTGCGAGGCCAGCGCCGCCAGGCCGCGCCCCTCCCTGGCCAGGCCGAACAGCTCGGAAAGCCGCTGCACGCGCAGGTCGCCGTCGACGATCAGCACGCGCGCACCGTCACGCGCCGCAGCCGCGGCGAGGTGCAACGCGGTGGTCGTGCGCCCCTCGGCACGGGTCGCACCGGTGATCATCAGGACGCCGCCACCCATCGTCGCCTGCAGTCCAGAGGCCACCAGTTGGTAACTCTCCGAAGGCATGTTGGCGACATGGTCGAGCGTCACGGCCTCCGTGCGGGGCACCTCCGGCACCTCGCCGAGCAGCGGCGCGCCGATGATCGCGCCGGCGTCCTCGGCCGAGCGCGCTCGCCGGTCGCGGTCGGCGCGCAGCCAGGCCAGCGCGCCGGCGAGCAGCAGCCCGAGCGCCAGACCGACGGCCGCCTCGCGCAACGGCAGGCCGCCACCGGTCGCCGCGTCCGTGGTCGCCGGCGACACAAACGACACGCCACTGCCGAAAAGTGACGACGTCAGGCGGATGTTGTTCGCCTCGACGTCCAATTTGGACAGTGCTGCCGCCGCCGAGCTCTGGCCGGCGCGGTCCGCCGGCGTACGCGGCACGGCGGCGAGTTGCTCGACGACCTTGGCTCTGGTGGCGGCCACCGCGGCCAGCGCCGAGTCGGTCGCCGCGGCGACGTCCTGCTTGGTTTCGTCCTGGTAGGCCTGCACCACGGCGTTGGCGACGCGCACCGCCTGCGCCGCGCCGTACGCCGTCGCGGTCACCACGATCGCCTCGCCGCTGTCACTCGCGGTAGCGGTGACGTTGGTCCGCAGGTCGGCCGCGGACGTGTCCTTGAGAAGCTTCGCGGCCTGCTGGAGGACGCGGTCGGAGGTCGCGTAGATCGCGCGCTGCTTCACATAGCGTACGAACGCGGCCTCGCTGTTGATCGTCACGCCGATGACGTTGTCCTGCGCCGGCGTCGCGAGCGCCATCTCCGCCTTCGCGGTCGACTCGCCTTTCAGCACGAAGGTGGCGACGACGCTGAGCAGCACGACGAACAGGACGATGGCCGCGGAGGTGGCCCGATAGCGCCACAGCGCCTCCAGGATCCCCGGCGCGGATCGGTCATCCATGCACTCAGGTTACTGCCGGCGCGAGCGCGAAACGGCGGAACGGACGAATTCATGGTTTACGCTTTTGCGATGCGGCGGCTGATTGTGACCGGCGTCGTGGCCATCGTGGCGGTGGTCGCGGCGGTGGTAGGCGTACGGCTTTTCTGGACCGACCAGCCCGGCGCGATGAGCTCGGAAAACGGTGACCCGCCGGCGGCCGACCAGGCACGCACCGACCGCGCGAACGCCGTTTCGGCGAGCATTCCGGTCACGCATTATCCTGTCCCGGCGGACAGCGTTTTCGTGGCACCCGGCGGCGATGACAACGCGGCCGGCAGCAAAACCTCGCCATTGCGTACGGTCGGGGCCGCGCTGCGCAAGGTCTCCGCCGGCGGCACTGTCGTGCTGCGCGCCGGTGTTTACCGCGAAACGGTCGGCGGAGTGTCGCGGCCGTTCGTGCTGCAGCCCTATCCCGGCGAACAGGCCTGGTTGTCCGGCGCTGACGTCGTACGGGGTTGGACCGCGGACGGCTCCGCGTGGCGACACGACGGCTGGAACATCACTTTGTGCCACACCTGTTTCCTGCCGGAGATCGTCGACCCGGCCGATCCGCTGGCTGGCTGGCCAGACATGGTTTTTCTGGACGGTCGGGCATTGCGGCAGGTGCCCAGCCGGTCGGCCGTACGCGCCGGCACGTTTTTCGTTGACCCGGACCGGCATGCGCTCTACGTCGGCACGTCGCCAGACGGCCACGCGGTCGAGTCGGCCACCCGGCCGCAGTTCATGGTGCTCAATCCCGGAGCGACCGGCACAGTGATCCGCGGCATCGGCTTCCGGCATTTCGCGTCCAACCAGGAATATTCCGATCGTCCAGCGATGGTGTCGGTGAACGCACGGCACGTGACGTTCGAGAAGGACGCGTTCGTCGAGTCGGCTTCGACCGGCATTCTGGTCGGCCAACCCGAGGCAACCGTCACCGGCAGCGTCTTCGTGCGCAACGGTCTGGTCGGTCTGCTGGCCAACCGCGCCGACGGCATCCGGATCGTCGGGAACACCGTCATCGGCAACAACGCCGAGCATTTCGCGCTGAGCGGTCAGGCCGTCGGCGCGGCCGGCATCAAGATCACCCGTACGAAACGGCCGTATGTCGCGGAAAACGTGTTCCGCGACAACAATGCCAACGGCTGGTGGTGCGACCTGGGCTGCAGCGACGCGGTGGTGATCGGCAACCTGTCCGCCGGCAACCGTGGCAGCGGACTGTTCTACGAGGTGTCCACGCGCGCGCTGATCGCCTCCAACGTGATGTCCGGAAACAGCAGGCTCGGTCTGAAAATTTCCAGCGCCGACAACGTACGCGTCGTCAACAACACGTTCGTCGGCACGCAGCTCGGCGTCTACAACGACCCGCGCGACTCCGACTCCGACGCGTACTCGTCCGGCCAGCCATGGGTCAGCACCGACACCCGGCTGCTCAACAACCTGATGGTCGGCGGCGGCACCTTCATCGACACCGCCGACTACAAGGACCCGCCGCGGATGGACGCCGGCAGGATGATCGTGCAAAGCGACGGCGGTGTTTACGCGCGTACGGACACCTCTGGCGTCCTGGTGTCGTGGTGGCTGTCACCGTCCAATGTGGACACCTACGGCTCGGTGGCGGCGTGGCGGTCGGCCACCGGCCGCGAGCCACACGGCATCGAGACGACATCGTCGGCCAACGCGCTTTTCGTCAATCCGTCCGGGTACGATTTCCGGCTCCGTCCAGGCATTCCTGCCGCCGACGGTGGACAGCCGCTGCCGGCCGACATCGCCGGCATTCTCGGCGTGTCCGTCGACAGCTCACCGGCTCGCGGTGCGCTGGCCGGCGCCGGCGTCAGCTGACCACCACCGACGCGGAGTTCGGCGTGGATCGCGCGTTGCCAAACGGATCCACCGCGCGTACGCGGTAATAGTGTGACGAGCCGGTGACAAGTCCACTGTCGGTGAACGAAACCGACGGCAGAGTCCAGAAGTTCGACGCGACCGTGGTCGTGTGGACCGAAGTCGCCGCGTTGTCACGGACCACCCCGTAGCGGAGGTTGGCGTTGTCCCTGTCCCAGGTCGTCTTCCAGGTCACCTTCAGCTTTCCGCCGCCGGCCTCCGTGACGGTCGGCGCGGCATAAGGCACCTCGGCCGGATCGACGTCCGGCGCGACCGAGGTCGGCGCGAACCGCGTCAGACCCTGTTGCGCCACCCCGCCGACCTGGGTGAACTCGCCGCCGACCCAGAGATAGCTGTTGTCGTTGGCCATAGCCCACGGACCCTGCTTGTAGTACGAGTCGGCCGGTCCGTAGTTGATCTGCGGAAACCAGTGCAGTAGCTGGTTTTTGGCGGCTCCGCCGGAACTCGCGGTCTCGGCGAGCAGTCGCTGGTAGGTCGCCGGACTGGTCTGCGGCCAGCCACCCATCGAACTGCAGTCATGTGCGTGCGATCCGCTGTAGACAACGCCGTTTTGCACGGCGACCGTCGTGGTCGCGCCGAGACACGTGTCTTTCCACAGCAGATTGCCGGTGTTCGTGTCGACCGCCAGCCGGCCGTCGAAGACACCGCCGCCTTCGCCATACGCTCCGGCGTACACGGTCGGCCCGGAGACCGCCAGGCTGGTGACACCGGAATAGCGCGTGCCGACGCGCGCCGGAATCGGCCGGCTGTTCCACTGCGTCAGCGCTCCGTTTCCGGTCGCGCTCACCGCGCCGATGGCGTTTTCGGTGCTGCCGTTGAGATGATCGAAGTCGCCGCCGACGATGACGCGAGTGCCGTCGGAGCTGAGCGCCAACGAGCGTACGGGACCGCCGCGGAAATCGGCTCCAGCGCGCCTGTCGACAGATTCACACCGGCGAACCTGCTCCGCGACTGGCCGTCCACCGCGGTGAAATCGCCACCGAAATAGACGACGTTGCCGTCAGGCGACGCACCGACACCGAAAACCGCCTCACAGAGCCAGCGGTTGGTGCCGACCGACTCGCATTCCGCACCTGGATTGGAGGTCGAGGTGTACGTCGTACCCGTGACGGTGTGGTGGAAGGACGTCGGCGCGCCGGTCGCGATGTTCAGCGCGGCGAGATTTTTGTGCGCCTGCTGGCCAGAGCCACCCGGTGCGGCGCCCGGCGGTCGCAGGTTGTTGAAGTTTCCACCGGCCACGATGGTGTCGCCGGCACGCGCGAGAGACCACACGATGCCGTCGGCCTGCCAGGTGGACAGCGGATCGGCGGTGACCGTCGCCGGCTGGCCGGCCGGTGGCGCGGTGTCGGCGACGGCCGGCGCGGCGACCGCGATCCCCGCCAAAAGCACCGAAACAGCGACAAGGCGACCCAGCGTACGCGACATTCGTGGCTTTCTGCCTGGAAAAGTTCGCCGACCGCGTCACGCTAACCGGCGCGCCGATCTGGACGAATAGGCTGTTCGTCCAGATCGGCCTCGACCCCGCGGCCGGTCATCGGCATATCGCGTAGAATGCGGCGGATGACGACGAGGACGGCGCGGGCCAGGAGCTGGGCTCTTGCCGTGCTGCTCGCCGTCGTCGCCTCCTTCGCCGTTGGCGGCTTCCAGGCTTCACGTACGGTGCCGGCGGCGGTGTCCGTGGCGGCGAGCCACGCGACATACGAGGCGACCGCGCCGCAACGCGCGATCGGGCCGGTGCACACACCGCCGGCGCACGAGATTTTGCCGTACGCCATCGCGAGCACACCGGCGACCGTCGATCCACCGTCATGGCAGCAGACCCGGCTCACCATTGTGGAGCCACCGAAAACCGCCGAGCGGCTTCCCGGCACCGGCGTACGCGCACCACCTTTCCGGTAGCAGACCGCATCTTTCCTCACCTGGCCCCGGCCAGGACTTCTGCCGTGAAGGAAACCCTTTCCATGCCGCGTACATCCGCGCGGCGAGACCTGATCTGGCGTGCTCTGCTGTCGCTGATCGTGCTCGCCGCCTCTGCCTATCTGCTGTTGACCACGGTGCCTCGCCTCGGCCTCGACCTGCGCGGCGGCACCCAGATCGTGTTGGACGCACACGATTCTCCGACCGCCAAAGCCGACGCGGCCGCCACCGACCGCACGATCGAGGTGCTGCGCCGGCGGATCGACGCGCTCGGTGTGAGCGAGCCGACCTTGGCTCGCAGCGGCGAAAAACGCATCGTCGTCGAGCTGCCCGGCGTGCAGGATCCGGCCGAGGCCGTCCGGGTCATCGGCCGTACGGCCAAGCTCAGCTTCCATTCCGTCGCCGGTGTCGCCGGCCAGACGCGTGACGAGTCCGGTCAGCCGCTGCAACTCGGACCGGCCGCGCTGAGCGGCGACGGCGTCGAGTCGGCACAGGCCGGCTCCGATCCGCAGGTCGGTCCCGGCTGGTTCGTGAACGTCGAGTTCAAGGCACATGCCGGCCAGTCGTGGGAAAAGCTCACCGCTCAGGCCGCCTGTGCCGAGTCCGGCGATCCGCGGCGACGCGTCGCGATCGTGCTTGACGGCAAGGTGATCTCGTCGCCGCAGGTCGACGAGAAAGTCGGCTGCGGCACCGGGATGATCGGCGGGAAAACCACGATCACCGGCCGGTTCACCGCGGAAGAAGCACAAAACCTCGCGCTGCTGATCAATGCGGGAGCACTGCCGTTGCCGGTGCAGATCGTCGAGCAGCGTACGATCGGACCGACGCTCGGCGCCGAAGCGATCGATGCCAGCGCACAGGCCGCGGTGATCGGCCTGGCGTTGACGGCGATATTCCTGATCGTCGTCTACTGGGCCGCCGGTGCGATCGCGGTCGTCTCACTTCTGGGATATGCGGCCGTTTCGTACGCCGCGTTGCTCGCGATCGGCGCGACACTCACGTTGCCGGGCCTGGCCGGATTCGTGCTGGCGATCGGAATGGCGGTCGACGCGACCGTACTTGTCTTTGAGAGAGCCAGAGAAGAACGACTGTTGCGCGGCGTCGCATTGCACGCCGCGATCGACCGTGGTTTCCGCGGTGCGATGTCGGCGATCATCGACTCCAACGTCACCACTCTGCTCGCCGCCGGCCTGCTGTTCTGGCTCGCGTCCGGACCGGTACGCGGTTTCGGTGTCACGCTGACCATCGGCGTGCTCGCGTCGCTGTTCACCTCGCTGGTGCTGACCAGGCTGCTGCTCCGGATCGCCCTGCGGGGACCGGAAAAACTGAGCGGCCTGAGTCATGAGGGCGGCGTGCGGCGGTGGGTCAATCGGCGCAACCCGAATTTCCTGGCGCATCCACGCAAATGGCTGATCGGCGCCGGCGTCGCGCTCTGCCTGGCGCTGACCGGGCTGGTCGTGCAGGGACCCAACTTCGGCGTCGAGTTCACCGGCGGCCGGGTGCTGGAATATCAGACGGCGACCAAGACCGAGGTCGAGCGCGTCCGTACGGCCGTATCGTCGGCCGGTTTTCCGCGCGCTGTGGTGCAAACCTCCGGCGACGACAAGATCTCGGTGCGGACCGAGCCGGTCGACCAGCAGCAGGCGACGCGGATCCGCGCTGCCATCGAGAAAGTCGCCGGCAAGGCGACCCAGGTCAGGGACGACAAGATCGGCCCGAGCCTCGGTGAGGAGTTGCGTACGAGTGCCGTGATCGCACTCTGCCTCGCCGTCGCCGCGCAGCTGGTGTATTTGGCCGTACGCTTCGACTGGCGGCTCGGCCTGGCCAGTGTGATCGCGATGACGCAGGACGCGCTGCTCGTCATCGGCGTTTTCGCCTGGCTCGGCAAAAGTTTCGACGGCGTGTTCCTGGCCGCGCTGCTCACCGTGATCGGCTATTCGGTGAACGACACGGTCGTCGTCTTCGACCGCGTACGCGAGATCCGGCAACGAAAACGCCGCCAGCCGTTCGCCGAGACGGTCGGCAGCGCGGTGCTGCAGACCCTGCCGCGTACGGTCAACACCGGCATCGGTGTCATCTTCGTGCTCGGTGCGTTGTTGGTCCTTGGCGACGGATCGCTGTCGGACTTCGCGTTGGCATTGTTGCTGGGGTTGATCGTGGGGACCGCCTCGACGGTCGTGACGGCCGGTCCGATCGCGATCGTCCTGGATCGTCACCGCAAACCGTCGGCCGTACGCACCAAACCCCAGCCTCGGCGGCGAGGCGCCGTCGTCTGAGCCGGACAACCGTCACCCCGCGACGACACCTGCGGGATGTCCGTTGCCACAAGATCAACATACGACCAACGCACCAGAAGAGGCCGCAATACGAGATGACTGTTCACATTCTGGGACGACATCTGGTCAGACACATGTCGCGGTTGTCTGTGTTGCTGATGTGACCCATGTGGTGGCGATCCGGCTGCCTGAGGCCTGTATAGGTTCCTCGCTATGTCCGATTGCGACGCTGTTGCTCTTCTGTACCGCTACACAAGCCAACAAAGCCGCAATCGGACATAGCTGAGGACCGACGCATCCGATTATCGGACAGAAAGGCCGAGAAGCAGCCTCTGGAGTCACACCAACCTCACCCACACCCACGAAATGCGTGAAACCAGAACCAATCCCACATCATGACACAGCGGCCCGCCCCCACATCGGGCCAAAAGCCCGAGCGGAGCTCGGCTCCTGAGGCCTAGTGAGCGGCGGACCAGTGTGAGGCGACCTGGGCCGGGGTGAGCGCGGTCGGATAGGTGGCGAAATCGTCGATGCCGCCATGGAACCAGTTGCCTGCCGGTTTTCCCGGCCAGCCATTGAGGTTGTCACCGCCGAGGCGCCAGACGCCGTTGTACGCCGGCGCCGTCGTCGTCGGATTGGTGCCGACCAGCTGACCGTCGACGTACAACGCCATTCCGGACGCGCCTTGGGTCGCGACGACGTGATGCCAGCCGCCACTGGTGTACGACGCGGGTGACACGATCGTCTGCGGACCGCCGCTCCACACACCGAAGACGATTTTCCCCGCATTGTTGACATAAACATGGCGGTCGAAGGTCCCACTGGTGCCGGTGGCGGCATTCCCGAAGCCGGCGATCTTGCCACCGGTGGTGTAGCTGGTGCCAAACCAGAACTCGATCGAGTAGGTGGCCGGTGCGGCGATCGCGGCGGCGTTGCTGACGATGCCGGTCGCGGTGCCATTGGTGCGGATCCCGATGCTCGGCAACACGTTTGGCGCGCCGGACTGGCCGATCGTCACGCCGGCGCCAAACTTTCCATAGCGGGAGCCGAGAGCGTCGCCGGCCACGATGCCGCTCTTCTCGTTGAGCCGCCAATACTGGTTGGAGCCGGCGGCCGCGACGGCTGCGCCGTAGGTCCCAAGTGGACTGTTGGCCGCGGTCACCGGCGCGGATGCCGGAGAACTGCGCGAATTGTCGAACGCGTCGCGTACGCGCACCTGATAGGTGTGCGAGCTGCCGGCGGCCAGGCCGTTGTCGACGTAGCTGAGCGTCGGCAGCGTCCAGAAGGTGGATTTCGCTGTCGTCGTGTAGATCGGCTGCGTGCCGCCGTCGCGATAGACCGAGTACGTCAGGGTGGCATTGTCGCGATCCCAGGTCGTCTGCCAGCTCACGCCGAGCGACGTGCTGCTGCGCGAGGTGACCACCGGCGCGGCGAACGGCACCTCCGGCGGGTTCACATCCCTGGCCGTCGCCTTGTAGACATATCGCGTCAATCCCTGCTGTGCCTGGCCGTTGGTCGTGGTGAACTCGCCGCCGACCCAGAGATTGGTGTCGTCGTTGGCCATCGCCCACGGGCCCTGGAAATAGTACGAGTCGGACGGGCCGGCGTTGACCAGCGGAAACCAGTGCAGCAGCGTCGGTTTGGCCGCACCGTTGGAATTCGCGGTCTCGGCCAGCAGCCGCTGATAGCGTCTCGGTGTCACCTCGGGAAAAGCGCCGAGGTCACTGCAGTCGTGCGCGTGCGATGCGCTGTAGAGGACGCCTTTCATCAGCGAAATCGCCGATGTGGCGCCCAGGCAGCTGTCCTTCCAGATCAGGTTGCCGGTGGTCACGTCGGCGGCGAACCGGCCGTCGAAAACGCCGGGACCATGGCCGTTGGCGCCGGCGTAGACGGTGTTGCCGCTGACGACCAGGTCCCAGACGGTCGAGTACGAGTCGCCGTTGCGCGGCGGCACCGGCCGGCTGCTCCACGGCATCGACGCACCGGTGCCGGCGTTGACCGTGGCGATGCCGTTGATGGTGTTTCCGTTGATGTGGTCGAAAACTCCACCGACGATGACGCGCGAGCCGTCCGAGCTCATGGCCATCGTGTAGACCGTGCGGTCGGCGGTCGGAGCCCACGGCAGCAGCGCGCCGGTGGCCCGGCTGAAGGCGGCGAGTCGCGAGCGCGGCTGGCCGTTGACGCTGGTGAAGTCGCCGCCAATGTAGACGGTCGTGGCCGACACGGCGATCGCGCGGACCCGGCTGTTGATGCTGGCGGCCATGTTGGCCACCAGCGCGCCGTCGCGCAGGGTGTACGCGGCGAACTTCTGCCGCGTCTGACCCTGCGCCCTGTCGAAATCGCCACCGAGATAAACCGTGCCGCCGTCTGGCGAGACCTTGACCCGCAGCACTGCCTTGCAGACGTACTGACCGGTGCCGGCCGCGTCGCACTCACCTGGCGACGGATTGCTCGGCGCGGAGAAGGTGCTGCCGGCGATCACCGGCCGGAACGGCGTCGGCTCACCGGTCGACGAGTCGAAGGACGCGACGCCGTTTCTGGTCTGCTGCCGCGAATCCCCCGGCGCGGCCCCCGGTGGCCGGATGGCGGTGAAATCGCCACCGGCGATGATCGTCGAGCCGACGCGGTCGAGTGCCCAGACGATACGGTCGGTCTGCCAGGTCGGCTGCGGATCGGCGGTCGCCGTCTCCAGCGTGCCGGCCGGCGGGTCCGTGTCGGCCGCCACCGGAGCCGCCGCGACCAGGCCGCTCGCCACCAGTGCCAGGACGAGAATCGCGCTGCGTGCTGCTTTCACCG
This sequence comes from Fodinicola acaciae, assembly GCF_010993745.1. Lineage (NCBI taxonomy): Bacteria > Bacillati > Actinomycetota > Actinomycetes > Mycobacteriales > Fodinicola > Fodinicola acaciae. The sequence goes on from NZ_WOTN01000003.1 coordinate 1,383,239, forward strand.
CTTCGACGCCTCCGTCAGCAGATCCACGATCGCCCGCCGATAGCCGGCCGGCGAGAACATTGCGATGGCTCTTTCCTTGCCACGCTGGGCAAACTGGACCGCCCGCGGCCAGTCTTTCAACAGCCGCACCACGGCGTCGGCCAGCGCGGCCGCATTTCCGGCCGGCACGGCCACACCGGTCTCGCCGGCCGCCACCGCCTCGACCAGGCCTTCGGCGTCCGAGCTCAGCACCGGCCGGCCAGCCAGTTGCGCCTCGACCGCCACCAGGCCGAAGGGCTCCAGCCGCGACGGTACGAGCACGATGTCGGCACGCTCGTACGCCGACCAGACATCGTTGCTGAAACCGCCGAAAGTCACGTCCAGGTCGCGCGCGCGAGCGCGCAGCTCGGCCTCAAACGCCTCGTTTCCCGGAAAAACGCTGCCGATGATGTCCAGCCGTGCCGGAATTCCGCGCTCCGCCAACAAGGCGACCGCGTCGATCGCAACATCGGTGCCTTTACGATGTGACAGCCGGCCGACGTAGCCGAGGCGCACCGGATCCGGCGCGGTCGTGGAGATCTCCGCGATCGGCCGCGGCGGCTCGGCCACACCGTTGTAGACCAGCCGCGACCGGCAACCAGAACGTGCGAGGAATTCCTTTGTGGCGGCGCTGTTGGCGATGACGTGGCGCGCCAGCAGCAGCGGTTTGACCAGTCCGGCGCGTACGATCCGGCCGGCGCTCGCCTCCAGCTCGTGGACGTGCGCGACCACCGGCCGGCGCGCCAGCCGGGCGGCGATGATCCACGACGGAATGGTCACGGTGTTGACGTAGACGACATCCGAGCGGCGCGCCAACCGTACGCACGACGGCAACGCCACCAAGGTTTCCCAGAGAATACGGAGAATGCCGGTCGCCGACAGACAGCCTCGGCGCAGCACCGGCACCGGACGCACCACGACCGGCACGCCAAGCTCTGCCAGCTTTTCCCGCAGCGGGCCGGCAACCGGCGTGGTGACGACCACGTCGACGCCGTTTTCCCGAAGCGCCGCAACGGTTTCCAGCGCCATCCGGTCGGCGCCGTAGAGATCCGTGGACGGATTCGCGACGAGTACGGTCATCGCGGCCTCACCGGAGTCGCCACCGCGACCCGCTCCGGTGCGGCCACCGGCTCGCTCCGCGCTCGCAGGATCTCGGCCCATGCGACGATGACGAAAAGCCAGGTGCTGGCCACGTTGGCGGCGGCACCGAGGCTTTCCACGAACATCCCGTCGACGAGCAGGAATGTGACCAGCCCCAACAACATCGCGCGATCGGGCACGACCGACGCACGTATGCGATAAAGCGTGACGACGAGCGTCACGATCAGCGCGATCCAGCTGCCGGCGGCGACCAGGCCGCCGTCGACCAGCAGGTTGACCAGCGCGTTGTGACCGCCGCCAAGCCCGATGGTGTCGAGGAAAAGCCCGCGCGTGGACTCCAGACCCCAGCCGTAGAGCGGCTTCTGCAGGAAAAACTGCCACGCCTGGGCCCACAGATCGGTGCGAGAGTTCAGCGTGGCCAGCTTGCTGGCCGTCTCGCCGCGTTCGAAGAACGCGAGAACCGCCGGCGTCGCGGCCACCGCCAGCAGCCCGGCGAACACCGCGCCGACCAGGGTGATCTCGATTTTTCGCCGGCCGCGCCAATGCGACCAGCCGAGTACGGTCAGGCCGACGACCGCGCCGAGCACCGCGCCGCGGGTCTGCGTCGCGACCAGGCCGCCGCCGACGATCGCCAGCAAAACCAGGTAAACCACCGGATGCCAGCGCGGACCCGGCCGCTCGGCGCGGTGGCCGAGCAGATAGCCGACCACGATCGTGGTGGCGATGCCGAGGAAAACCCCGGCCATCACCGGATGGACGAACAGCCAGCTGAACCGGCCCTGGTCGGCCTGCGCGTGTGGCAATGGAAAGGCCACCCCGAAAACCACCGAACCCGCCACCAGCACGGCGAACGCGTGCGCGAACCAGTGCAGCTGGTCTCGGCCGGCGTGCTTGGCGATGCATCTGGTCAGCACCACCACGACGACGAGCTGAGCCGCGCGTACGACCGCCAGCTGCGGATAAGGCGCGTACGTCGCGGACAACACCAGCACCGCCACGAAGGCGTACGCGAAGAAGACCAACGCGGTGCTCCTCGTCGGCCGCGGCGCACGGCCGTAGCGCAAAACGCAAAAAGCCCCAACTGTGAGGTATATGGCGATTTCTGCCAGTACGAACGGATCGGCGTTGCCGCCGACCGTCTCGTTCGGCGGCCGCAGTCGGAACTTGTAATCACTGGCAACAATGATTGCCAGCAAACACAATGGGACCCACCAATCCCACCGGCGGCCGGCTGGATCGGACAGCCGGTCAATTCCGAGCCGGCGGCCGATGACGGCTGCGCGACCGGCCACCCGGTGGCGCGTATCCTCCGTCATGAAGAACCTCCCGGCCGCAGAGTAACGATCAGCCGGATGGGCGATAAGGAAAAGCCAGAAATTCGATCCGTTCGGATGGCGCGGTGGATACCGTCAGTTGGGATTGTTGTCCAGGGCCTAACGGCAGCATTTTCGGTGAACAGGAGATCGATGCGCGTCGCCTTGGTCGGCACCCGGGGCGTCCCGGCCCGCTACGGCGGATTCGAGACGTGCGTCGAGGAGGTCGGTGCGCGGCTCGCCGATCGCGGCCATGACGTGCTGGTTTACGCGCGTTCCAGCGATTTTCAAGATCACCGGGAAACGCATCGCGGCATGACGGTCAAACACCTTCCGGCCGTACGCCACAAGGCGTTGGAGACCCTCAGCCACACCGCGTTGTCGGTCGCGCATCTGCTCACCCGGCGCGTCGACGTGGCGATTGTTTTCAATGCAGCCAACGCATTGTTTCTGCCGCTGATCCGCATGCGGCGAATTCCGGTCGCGACGCACGTCGACGGCCTGGAGTGGAAGCGTGCGAAGTGGGGTGGCGCCGGCCGGCGTTACTACCGGATGGCCGAGGCGATGGCGGTCCGCTGGTCGGACGACCTGATCGCCGACGCGGCCGGCATCGCCGAGTACTACCGCGACGAGTTCGGCGCCGCGTCGACCAATATCGCTTACGGCGCGCCACTGCTGGACGGCATCGGCACCGACAGGCTGACCGAGCGCGGCCTGCGGCCGGGCGGATATCACCTGGTCGTCGCGCGGTTCGAGCCGGAAAACCACGTGCACGTCGCGGTCGACGCATACGTACGCTCGGCGGCCAAACATCCGCTGGTGGTCGTCGGATCGGCGCCGTACAGCGACGAATACACCGCACGGATACGCGATTTGGCATCCAGCAGCCGGAATGTCCGGTTTCTTGGCGCTGTCTGGGATCAGATCCTGCTCGACCAGCTCTACGCCGGCGCGTTCACGTATGTGCACGGCCATTCCGTCGGTGGCACCAATCCATCCCTGCTGCGCGCGATGGGTGCGAGTGCGCCGACGATCGCTTTCGACGTACGGTTCAACCGCGAGGTCCTCGGTGACGCCGGTCACTTTTTCACCGACGCGGCCGAGCTTTCCGCGTTGCTCGAGAAGGCAGAGGCCGATCCGGCCGCGACCGCTTCGCGTGGCAGCGCGTCCCGGGCGGCCGCCGCTCGTTATGACTGGGACGACGTGGCCGAGAAATACGAGCGGCTGTGCGTGCGGCTGGCCGGCGGAGCGCGCCAGCCGAGGGTGTCCGGACGGCGGAAGGGAGCGACCGATGCGAACAGGCTTCGTGTTCGGACTTTTTGATCTCTTCCACGTCGGGGATCTCGACCTGCTGCGGCAGGCCGCGCAGCGGTGCGACCGGCTGATCGCCGGGGCGTACGCGGACGAGCTGGCCGCCCGGCTGTGGTCGACTCCGTACGTGCCGCTGGCCGAGCGCCTCGACATCCTGGTCAACATCCGTTATGTGGCCGGTGCGATCGCGTTGTCGTCACTGGATATCGCCGCCGCGGCAAGGAAAGTGGACGCGGACGTGGTGTTCGTCGGCCCCGGCCGGCCGGGCGAGCCGACCGCGGCAGAGCTTCGCGCGGTTGCGCAAGACACGGAAATTGTCACGCTGGTGCCAAAAATCGCGACCGGCAGCTCCGTCCTGCGGCGCGTCCTGGAACCGACGCGGACCGCGGTGGCATGAGCCGCTTCGCCGACGCGTTGCGCGGACTGCCGGCCGCGCAGAAGTCCGCGAAAGGCGCACCGGCATACTCGCGCTTCGTCAACCGCGGGCTCGGCCGTTTCCTGGCCGCCGGCGCGTACGCGCTCAAGCTGTCCCCCAACCAGGTCACCATCATCAGCGCGCTCTGCAGTTTTGCCGGCATCGCGGTGATCGCCGTGGTCGCGCCGTCCGTTCCGATGGCCGTCGCGGTCTGCCTGCTGCTGGTGATCGGCTATGCGCTGGACTCCGCCGACGGACAGCTGGCCCGGCTGACCGGTCGCGGCTCGACCGCCGGAGAATGGTTGGACCACCTGGTGGACAGCGGCAAGCTCGTCTCCCTGCACGCCGCGGTGCTGGTCTCCTTCTATCGGTTTTTCCAGCTGCCACCGGCATTCCTGTTGGTGCCGCTGGTTTTCGCCTGTGTGGCCACGGTGTTGTTCTTCGGCATGATCCTCAAGGACGTGTTGCGCTCCGCGCCACCCGCGGCCACCGGCCGGCCGTCGGTCGTACGGTCATTGGTCGTCGTCCCGACCGACTATGGCCTGCTGTGCCTGGTGTTCTTGCTCTACGGACTCCGTCCGGTTTTCCTTGTGATCTACACGCTTCTGCTGGTCGCCAACGCACTTTTCCTGTGCGCCGCGGTCGTGAAGTGGTTTCGTGAGCTGGCGGCACGGCCATGACCGTCGTCGGCTATGTCCCCGGTGCGTACGACCTCTTCCACGTCGGCCACCTCAACATCCTGCGGCGGGCGCGGCCCGACTGCGACGTGCTGATCGCCGGGGTGGTGACCGACGAGACCGTCCTGCGCGCGAAAGGAAAACCGCCGGTCGTGCCGCTGGTGGAGCGGCTGCAGATCGTCGCGAGCATCGGCTTCGTCGACCAGGCCGTCGTCGACACCTCCACCGACAAGCGGGTCATGTGGGAACGGCTGCATTTCGACGTACTGTTCAAGGGCGACGACTGGAAAGGCACCGAGAAGGGTGCCCTGCTGGAGTCGTCGATGGCCTCGGTCGGCGTACGCGTCGTCTATTTTCCTTACACGGCACACACATCCAGCACGTCCCTGCGTGCTCTGCTGGCCCGTCAGTTGACGTAGTCCTCCAGGCGCGCCACCGAATAACCCGGTGAGGCCGCGATCGCGTTGAGCAGCACGTGCATGTCGCGCTCGAAGTCCGGCGTGAAGTGCATCAGCAGCACCATGCCGGGATAGACCGGGTTGTTGACCGGATGGAACGGATGTTGCGCGATGTAGAGGACGCCGCCGATCACCGACCCCTCCCACATCATCATCGCGACCAGGCCGCCGCAGCTCTGCGCCACTTTCAGCGTCGTCAGGTCGTAGACACCGTACGGTGGCCGGAAGAGCGTCGGCCGCCGCCCGGCCACGCCTTCCAGTTTGTCGACCGAGCCGCAGATCTCGAACCGCTGCGTCTGCTCCGGCAGGCCCTTGAGCTGCTTGTGCGACTGCGTGTGTGCCTGGATCGTGGCGCGCTCTGCCTGCAGCTGGCGGAAGAAGTCGGGGTGTTGGGTCGCCGGCGAGGAAATCAGGAACAGCGAGGTCGGGATGTTGGCTTCCCGCAACACCCGCCCGGCCTCCGGCGGCTGGTATCCGCCGTCGTCGATGGTGATGAAGACGACCTTCTGGTCGACCGGTATGCGCAGCACGGTCTGGATGTATTCGCCGGACGACTTGAGACGTACGCGCTGCGGTTTCGGTGCCGGCGGCAGCTTCGGCCACGGACCGAGGTCGGCCAACCGCGGACCGGCGCCGGCCGGACCTGGACGTTCGTCGCCGTATGGCACCGGAGGACTCGCCACCGCGGGTGTCGTGCCGGCCAGCATGGCCGCGGCCAGCAGCGCGGCCGCGAGTGTTTTCCCCGTCATAATGTCTCAGTATGCCCCAGCACTTCTGATTACCGCGGTGATCGTCCGGAGCAGGACGACCAGGTCCAGGGTCAGCGACCAGTTTTCGACATATCGCAGGTCGAGCCGCATCGAGTCCTCCCACGACAGGTCGGCGCGGCCGCTCACCTGCCACAGGCCGGTGACTCCGGGTTTGACCACCAGGCGGCGCATCAGGTCGTCCGGATAGGCCGCCACCTCCGACGGCAGCGGCGGACGCGGGCCGACCAGGCTCATCTGCCCGGCGACGACGTTGAACAACTGCGGCAGCTCGTCGACGGAAAACCGGCGCAGCCAGCGGCCGAGCGGCGTCACCCGCGGATCGTGGCGGATCTTGAAAAGCAGGCCGTCGTGCTCGTTGTGCGGGGCCAGCTCGTCGAGACGGCGTTCGGCGTCGGCGTACATGGTGCGCAGCTTCAGGATCGTGAACGTCTCACCGTCCTTGCCGACCCTGGTCTGCCGGAAGAACGCCGGCCCCGGCGAGCCGTGCCGGATCGCCACCGCGAGTGCGGCGAGCAGCGGCATGGCGAAAAGCAGCAGCAGCGACGCGAAAAACACGTCGAACAGCCGCTTGACGACCCAGCGGCTGCCGGTCAGCTCGGCGTGGTCGAGGTGCAGCATCGGCAGGCCGTCGATTGGCCGCAGGGACGTACGCGGTCCGGCGACGTCGAGCAACGCGCCGGCGACGATCACGTCGGTGCCGGTGTTTTCCAGCGACCACAGCAATCTGCGCAGCATGGCCGAGGTGAGCTCCGGCGACGGCAGGATGGCGACGGTGTCCGCGCGATGGTCGGCGACCGCGGCGACGATCGTGTCGAACGTACCAACGACGTCGATGCCGGCGAGGCTGTCGCGGCCGGCACGTTTGGGTGGTACGCACACGCCGATCACCTGCATGCCGTGATAGCGGTGGCGCGCGAGCAGCTGGTGCAGCTCGCTGACCGCCGGGCCGTCGCCGACCACGATCACCCGGCGCATGCAGCGGCCGCGTTCGCGTTGGCTCACCAGGTGGCGGCGGAGAAAATAGCGGGCGAGCAAAGTCGCGACCGTGACGACCGGGAAAACGACGACGACGTAGCCGCGTGCCAGCTCGATGCTGAAGACGTACGAGACGAAGGCGGTCGCCGCGGTCAGGAAGATGCCGGCGTTGAGCACGCGGCGGTATTCCTCGTTGCCGACGAACAGATAGCGCGACTCGTACGCTCTGGCCATCATCAGCACGAGCACCCAGATCGCCGGGAAGAAGGCCGAGCCCACCACGTACGCGACCGCGTGATGCGGGATCGCGCCAAACCTGACCCAGAAGCCCAGGGCCGCCGCGACTATCGCCGCCGACCCGTCGACGATCGCCAGCTGCCGCGGATAACGGCGTTCCCAACCTGGGGTTTCCGGCGCGACGTCGAGCCGGGGTCTGCGCACCCGGTCCTGCAGATCGGCCATGACACCCCGCGTTCCCGTACGCCGGCCTGCACCGACAGTAAATGTCGCGGTGGCCGGACGGAACCTACGTACGCAGGCGAAAAGGTGGCTGATCGGATGAGCTAGCTGACACCGCCGAAGAGGCTGGTCACCGAACCGTCCGAGAACACCTCGCTGATGGCGCGGGCGATCAGCGGCGCGATCGAGAGCAGCGTGAGCTTGTCGAGGTTTTTCTCCGGCGGCACCGGCAACGTGTTGGTGAGCACGACCTCGCTGATCCGGCTGTTCTTCAGCCGCTCGGTCGCCGGGTCGGACAGCACGCCATGGGTCGCGGCCACGATCACGTCACCTGCGTCGGCGGCGAACAGCGCCTCGGACGCCTTGGCGATCGTGCCGCCGGTGTCGATCATGTCGTCGACCAGGATGCACGTGCGGCCCTCGACGTCGCCGACGACGCGGTTGGCGACCACCTCGTTGGGCACCAGCGGGTCGCGGGTCTTGTGGATGAAGGCCAGCGGACAGCCGCCGAGCTCGTCGGTCCACCGCTCCGCCACGCGTACGCGGCCGGAGTCGGGCGCGACCACGGTGAACTTGCGGCCCTCGTACTGCTTCTTCACGTAGTCGGCCAGGATCGACAGCGCGAACAGGTGGTCGACCGGGCCGTCGAAGAAGCCGGAGATCTGCGCGGTGTGCAGGTCGACGGTGAGGATGCGGTCGGCGCCGGCGGTCTTGAACATGTCGGCGACCAGCCGCGCCGAGATCGGCTCACGGCCGCGGTGCTTCTTGTCCTGGCGAGCGTACGGGAAGAACGGCACGACGACGGTGATCCGCTTGGCCGAGCCGCGCTTGAGCGCGTCGACCATGATCAGCGCCTCGACCAGCCACTTGTTGATCGGCTCGGTCATCGACTGCACCACGAAGGCGTCGGAGCCGCGGACCGACTCCTCGAAGCGTACGAAGATCTCGCCGTTGGCGAAGTCGTACGCGGCCGTCGGCGTCGGCTGCAGGCCCAGGTGCGCGCCGATCTCGTCGGCGAGCTCCGGGTAGGCCCGGCCGGAGAAGAGCATCAGGCTCTTGCGGTTTTCCGCCTGCAAACTGTTCACTGCCTACTCCCCCTCGACGCCGCCGGCCTCCTTGGCGGCGCGCGCCGCCGCCTCAGCCGCCGGGGTGCCGGGCCGCTTGCGCTCGACCCAGCCCTCGATGACCCGCTGCTTCGCTCCCGGCACGGCCAGCGCCCCTGCTGGCACGTCGTCGAGCAGCACCGTACCGGCGCCGGAGTAAGCCCCGTCGCCGATGTGCACCGGCGCCACGTACATGTTGTCCGAACCCATGCGGCAGTGGCTACCCACGACCGTGCGGTGTTTGTTGACCCCGTCGTAGTTGACGAACACGCTCGCCGCGCCGATGTTGCTGTGCTCTCCGATGGTGGCGTCGCCGACGTAGGACAGGTGCGGCACCTTGCTGCCCTCGCCGACCTGCGACCCCTTGACCTCGACGAAGGTGCCGATCTTGGCGGCGGTGTGCAGGACCGTGCCGGGCCGCAGATATGCGTACGGACCGACGCTGACGCGCTCACCGACGCGCGCGCCGACGCAGTGTGAGCGGATCACCTTGGCGTCGGCGCCGACCAGGCAGTCGGTGAGCGTGGTGTCCGGCCCGATCTCGGCGCCGCCGGCCACGCTCGTCTCGCCATGCAGCTGGACGCCGGGGTGCAGCACCGCGTCCTGCGCGAGCTCGACGCTCACGTCGACCCAGGTGGTCGCCGGGTCGATCACCGTGACGCCGGCGGCCATCCAGCGGCGCAGCGTCGCGTCGCGCAGCAACGCGCCCAGACGCGCCAGCTCGATGCGGTCGTTGCAGCCGAGCGCCTCCTCCGGCGCGCCGGCGTAGGTGCCGACGCCGCGGCCTTCGCGTACCAGCATCGCGACCGCGTCGGTCAGGTATTCCTCGCCCTGCGCGTTGGCGGTGGACAGCCGGGACAGCGCGTCGCGCACGGCGGCGGCGTCGAAGACGTAGATGCCGGCGTTGATCTCGTGGATGGTGCGCTGCAGGTCGTCGCAGTCGCGCTCCTCGACGATCTCGGCCAGGTCGCCGGCGTTGTCCCTGACGATCCGGCCGAGACCGGTCGGGTCGTCGACGCGCGCGGTCAGCACGGTGGCGGCGCGGCCGGCGTTGGCGTGCTCGGAGACCATGCCGGCCAGCGTGTCCTGGCGCAGCAGCGGCACGTCGGCGTTGAGGACGACGACCGTACCCGCATTGGCGTCGAGGGCCTCCAGCGCGACCCTGACGGCGTGGCCGGTGCCGCGCTGCTCGGCCTGCACGACCGCCTCGGCGGCCGGCGCGATCTGGCCGAGGTGCGCCTTCACCTCGTCGCGGCCGTGGCCGACGACCACGACCGTACGCTCGGCGCCCAGCGGCGCGGCGGCGGCGAGCACGTGGCCCAGCAGCGACCGGCCGCCGATCTCGTGCAACGCCTTGGGAGTCGTCGACCGCATCCGCTTGCCGTGGCCGGCCGCGAGGACCACCACGGCCGCCGGACGGACAGTCCTCACCCGGATTTCCCCCTCCAGCATTTGCGACACGTCACATGCTAACGACGGCACGGCCTCGTCCGTGCCCTGCCCTCATCCGTACCCGACCGTACGCGCTCCCATGACGGCGTCGCGAGCCCGGTTAGCGCTGCTCACCAACCCACCATGCGCGACGAAACTGTCGTACGGGGTGGTTATGTTTGCCCCCACCCAGATCGGGTGGGGGGTGGGTTGAGAGGCCGCGAGCGCGCGCAAAAATTTATCGCCAAGTGCCGTTTTAGCGATACATGTCCTCTTTGTGCGCCTGTGTTTGGGTCGCATGGACGCCATGCGTGCGTCTGACGCACGCATGGGGTCCATGCGACCACAACCCGCGTACGCAAAGCGGACATTTGCCGCCACAGGCACTGCGTATGCAACAAAGGTGACCGCGACACGCCAGCAAGGCGGTTACGTTCGTGACATAGACGCCGCCGACGCCGCGACCAAGATCGACTTTTCGAACTTATCTAAGTAGCCACGCGAACCCACCCCCCGCCCGATCTGGGTGGGGGTCCAGATTGGCACCTGGGTACGACAGTTTCGCGCTGTAGCGGGTAAAGGCTTAGCGGTGAGGAATCAGTGCGCGGCGCGGAGGGGGCCGATCTGGGGGTCGGCATACCAGACCTTCCGCAGGATGCCGCGGTTGCGATATCGCAGCACGACCAGGACCGGGGGCGCCTCGACGTGGCTGAGTTCGACGACGACGGCGTCGATCGACTCCTCCTTGAGTCGCGAGTCGTACGCGACGGCGACCGCGCGGCACTCCGGCGACAGGCGTGAGGAGACCTGGTCACGGTAGGTGTCGAAGTCGACGTCGGTGACCTGGGTCGGTTCGGAGCCGGTGAGCTCGAAGACATACCAGTAGAACCTGCCCGACCACCGGATCCGTCGGTCGGTGACCCGCAGCACCGCGGTCAGCAGCCGCTGGAGATCGGCGCGCGCGGTGGCCGGCAGCCAGTCGGGCAACTCCACATCCGCTCCCGGGGTAGGAATCGAACCTACGTCGCTAGTCCAGATTCAAAGTCTGGCGGCCCCTGCCAACAGAGCAACCCGGGAATGACGCGCTCATACCGTACCGTCTCCGCGCCAAGGCGTCTTAATGTCGGTCCCACCTGGCACCATGGGCCCGGTGAGCGAACAGCGCAAGACCGTGCCGCGGGTACGGATGACCGGCAAGCAGCGGCGCGAGCAGCTGCTGGACATCGGCCGCAGCCTGTTCGCCGAGCGGGGGTACGAGGCGACCTCGATCGAGGAGGTCGCGGCCCGCGCCGGCGTCAGCAAACCGGTCGTCTACGAGCATTTCGGCGGCAAGGAAGGGCTCTACGCGGTCGTCGTCGACCGGGAGATGCGCCATCTGCTCGACTCGGTGACCGGAGCGCTGACCGCCGGGCACCCGCGGTTGCTGCTGGAGCAGGCGGCGATGGCCCTGCTGACCTACATCGAGACCCAGACCGACGGTTTCCGCATCCTGGTACGCGACTCGCCGGTGACCTCGGCGACCGGCAACTTCTCCAGCCTGATCGGCGACATCGCCAGCCAGGTCGAGTACATCCTGGCCGGCAAGTTCAAGGCCCGGTCGTACGACCCGAAACTGGCCAGCCTCTACTCGCACGCGCTGGTCGGCATGGTCGCGCTCACCGGCCAGTGGTGGCTGGAGGCACGCAAGCCGCGTAAGGAGGAGGTGGCCGCCCATCTGGTCAACCTCGCCTGGAACGGACTGTCCCATCTGGAGAAGAAGCCGCGCCTACGCGCACGTCGCTAGTGCTGTCAAGTTGCTGACCGTAACCGGTCGCGCGAAAATTTCCCCATCAATACATACGTCGGGTATGTGGAGATGAGGGGGCAACATGCTGCAAGCGTTGATCGACGGCCTTGGCGCCGCGTGGACGTCCATCGCGACATTCGTACCGAAACTCGTCGGTTTCCTGGTCATCCTGCTGATCGGCTGGCTGATCGCCAAAGGCATCTCGAAGGCGGTCGAGATGCTGCTGACCCGCACCGGCTTCCCGCGGCTGATCGAGCGGTCCGGGCTCGGTGGCGTGATGTCGCGGGCCAATTTCGACGCGACGACGCTGATCGTCAAGCTGGTCTACTACTTCATCCTGCTGATGGCGCTGCAGCTGGCCCTCACGCCGTTCGGCAGCAGCAACCCGGTGAGCCAGCTGCTGAACCAGGTCGTCGCCTTCCTGCCGCGGATCGCGGTGGCGATCGTGCTGGTCGTGGTGGCCGCGGCGGTCGGCAAGGTGGTCAGTGACCTGATCCGTACGGCGCTCGGCAACCGCGCGTACGCCGGCCTGCTCGGCACGGTGGCGCAGGTCTTCCTGGTCGCGCTCGGCATCATCGCGGCGCTGAACCAGATGGACATCGCCACCACCGTCACCACCCCGGTGCTGATCTTCATCCTGGCCACCGTCGGCGGCATCCTGGTCGTCGGCATCGGCGGCGGCATGGTCAAGCCGATGCAGCAGCGCACCGACGGCTGGCTGAGCCGGATGGAGAGCGAACTGAAGTCGCGTCCGGCCGCCTCCGCGACACCACCGATGCCGGCCGGCCCGCAGAACGGCATGCCGGAGAACGGCACGTACGCCTACGCCGGCGGCGAACAGCGCACCGAACGGCTGCCCGGCAACGACCAGGGCGGTTCCGTACGCTGACCCGCCGCGAAGGCCCCCTTCTGCGTGGTGGAAGGGGGCCTTCGCGCGTTCGTTAGCCTGACCAACGACCGACCCAAGCGGCGCGAAACTGTCGTACCCCTCGACCAAAGTTGCCCCCACCCAGTGGTCGGGTGGGGGGTGGGTCGAGAGGCTCACCATGACGCAAATTTTCGTCAAGGCGAAAGGCCTCTCACCCACCCCCCACCCGATCTGGGTGGGGGCCAAAACTGCCACCTGGGTACGACAGTTTCGCGCCGTAGCAGGTAGATCGGGGGCAGGGACTAGTCTCGGTGCGTGGAGACGAGGACGGCGCCCGCTCGGTTAAAGTCGACGCCGAGTTGGTTGCTCAACCAGGCCGGCGGATACGCGGCGCGGCTGGTCGGTGAGGGGCTCGGCGCGGTGGGCGCCAGGCGTTATCACTACTCGCTGCTGGCCGCGCTGGCCGAGTTCGGGCCGGACAGCCAGGCGGCGTTGGGGCGGCGCTGCGGCATCGATCCGAGCGACATGGTGGCCACCGTCAACGACCTCGAGGAGCGCGACCTGGTGCGCCGTACGACCGATCCGAGCGATCGGCGGCGCAACGCCATCACCATCACCGCCGCCGGCAAACGTCACCTGCGAAAGCTCGACGACGTACTCGCCGGCGCGCAGGACCGGCTGCTCGACGCGCTGTCGGCCACCGAGCGCGGCGAGCTGGTCAGGCTGCTGACGAAGGTCATCGAGTCAGCCGGCTAGCGGCGCGCAGGCAGTCCTCCGCCTCCGCGACCAGGCGATGCAGGATGTCGGCGACCGGCTCCTCGGCGCGTACGAAGGCAGACGCCGGACCGGCATAGACGACGGCCTGCGAATAGTCGCCGGCGCGGGTGGCGTCCTTGAGCGCCTCGCCGGCCGCCGGGTCGGCGGCCAGGTCCGGCTCGTTACCGTGCCAGCGGTCGGAGAAGTCGTTGCGCAGAGCACGTCCCGGATAGCGCTCCGGCCAGGCGATGCCGGCGCCGATGTCGAAGACACGGGTGAGCACGGTGTCGCTCTCCTCCGCCTCCAACACGCGTTTGCGCGCGCCAGCCGTGCCGGCCGACTCGGTGGCGCCGAGCAGCCGCGTGCCGATCCAGGCCGCCTGCGCGCCGGCCGCCAACACGGCCGCCAGGCCGCGACCGGAGCCGATCCCGCCGGCCGCGACCACCGGCGCGGCGTCGCCCACCGCGGCCAACACCGACTGCAGCAGCGGCAACGTACCGATCGTCGCGCCGCTGTGACCGCCGGCGTCACCGCCTTGGGCGACCACGACATCGACACCGGCGTCGACCGCGTGCCTGGCCTCGGCGACGGTGTTGACCTGCGTGGCGACCAGCATGCCGGCCTCGTGCAGCGGCCGCACGTACGGGCCGGGGTCACCGAAGGACACCGACACCAGTGTCGCGCCGGATTCCAGCACTGCCTCGAAAACACCCGGCTGCCGGTCCAGCGACCACAGCTGCACACCGATGCCGAACGGCACCTCCGCGGCGACCGCGGCCTCACGGCGTACGAAGTCGGCGTCGGAGCGGTTGGACACGCCGATCATTCCGAGGCCGCCGGCGGCGCCGACCGCCTTGGTCAGCTCACCCCACGAGGCGCCGCCCATCGGAGCGCCGATGATCGGCAACCGCAGGCCCAGCCGGCGGGTAAGTTCGGTGGAGATCATGCGACTTTTCTATCGCTTACACGGCAAGGAGGCCAGATGCTCCCCTGGTCAACCGACGAGTTCGCCGGCCGGCTGGACAAACAGGTGTTCAGCAGCGACCTGCTCCGCGACAACCCGCTCGGCGATCCCGCCGACCGTCCACTGTGGATATACACGCCGCCGGGATACGACGACGAGCCCGACCGGCGCTATCCGAGCGTGTACGTCATCCAGGGATACACCGGCCACCTCGGCATGTGGGACAACCGCACGCCGTACGCGCTGACTTTTCCCGAACTGGCCGACAAAGTCTTCGCCTCCGGGGAGGCGCCGCCGGCGATCGTCGTGTATGTCGACGCGTGGACGGCCTACGGCGGCAGCCAGTTCGTCGACTCACCCGGCACCGGCAAATACCACTCGTATCTGTGCGACGAGATCGTGCCGTACGTCGACGCCGGCTTCCGCACCATCGACGCGCCGGAAAACCGTGGTATCACCGGAAAATCCTCCGGCGGTTTCGGTGCGATGATCACGCCGATGCTGCGGCCGGACCTGTTCGGCGGCCTGGCGACGCACGCCGGCGACAGCCTGTACGAGCTGTCCTACATCCCCGAGTTCATCAGGGCCGTCCGCTTTCTGCGCGACTACGACGGCGACATTTTCACGTGGTGGAACGAGTTCCAGAGCCGTCCGGCGCTGAGCAAGCCGGCCGACGTACCACTGCTGGTGACGCTCGGCTGCGCGGCGGCGTTCTCGGCGAGCGACGATGGCAAGCCGCTGCTGCCGTTCAAACCGCACAGCGGCGAGCTCATCCCCGAACTGTGGCAGCGCTGGCTGGACTGGGACCCGGTGCGGATGGCGCCGAAGTACGCCGACGCGTTGCTCAGCCTGCGGGCGATCTGGATCGACGCCGGCAAGAGCGACGAGTTTCAGCTGGACCTCGGCGCGGAGGCGTTCCGTGACGCACTGCTGGACGTCGGCGTGCCCGAGGACGTGATCCACTTCGAGTTGTTCGAGGGTACGCACGCCGGCATCGGCTATCGCTATCCGATGTCGCTCGCGTGGCTGGCGACCCGCCTCACGCCGTAAGCGCGCGGGACTCCCACGTGCGCACGTAGGGAGTCCCGTGGCGTGGTCAGGGCTGCGACGGCTCCGGCGCCGGCTCGTCCGTACGCTGCGCGTTGCGTGACTTGCCGGAGACCCGGCCGTAGAAGCCGAAGGTCAGCAACATCAGGCCGACCACGAAGCTGAAGATCACGTTTTGCATCTTGAAGCCGAAGTAGTTCAGCTCGGTCCGCAGCAGGCAGATGTTGACCAGGCCGCTGACCAGGAACAGAATGCCGAACGTCACGTTGGTGTGCGCCGCGAGGTTGCGGCCGATCAGGGCGGCGACCAGCAGCAACGCGCCGACCACCACGGAGACGATCGAGAGCAGCCCGTTGGAGGAGAGCCCCAACACGGACTGGCCGTCGACCGCGAAGTACGGCAGCTTGTCGACCAGCCCGATCACACCGAAGATGACCAGCGCCAAGCCGACCAGCCCGCCACCGACCCGATACACCGTGCCAAGCCGGTGATCGACCGGAAACTCGGACTCGTGCTCGGACATCGACTCATCACTCCCTTACCGCCATGCTGCCGACCTTCTACCGACCGTCGACATTCCGGCATCACGGTATCCGCTGTCGCGCCGGCGCGCCGCACCGGGACACCCATCCGCGCCAACGTCACACCTCCGCCCGCGCGCGCGTACGAGCAGCCGGCGCGAAACTGTCGTACCGGCGTGGAAACGTTGAAACCGGGGGTCCCCCAAGCGCCGGAGCCGTGGTCGCCGAAACTGTCGTACCCATGTGGAAACGTTGAAGTCGGGGGTCCCCCAAGCGCCGGAGCGGTCCTCGCCAAAAATGTCGTACCCGCGTGGAAACGTAGAAAACGGGGGGTCCCCCATCACGCGCGCGTACGGGGGACCCCCGGCATCAATTCTTCCAGGTGCCTGTGACAGTTTCGGCGACCGCTGGCTCAGCCTTCGATCTGCTCGCCGAGCAGCAGCCAGCGCTCCTCCGTCGCCTCGACGCGTAACCGTACGTCCCGCAGCCGCGCGTCCAGCTCGATGACCCGCTCGTGATCGGCGGCGTGCTCGGCGAGGTCGGCCAGCAGCCGCTGCTCGGTCTCGGCCAGCTTGGCCAGCTCACGCTCCAAGCGAGACAGCTCCTTGCGCGCCTGCCGCTGCTCACCAGCCGACATGCCGACCGGCGCGGCCGGCGCGACCTTCGCCGCGGTGGCCGGCTGCTCGACCTTCTCCCGCCGCTCCAGATACTCGGCCACACCGCCAGGCAGCATCGTCAGCCTGCCGTCGCCGAGCAGCGCGTAGACGGTGTCACAGACCCGCTCGATCAGGTAACGGTCGTGGCTGACCACCACCAGCGTCCCCGGCCAGGAGTCGAGCAGGTCCTCGAGCGCGGCCAGCGTGTCGGTGTCCAGGTCGTTGGTCGGCTCGTCGAGCAGCAGCACGTTCGGCTCACCCATCAGCAGGCGCAACAGCTGCAGGCGGCGCCGCTGGCCGCCGGACAGGTCGGCGACCGGCGTCCACTGCGACGACGTGCCGAAACCGAACATCTCGGCCAGCTGTCCCGCGGTCAGCTCGCGCTTGCCCACATGCAGGCGGCCGGCGACCTCCTGCACCGCCTCCAGTACGCGCAGGCCGCCGGGCAGCTCGACGGCGTCCTGCGACAGGTACGCGACCTTCACCGTCCTGCCGACCTCGACCGACCCGTCGTCCGGCGCGCGCTGGCCGGCGAGCGTACGCAGCAGCGTCGTCTTGCCGGAGCCGTTCGGCCCCATCAGCGCGACCCGGTCACCGGGACCGATCCGCCAGGTCGTCGTGCCGAGCAGCTCACGGCCGTCCGGTGTCCGCAGCTGGATGTCCTCCGCGTCGTACACGCTGCGGCCGAGCCGAGCGGTCGCGAACCGCCGCAACTCCACGTTGTCGCGCACCGGCGGCTCGTCGGCGATCAGCGCGTTGGCCGCGTCGATGCGGAACTTCGGCTTGCTGGTCCGCGCCGGCGGCCCGCGGCGCAGCCACGCCAGTTCCTTGCGCAGCAGGTTTTGCCGTCGCGCCTCCGACGCGGCCGCCTGCCGGGCGCGCTCGGCGCGCGCAAGGACCCACGACGAATAGCCGCCGTCATAGCTCTGCACCGACGCGTCGACGACCTCCCAGGTCGTCTGGCACACCTCGTCCAGGAACCAGCGGTCATGCGTGACGACGAGTACGGCGATCTTGTTGCGCGCGTTCAGATGCCGCGCCAACCAGCCGACACCCTCGACGTCGAGGTGGTTGGTCGGCTCGTCGAGCACGAGCAGGTCGAGGTCGCGGACGAGCAGGCCGGCCAGCCCGACGCGGCGCTTCTCGCCGCCGGACAGCGGGTCCACGACCGTGTCCAGGCCGATCCGGCCGAGCCCGAGGCCGTCCAGGATCTCGCGCACCCGCGCGTCGGAGGCCCACTCGTGCTCGGCACCGAGGTCGTCGGACAGCCAGGCCGAACCGAGCACCACGTCGCGTACGGTCGCGCCGGCCGGCAGCGTGAGCTGCTGGTCGAGGCTGCCGAGCCGGAGGCCGCCGCGGCGCGCGACCCGGCCGGAGTCCGGCTGCTCGGCGCCGGTCACCATCCGCAGCAGCGTCGACTTGCCGGCGCCGTTCAGGCCGACGACGCCGACCCGCTGCGCGGCCGCGATGCCGAGCGACACGCCGTCCAGCGGCACGGTGGTCCCGTACGTCTTGCCGACGCGCTCCAGGTTGACGAGGTTGGCCACCCCTCCATCCTGCCTCACGCTTACGCGTGCGCCATTAGTTACCACTTGCTTAGAACTAGGTGGTCGCATGGCCACCATGCTTGCGTTCAATGCACGCATGGTGGCCATGCGGCCGCTGAGGTTAGTAAGATGTTGCTTATGGATGCGGAGACGGTGCGGCTGGTAAGGCGAGGGGCGGCCAGGCTGGCCAAGCGGCTGCGCCGCGAACGGCCGGAAGGCTCGGTGAGCGCGTCGAAGATCAGCGTCCTCGGCCAGCTGGCCAACGCCGGCGCACTGACCGTCGGCGAGCTGGCCAGGCGCGAGCGGCTGCAGCCGCAGGCCCTGACCCGCACGCTCGCCGCGCTCGAGGAGGACGAGCTGATCAGCCGGGTGACCGCCGCCGACGACCGGCGCAGAACTGTCGTACGCCTCACCGAAGCTGGATGCGAGGTGCTGACGAAGGACACCGCACAGCGAGAGGCGTGGTTGGCGATGGCGATGGCTCAGGAGCTCAACGACACCGAGATCGGCCTGCTGCGGCTCGCCGGCCCGCTGCTGGAGCGGCTGGCCGAGTGCGAGACGGCGGCCTCGGTCCGGCGGGCGTCATGACGGTCAGCCTCAAGAAGGAGGACACCAAGGTCCCGGTGCGCCGGATCGTCGCGCTCTTCCGGCCGTACGTGCCGCAGATGGTCCTGCTGGTGCTGGTGGTGATCGTCCAGGCGCTGGCCGGCATCTCGTCGCCGTTCCTGTTGCGCGAGATCCTGGACCGTGCGCTGCCGGCCCGCGACCTCGCACTGGTCAGCCTGTTCGCCGGCGGCATGATCGCGGCCGCGGTGCTCAGCGGCGCGCTCGGCGTGGCGACGACCCGGCTGTCCAACACGGTCGGCCAGCAGGTCATGCACGACGTGCGGGTGTCGGTGTACGAGCACCTGCAGCGGCTCTCGTTCGCGTTCTTCACGCGTACGCGCACCGGCGAGATCCAGTCACGGATCGCCAACGACATCGGCGGCATCAACAACGTCATCACCAACACCGCCACCTCGGCGGTGCAGAGCGCGACGACGGCGATCGCGGTGGCGGTCGCGCTGTTCGTACTCGACTGGCGGCTGGCTCTGCTCGCGCTGCTGGTCGTGCCGGTGTTCCTGCTGTTCACCTTCCGGCTCGGCCGGCAGCGGCGGCAGCTCACCCACGGCCGCGCGCAGCGATTCGCCGCGATGACCTCGCTGATCTCCGAGTCGATCTCGGTTTCCGGCGTCCTGCTGGCCAAGACGATGGGCCAGCGGCAGACGCTCGCGGACCGGTTCGCCGCCGAGTCGCGGCAGATCTCCGACCTGGAGGTGCAGGCCACCATGGCCGGCCGCTGGCGGATGGCCACCCGCGGCATGAGCCTGACCATCATCCCGGCGATCGTCTACTGGCTGGCCGGCATCGAGTTCGCCCACGGAGTCTCACCGGTCACGCTCGGCACGGTCGTCGCGTTCACCAGCATGACCAACCGGTTCGTCCAGCCAGCCACCTCGCTGCAGTCGGTGGGTCTCAACGTGTCCACGTCCATGGCGTTGTTTGGCCGGGTCTTCGAGGTGCTCGACCTGCCGGTCGAGATCGCCGACCGGCCGGGCGCCACCCCGCTGCGGATCAAACGCGCGGACGTGGAGCTGCGCGAGGTCTCGTTTCGGTACGAGCAGGACGGTCCGTGGACACTGCGGGGCATCTGCGCGCGGATCCCGGCCGGCACCACCACGGCGATCGTCGGCGCCACCGGATCCGGCAAGACGACGCTGGCCTATCTGGTCGCGCGGCTGTACGAGCCGGAGCACGGTGCCGTGCTCCTCGACGGCACCGACATCCGCGACATCACCCTCGACTCGCTCGCCGACTCGGTCGGTCTGGTGGCGCAGGAGACGATGCTCCTGCACGCCTCCATCAAGGAAAACCTGGCGTTCGCCAAGCCCGACGCCACCGACGACGAGATCATGCGGGCCACCAAGGCGGCGCACATCCACGACCTGATCGCGTCGCTGCCAGACGGCTACGACACGATCGTCGGCGAGCGCGGTTATCGCTTCTCCGGCGGCGAACGCCAGCGCATCGCCATCGCGCGCGTACTGTTGCGCAATCCGCCGGTGCTCATCCTGGACGAGGCGACCAGCGCGCTCGACAACAAGACCGAGCGGCTGGTGCAGCAGGCGCTGGACGAGCTTTCCCGTGGCCGCACGACGATCGCCATCGCACACCGACTGTCCACTGTGGAGAGTGCCGACCAGATCCTGGTGCTCGACCACGGAGAAATCGCCGAGCGCGGCACGCACGCCGAACTGATGGCTCTCGGCGGCCGTTACGCGCACCTGGCGGCCAGTCAGCTCACCGCCTGACCGGGACCGCGGCTGTGACGGTCGGCCTGACTGTCACAGCCGCGAAAAACGACAACTACGGACACTTGGCGGTCGTCTGGCAGGCCGGATAGCAGCTCACGTCCCTGCTGTGGCAGGTGCCCTGCTGCGTCGGCTCCGGATAGTCGGCGATGATCGTCCGGTGGTCGTCGACGCGGATGTCCAGGTCGAACTCGTCAGCGGTCATCTTTCTCCTCCTGTTGGTTGAGCCGGTTTTCCCGTCAAACCGGCGAGAACTCCGGCCGGCCGTCGATCCGCGCGCGGACCTGCGCCGACCCGAAGTGATAGTCGATCCGGCGGACCGCGGCGGCCCAGTCACGGATCGTGCGTACGCTGGAAAACGCCTCCAGTACGAATGGATCGCGTGCCCGCGCGAGCGCTTTCTGCCAGAGCACGTCGCCTGGCTCGGCCAGGATGTTGCCGACGATCCCCTCGTAGTAAGGGAAAGACCGCACACCGCCGTCCGGCTCGATCTCCATGAACGCCGGCACCGGCGTCTGGGGGCTGAGATAGGGATGCGCGGACCGGTGGTCGGCGGTGGCCACGTGTACGGTCGGCGGCGCGATCGACCGGAGCCGGTCGCGCAGCTCGTCGCCGACCAGGATCTCGGCCTGCTCGTCGGTCAGCAGCTCGTGGGCGGCGAAACTGTCCCGGCTCGCCAGCCCGATTGGCAGCGCCGCACCAAAACTGATGAAGCCCAGCCGGGGAAACCGCGGCGCCACCTCAGCGCAAAACCGCTCCAGCTGGTCGAAGTTGCTTCTGGTGACGACACAGTCGAATCCGAAATGGACCGGCCGGTGCCGCGCGGCCCCGTCCAGCATCGCCAGCGCGGCCATCACCTTGTCGTACGACCCCTTGCGTGCACGAATGCGGTCGTGCACCTCGGCCGTCGCGCCGTCGAGGCTGACATGGACACGCGTAAAGGAACCGACCAGCTCGTCGACCATCGCCTGGTGAAACGTCCAGCCACTGGTCCAGACGGCCGCGCTGATCCCGGCGGCGGTGATTTTCCGTGCGAGGTCGTAAATCCCTTTGACCAGCAGCGGCTCGCCACCGGCGATGGCGATTTCCGGCGGTCGCATGGAAATCAGCGCGTCGGTGACCCGCAGCATGTCCGCGGGACCGAGCTGGCGCGCCGGCCGCCGGCCGGACTCGGTGTAGCAGTGCACGCACCGCAGCGGACAGGCAAACGTGACGGCCCACGTTATCCCCGGCAGATCGACGCCCATCGCACCTACTTTCCCCGTGTACGCCGGAAAACCTCCGGCCCTGCTCCAGACTGCGTCTTAAACGGTCCCGATCACCGGGACCGAGCGGCGGGAAAAGGCGGGAAAAGGTCCCGGGGTCAGCAGAGCGCGGCGGCGACCGCGTCGCGTACGTCGGCGTCGGAGGGCACCGGCCGGCCCTGCTCGGCGGCCAGCTCGGCCAGCGAGACCATTGTGACGTCGTGCAACCGGCAGGCGGCGAACTGGTGAAAAGCGGTCATGTCCGGGTCGACGTTGATCGCGAAGCCGTGGCTGGTCACGCCGTGCCGGATCCGCATGCCGATCGAGGCCAGCTTGCGGTGGTCCGGTGTCCACACGCCGACCAGGCTGTCGGCGCCTTTCGGGGTGTCCCGCCGTACGGTCGGGAAACCGAGGTCGGCCAGCGCGTCGATCAACCCGCACTCCAGCCACCGCACGATGTCGACCGGTCCGCGCTCGCGCAGGTGGATCACCAGATAGCCGACCAGCTGGCCGGGGCCGTGATAGGTGGCATAGCCACCGCGGTCGACCTCGACGGCCGGCAGTCCGGACACCGCGGCCGGCAGCTCCTCCGGGGACGTACGCGGACCGTAGGTGACGATCGGCGGATGGCTGAGGAAGAACAGCCGGTCCGGCGCCAGCCCCGCCCGCCGCTGCTCGACCCAGCCACGCATGTCGCGCGCGGCCTGCTCGTACTCGACACTGCCGAGGTCAACGCGCTCAATCGGCCATCCCACAGCGCCAACCCTAGAACGCGCGCCAGACAACCGAAAACTCAGACGTGGTCGCGCCAGGAATGCCGTGGTTCGAAACCGAGCACGGCGCGAGCCAGGTCGATCGACAGCAGCGTCTCGTGCTCGTCGACCTCGCGGGTCAGCGGCGTCTGCGGATAGACCTCTTTGAGCAGCTGCGCCGAAGACTGCCGCATCACCGTGTCGGCGGCCGCGATGATGTAGCTGGTGCTGCCGCTGACGTCGGCCTCCAGCGCGAGCCGGCAGGACACCGCGGCGTCACGCTCGTCGACGTAACCCCACAGGTTCCACTTACGCAGCGCCGGGTCGTCGGAAAAAGCCGGAAAGTCCGGATAGTTGGCCGGACTCAGGATGTTGGAGAAGCGCAGCGCCACGAACGGAATGCCGGACCACCGCGCGAAATGTCCGGCCGCGGTCTCACTGACCACTTTGGACAGTGCGTACGTCGAGGTCGGATGCGGATAGTGCGCCTCGTCGACCGGCGCGTACGCCGGCGGCGTGTCGAACGGCAGGCCGAGCGTCGTCTCACTGGAGGCCCACACCACCTTGGTCAAGCCGACTTTGGTGGCGGCGTTGAAAATGTTGGCGTTCATCGTCACGTTCGCGTTGAACGTGGTCGCACTGGTGTGGATCTCCGGCGCCGGAATGTTGGCCAGGTGGACGACGGCGTCGGTGCCGTGCAGCACCTCGACCGCCTCGCCGAAATCGGTCAGGTCGGCCCGGATGACACGTACGCCGAGGTCGTCGGCCGGCGCCACCGCGTCGGTCGCCACCACCTCGTAACCGTGTGCCAGCAGCTCTCGTACGGTCACGCGGCCGGCCTTGCCGCTCGCGCCGGTCACGCACACTCGGGTCATGTCGTAGATCCTATCCGATCGCGAATCCGGACTTTCTGGACGGATTTCCGGTCGTCATCCGCTGTTCACGGCTTTGTCCGTGCACGATCCGATTTTCTCCGGCATTGTCGATCGGTCTGCCTCTCGAAAGGAGTCCGCCATGCTCCGCAGGATCCTGTTCCTGACGGCTCTCGCGTGCCTCGCCCTACCGGCGATCCACCCGGTCGCCGCGGCGACCCCGAAACGGATTCTGTTCGACAACAGCAAGGCCGAGACCGCCGGCAACGCCGACTGGATCATCGGCACCAGCCAGCCGGATCCGACCGGACAGAATCCCAGTCCCAGCACCGAAACCGACTGGACCGGCGCGCTGTCGGCCTGGGGTGTGGCGCTGCAGCGGACCGGTCAGTACAGCCTGAGGACGCTGCCGGCCGGCAACACGATCAGCTATGGAAACACGGCGAACGCGTTGGATCTCAGCAATTTCGACGCTTTCGTGCTGCCGGAGCCGAACATCGTCCTGAGCGCCGCGGAGAAGACGGCAGTCCTGCGGTTCGTGCAGAACGGCGGCGGGCTTTTCCTGGTCTCCGACCACACCGGCAGCGACCGCAACAACGACGGCTGGGACTCGCCGGAGATCATCAACGACCTGATGACCTCCAACGGCGTGGACAACACCGATCCGTTCGGGTTTTCCGTCGACCTGAAGAACATCGGCTCGGATCATCCGGTCGCCATCGCCGACAGCGGCAACGCCGTGCTGAACGGACCGTTCGGCACCGTACGCCACAGCCTCATCGCCAACGGCACGACGTTTACGTTGAAGCCGGCGGACAATCCGGCCGTCAAGGGGTTGCTCTATCTGAGCACGTCGAGCCCCGGCAACGCCAACGCCTTCTTCGCCACCAGCACGTTCGGCTCCGGACGCGTGGCGGTCTGGGGCGACAGCTCGCCGATCGACGACGGCACCGGCCAGCCGGGCAACACGCTCTACGACGGCTGGAGCGACCCGTCCGCCGACAACGCCGCGCTGGCGCTGAACGCGACCGCGTGGCTGGCCGGCGGCGGTGGTGGCGGCACGACCAGCTGCGCGAGCGCGGGGCAGAAACTTCTCAACCCCGGCTTCGAATCCGGCACGACCGCGTGGACCGGCACCACCGGTGTGATCGGCCAGTACGGCACCGACGAACCGGCGCACGCCGGCACGTGGAGCGCCTGGCTCGACGGCTATGGCTCGGCGCGTACGGACACGCTCTCGCAGTCGGTCACGCTGCCGGCCAACTGCCGGTCGACGTTGGCGTTCTGGCTGCACATCGACACCGCGGAGACCGGCACGACCGCGTACGACACGCTGAAAGTGCAGCTGCTGAACGGATCCGGCGCGGTGCTGTCCACCTTGGCCACCTACAGCAACGTGAACGCGGCCGGCGGCTATGTGCAGCGTACGTTCGACGTGTCGGCGTACGCTGGACAGACGGTGACGCTGCGGTTCACCGGCACAGAGGGCAGCATCAAGCAGACGTCCTTCGTCATCGACGACACGGCTCTCACCGCCTCGTAACTGTCGGTGCATGATGAGGCCATGAGCGACTACGACGTGGTGGTTGTCGGCGCCGGCCCGACCGGCGAGAACGTGGCCGACCGGGCGGTCAGGGCCGGCCTGAGCGCGGTGATCGTGGAGAGCGAGCTGGTCGGCGGCGAGTGCTCGTACTGGGCCTGCATGCCGAGCAAGGCGCTGCTGCGGCCGGCCGCCGCGCTGGCCGACGCCAGGGCGGTGGCCGGCGCGCGCGAGGCGGTCACCGGTGGGCTCGACGCGCAGGCCGTGCTGAGCCGGCGCGACGAGTTCACCTCGCACTGGCGCGACGACGGCCAGGTCGGCTGGCTCGACGGTGCCGGCATCACGCTGGTGCGCGGCCACGGCCGGCTGGCCGGCGAGAAGCAGGTGCGGGTCGGCGACCAGACGCTGACCGCACGGCTCGCGGTCGTACTCGCCACTGGGTCCGACGCCGCGGTGCCGCGGATCGACGGCATCGACACCATCGGCGTGTGGACCAGCCGCGAGGCGACCTCGGCGAAGGCCGTGCCGGCGCGGCTCGCGGTGATCGGCGGCGGCGTGGTGGCCTGCGAGATGGCCGCGGCCTGGTCGGCGCTCGGCTCGCGGGTCACCATGCTCGTACGCTCCGGCCTGCTCGGCGGCATGGAGCCGTTCGCCGGTGAGGCGGTCGCGGCCGGCCTGCGCGAGGCCGGCGTGGACGTACGCGTAGGCGTCAACGCGACGAAGGTCGCGCGCGACGGCGCCGTCACGGTCACGCTCGACAACGGTGAGACGCTGGAGTGCGACGAGTTGCTGGTGGCGGCCGGCCGGCGGCCGAAGACCGCCGACCTGGGACTGGAGACGGTCGGCCTCACGCCGGGCTCGTGGCTCGAGGTCGACGACAATTGCCTGGTCGATGGCTTCGACTGGCTCTACGCGGCCGGCGATGTCAATCACCGCGCGCTGCTGACGCACATGGGGAAATACCAGGCGCGCGCGTGTGCTGCCGCGATCGTCGCGGGCGACAGGGCGACGACCGAGCCGTACGCGAAGTGGTCGGCCACCGCTGACCGGACCGCGGTGCCGCAGATCGTCTTCACGCATCCGGAGGTCGCCGCGGTCGGCCTGACCGAGCGACAGGCGCGGGACAACGGTTTGGACGTACGCGCGGTGGAATACGAGATCGGCAACGTCTCCGGCGCGTCGCTTTACGCCGACGGCTACACAGGCACCGCGAAGATGGTGGTGGACGAGCGGCGGAAGGTGGTCGTCGGCGTCACGATGACCGGGCCCAACGTCGGCGAGCTGATCCACGCCGGCACGGTCGCGGTGGTCGGCGAGGTGCCGCTGGAGCGCCTCTGGCACGCCGTACCGTCCTATCCGGCGGTCAGCGAGATCTGGCTCCGCCTCCTGGAGACGTACGGTCTCTAGTGTCACCGACAAACGGACGATGCCGGCACGAGCAGGACCGGCGCGGGCGGCGCCGGCGTGGGTAGGGTGACGAGCATGGCACTGATAACGCCGGGGTTTCGGGGGCGGCGGCGGGATGGTGGCGTCGAGCTGCCACCCGGCCAATATCCGACCGAGGACTTTCCGGTGCTCTCGGCCGGACCGACGCCGCGCGTCCCGGTCGACCGGTGGGAATTCGCGATCCTCACCGAGACCGGCGAGAAACACACGTGGTCGTGGCCGGAGTTGCTGGCACTGCCGAGCCAGACGCCGACCGTCGACATCCACTGCGTCAC
Source organism: Fodinicola acaciae (assembly GCF_010993745.1). Lineage (NCBI taxonomy): Bacteria > Bacillati > Actinomycetota > Actinomycetes > Mycobacteriales > Fodinicola > Fodinicola acaciae. The sequence continues at coordinate 1,409,895 of NZ_WOTN01000003.1, forward strand.
GAAATGGTCGAAGCTGCGCACCAACTGGCAGGGCGTCTCGCTCGACCTGCTGATGGAAAACGTCGAATCCGCCGCCGACTACGCGGTGATCCACTCGTACGGCGGCTACACGACCAACCTGCCGGTGGAGGATCTGCTCGACGGCCAGGCGTGGATCGCATACCGGTTCGACGGCGACGACCTCGCGCCGGAGCACGGCGGTCCGGCGCGGCTGCTGGTGCCACACCTGTATTTCTGGAAGTCCGCCAAATGGGTCCGCGGCATCGAGCTGACGCTGGCCGACGAGCCGGGTTTCTGGGAGACCGCCGGTTATCACAATTACGGCGATCCGTGGCTTGAGCAGCGTTATCGGGGTGACTGAATGAAATGGCGCGTCGCGACGGTGGTCGAGAGCCGCGCGGAAACGGCCACCGCGCGTACGCTCGTGCTCGACGTGCCGGACTGGCCGGGACATCTCGGCGGCCAGCACGTCGATCTGCGGCTGACCGCCGATGACGGCTATTCGGTGCAGCGCAGCTATTCGCTGGCTTCTCCCGACCGGGTGGAAATCGCCGTGCAGCGCGTCGACGACGGCGAGGTTTCCCCTTATCTGACCGACGTTTTCGCGGTCGGCGACGCGATCGAGCTGCGCGGCCCGGTCGGCGGCTGGTTCGTCTGGCGGCCGGCCGCGACCGAGCCGGTGCTGTTGGTCGCCGGCGGATCCGGCATCGTGCCGCTGATGGCGATGATCCGCGCTCGCCGCGCGGCTGGCAGCAAAGTGCCGTTCCGGCTGATCTATTCGGTGCGTACGCCGGAGGAGATCTTCTACGCCGACGAGTTGCGCCGTCCTGATCCCGGCGTCGACGTGTCGTACGTTTTCAGCAGGAAAGCGCCGGAAGGAGCGCGGCGGCCGGTGAAACGGATCGGATTGGCCGATGTCACAACGCATGGCTGGCCGCCGGATTTCCAGCCGAGCTGTTTTGTCTGCGGTCCAACGGGTTTCGTCGAGACGGTGGCCGACCTGCTGGTGGCGGTCGGCCACGACCCGAGCCGGGTGAAGACGGAGAGGTTCGGCTGATGTACCAGGACGGCAACGCGCTCGCCGGTCCACTGACCGAGATTTTCGCGGTGGACATGACCTCCGCGGAAAGCGTCTGCGCCGGCTGCGGCCGCGCCGGCGCGGTGGCGAGCCTTCGCGTCTACTGGCACGCCGGCGACGCTGTCGTCCGGTGTCCTGGCTGCGAGCAGGTGGTGTTTCGGTTGGTACGCCTGGAAAACCGGCTCTGCCTGGAGGTCACCGGCCTGCGCCGGCTCACGTTTTCCTGACATACTCGGCGACATACATCGACGTGTGCGGTGTGAAGGCGCCAGGCTGCCAACCAGGTGTCAGTGCGACGCGGCGCAGGCCAGCCAGCTCCGCCATCAGATCCAGCTCGCTCGGCCAGAGAAACCGGTGCCACACCGGCTGCACGCGTACGCCGTCGGGCGTGAACATGGTGATCTCACTGGACATCACCTGCGACACCGGGTCGAGCCGCGCGGTCTCGATCATCGGTCCGGTCGCGCCGGCGCCGATGTGGCGCACCCGCCGGCCGTCGGCGTCGAACGACGCGAGCCGTGGCATCTGCACCTCCAGCACCAGCCGGCCGTCGTCGCCCAACACCGAGGCGGCCGCGGCCACACACCGCTTCTGCGCGTCGGCATCCGGCAGCGCGGAGATCGTTGTGAAGACACAGAAAACAAGGTCGTATGGGCCATCGCCGAAGGTGGTGGCATCGGTCATGTCCCCGACCGCGCAGGTCAGGTTTTCCGGCACGCCCTTGGAGCGCAGCACGTCCAGCATCGCCGGCTCCAGGTCGATGCCGTGCACGCGGATCCCCCGCTCGGCCAGCGGAATCGCGATCCGGCCGGTGCCGGTCCCCAGCTCCAGCGCACGCGGCCGCTCGGCGCCACTTTTCCACGCGTACGCGACAAGAGCGGCCACCGTCTCGTCCACGCCTGGCCCGTCCGGAAAAATGCGGTCGTACTGTTGGGCCCAGTCGCCGCCGTAGGTCTCGACGTTCATGGTCATGATCAGCACACTACGTAAAGTGTCCTTTGAGTGGACAACTGTTACGGCGCGCGTGTCCTGAGCTGGCCGGATTTCCCCGCCACCGCACCGCTCTGTTAACTGAACGGAACGTTCACCCAACCAGTGGCATCGGCCCCGATACGGCATAGGTTGCGCGCCGTCCAGACGCGTCAACCTGCCGTTGGAGGATGCGCATGTCCAGATCCCTGTCCAGGGTGGGGGTGGCCGCGGTCGCGGCCTGCCTCGCCGCCGCCTCGCTGTCGGTGTGCTCCGCGCCGGCGGCCGCGGACGCCCGCGTGCCTCTCGGCACGCATGGCCCGGCTTTACCGCGCGGCGCAACGAAAAACGCCGCGCTAGCCGCGGATCGTACGGTCGATGTCGCGGTCGCGTTGCGGCCGCACGACCAAGCCGGCCTCGACCGGTTCGTCGCCGCGGTGACCGACCCGAAGTCGCCGTCCTATCGGCATTATCTGACCGCCGCGCAGTACAACGACCTGTTCGCGCCACGACAGTCCGATGTGGACAAGGTCAGCACTTTCCTGTCCGGCAACGGGTTCCGGGTCACCGGCGTCTCGGCCAACCGGCAGGTGGTGGACGCGCGCGGCACCGCCAGCCAGGTCAGGGCGGCCTTCGGCACGACCTTGCGCGACTACACCGGCACCGACGGAAAGCGTTTCTACGCCAACGATTCCGCGCCGTCGGTGCCGGCGTCGCTGGCCGGCGTCGTACGCGCGGTGGCCGGCCTGACCGACCTGCCGGCGGCGCATCGTGCCAGCGCTCCGGCCGGTCCGGCGGGTCCGGCCGGCGGCTACACACCGGCGCAGTTTCGCACCGCCTACAGCATGAAGTCGCTGTCGTCCTCGTACGACGGCTCCGGGCAGACGGTCGGCCTGATCGAGTTCGACGCCTTCAAGCAGTCCGACATCGACGCCTGGACCAGCTATTTCAAGCAACCCTCGGTCACGCCGACGGTCGTCGCCGTGGACGGTGGGAAACCCTCGCCCGGCAGCGACCAGCTGGAGGTCACGCTCGACGTCGAGGCGGTCGCCGCGACCGCGCCGAAAGCCAGGCAGATCGTCTACGAGGCGCCTAACAGCGACCGCGCGTGGGTCGACGAGATGGCCAGGATCGCCAGCGACAACGCCATCACGGTCCTGTCCGGCTCGTGGCTGAACGGCGAGGTCTGCGAGTCGGACCCGATCCAGGCCTCGCACGACTCCTACACGCAGATGGCCGCGCAGGGCATCACCATGCTGTCGGCCTCCGGTGACTGGGGTGCCTACGGTTGCGGCTACCAGGGCGACAACTCGACCGTACAGGCCGATTTTCCGCCGAGCGACCCGCTTTTCACCGGTGTCGGCGGCACTCAGCTGCGCACCAGCGACAGCGCCGGGACCTACCAGTCGGAGTCGTGCTGGAACCAGGGCTCGACCGGAAACACGCGTTCTGGCGGCGGTTACTCGAAGATCTACGACCGGCCGAGCTGGCAGCCGGGCAGCGACGCGCACCGATCCGTACCGGACGTGGCGCTCGACGCCGACTACGGCGCCGGCGCGCTTTCGGTGTACATGAACGGCGGCTGGCAGGATGTCGGTGGTACGAGCCTGTCGTCGCCGCTGTGGGCCGGTTATGTCGCGATGGTCAACCAGAAAGCCAAGGCCGCCGGCAAGGCCAACGTCGGCGCGATGAACCCGACGATCTACGCGGTCGCGCAGTCTTCGCAGTATTCCTCGACTTTCCGCGACGTGACCAGTGGCAACAACGGCACGTACAACGCCGGCACCGGCTATGACCTGTGCACCGGTTGGGGTTCGCCGCAGGGCGACAACCTCGCCGACCCGCTGATCAACGGCGGTGGCCCGGCGCCGGCCAACGACTTCTCCATCGCCGCCGACCCGTCCTCGGTCAGCGTCGATCCCGGAAAATCCGTTACCAGTACGATCAAAACCGCCGTCACCAAGGGCGACGCGCAGACCGTGTCGCTGACCGCCAGCGGCCTGCCGTCCGGTGTCACCGCGAGCTTCAACCCCACCTCGGTGACCGCGGGGCAGTCCTCGACGCTGACCCTGTCGGCCGCCGCGTCGGCCTCGCCGGGCAACGCTTCGGTGAAGGTGAACGGAAAAACCACCGACGCGAGCCATGACGCGACGGTCGCGCTGACCGTCAACGGCACCGGTCCTGGCGACTTCTCCCTGAGCGTCGACCCGGCGTCGGCGACCGTGACCGCCGGCCAGTCCACCGGCACCACGGTGAAGGCCACCGCTGTCTCCGGTGCACGGCCGAGCGTCGTCGGCGGCGACCCGACCACGGTCGAGCAATATCCGTTCATCATTTCCATGCGCCGCGAGGGAAGCGCGTTCCCGGGCCAGCAGTCGTGCACGATGACGCTGATGGGGCCGCACACCGTGCTCGGCGCGGCGCACTGCCTGCTGGAAAAGCCTGGGGAAAAATGGTTCATCTACGGTGCGACCAATCTCAACGACGAGGGTTTCCGTGCCAACATCAAGGAAAGCTGGACCGACCCCGACTACACCTCCTGGCAGACCGGCCACGACGTCGCGGTGATCACGCTCGACCGTGACGTGCCGGTGCCGGCCGGCATCAGTTATCCGACCGTGGCGACCGACACCAGCCTGAACAACCCCGGCACCATGGGCCGGGCCATCGGCTGGGGAAAGACCGACGCCAACACCTACTCGGATGTGTTGCGTACGGCCGAAATGCCGGTCGCCGCCGACTCCGGCTGCGCCAACCAGATCGACCTGCGCCAGTACTACCGCACGGACGGGTCGATGCTGTGCGTCGGCTACAGCGACGGCCACAAGGGCGTCTGCGTCGGCGACAGCGGCAGTCCCTTCCTGGTCGGCAACCAGATCATCGGACTGTTCTCATGGATGTCCAACGCCTGCAACACCTACGGTGTCTACGCCAGGGTCACCACCTATGCCAACGAAATCAAGGCACACCTGCCTGGCGGCGGCAATCCCGGCGGCAACATCGCGTTGACGGCCAGCGGCCTGCCATCCGGCGCGACGGCGAGTTTCGACCCGTCGTCGGTCAACGCCGGTGGTGCGTCGAAACTGACGATCGCCACCTCGTCGTCGACACCGGCCGGCACGTACGACGTGACCGTCACTGGAAAAAGCGGTGACTTCACGCACACGACGAAGTTCACGCTGACCGTGCAGGGTGGCTCGCCGACGCCGATTTCGGTGACAAACCCTGGTTTCCAGTTCACGCAGCACGGAAAAAGCGTCAGCCTGGCGATGCGGGCCAGCGGCGGTTCGGGTGCGTACACGTGGTCGGCGACCGGTCTGCCGCCGGGACTGTCGATCAACAGCGGCACCGGCGTGATCAGCGGAACGCCAACGACGACAGGAAACTACCAGCCGACGGTCACCGCGACCGACAGCGGCGGCGGAAAGGGGTCCACGAGTTTCGGTTGGTTCGTCTACTAAGGCCTGTCTCCATATTCCGGGGGGATGAGAGTCGAGATCCAAACGTCGTCTGCCGGTGCGGCGGGACCGCCAGGCGTGGCAGCGCCACGTCGGCGGTTTCGCCGTGCCGGCAGGCGGCGTTTGGGCCCGGCTATCGCCCCCGGAATATGGAGACAGGCCCTAATCAGTCCCAGTCCCAGGTGAGTCCGATGATGCCGGGTCCGGCGTCGGTGACCACCAGATGAGCGGTGTTGGACGCTCCGATCCAGAGCCGGCCACCGGTGCGGCGCGGAGCGTCCAACGCCGTCTGCCGGTATGGCACGCAGGACGCCGGCGCGGCGCCGGCGAACCCGACCTGCAGCAGAAACTGGCGGACCGGCCGGGTGAACCTGCGGTGGTAGTAGGTCAGCTCGTCGTCGCCCGGCGAATACGCCGTGACGTACTCGACGACCGCGCACTCGCCGGCCGACAGCCGCTGGTCGAAGAGCAGCTCGCTGACCGTCGCGCCGGCCGCGGTGTTGGTGCGTACGCGGCCGAGCCGGCAATAGCGTACGTCGGTGATCACCGGCAACACCGGCTCCTCGTTCCAGTGATAGACAACGCAGCGGTCGACGCGGTCGGCCAGTGCCTGCAGCACCAGCCGGGTACGCACCTCGGCGAGCTGCCGTTTTTCGTTGAGCTGCACGTGTTCGTGGATGTCGAGCTGGCGCAGCTGGCTGTCCGGCGGCGCGTCCAGCTCGGCCAGCAACCGGCTGTGCGCCGGCCACAACCGGCGCCGGTCGACGGTCCCCGGCTCGGCGTGGGCACCGCGCGACCGCGGCGGTCCGAGCCGCGACATCAGCGACGCGGCCGGCAGCTCGAGCACGTTTTCCAGCAGCCGTACGGCACGCAGCGACTCGGCGCGCTCAGGCCGGCTGCGACCGTGCCGCCAGTAGCTCAGCGCCGCGCGGCTGACCGTCACCCCGTGCGCCGCGAGGTGCCGCTGGACCCGCTCCAGGCTGAGCCCGCGTACGTTCAGCGCGTGGTCGAGGACCTGCGCGAACGTGCCGGTCCGGAGCAGCTGGCGCAGCTCGCGGTCGGCGACGAGAGTCTGGTCACCCCTCATCCGCGACACTATCTCCGACGATACGAGCACATGTCCAGACTCTTTGCCGCGATACGCTGAGGCGGTGAGCAATCTGGAGGCGGCTCCAGCGGCGACCAGGTGCGAGCCGGCGAGCGGACCAGGTCCGGTCGCCGAGCGGCATGACAGCCGAGAGGTGCCACTCGGTGGCGTCCGCGGCATGTCGGTCAGCCGTACGCTTCCGCTGCGCGGCCGGCCGACCGTCGGCGCGTGGTGTTTCCTCGACCAGTTCGGGCCGCAGCACACCGACATGCGCGTCCTCCCCCATCCGCACATCGGCCTGCAGACGGTGACCTGGCCGCTCGGCGGCCTGATCCGGCACCGCGACAGCCTCGGCAGCGATGTCGTGCTGCGGCCCGGCCAGCTCAACCTGATGACCAGCGGCCGCGGTGTCGTACACTCCGAGTTTTCGTTGGAAGGTGCCGATCTCCTGCACGCGCTGCAGCTGTGGGTCGCGTTGCCGGTCGACCGCGCCGCCGGCGAGGCCGCCTTCGAGCGGCACACCGAGCTGCCGTCGTACGAGGCGACCGGCCTGCGCGCGACCGTGATCATCGGAGAGATCGCCGACGCGAAGTCGCCGGCGACCGCGTACACACCGTTGCTCGGCGCGGAAATCCGGGTGGAGCCGGGCCGGCGCGCGACCATCCCGGCGCGCCGCGACTTCGAGCACGCTGCGCTGGTCATCGCCGGCGAGGCCACGATCGGCGGCGAGCGGCTCGACGCCGGTCCGCTGCTCTATCTCGGTACGGGCCGCGACGAGTTGGAGATCGCCAGCGCCGCCGGCGCGACGCTCGTGTTGCTCGGCGGCGAGCCGTTCGCCGACGAGTTGGTCATGTGGTGGAACTTCGTCGGCCGCAGCCATGAGGAGATCGCCGCAGCGCGCGACGACTGGGAACGTGCCGATCGCGGCCGGTTTGGCCTGGTTGCCGGCCATGTTGTCGGCCATGTTGCCGGCCATGGCGCCGACCGCATTCCGGCGCCGCCGCTGCCGGCCGTACGGTTGACGGCACGTAAACGCGGCTGACGCGGACTTGCCCGCCGCGCTCTAAAGGACGAAGATTCGTGCGATAGAAGCAACGGCAGGAGGAAGGTAGCGCAATGCCATCGGACAACTTCGTGATCGTCGGTGGCGGCCTGGCCGCCGCGAAGGCCGCGGAAGCCCTGCGAGAGCAGCAATTCGGCGGACCGATCGTGCTGATCGGCGACGAGCGCCACCGGCCGTACGAGCGGCCGCCGCTGTCCAAGGACCTCCTGCTGGGCAAGGCCGAGGCCGACAGCGTGTACGTACACGACGAAAGCTGGTATGGCGAGCACGAGGTCGACCTGCGGCTCGGCACCGCCGTCACGGCCGTCGACCGCGACGCGCACGAGGTGCGGCTCGACGACGGAAGCACCGTGGCATACCGAAAACTGCTGCTGGCCACCGGCGCCAGCCCACGCCGGCTGCCGGTGCCCGGCGCCGACGCGCAGGGCGTCCATCACCTGCGCAAGGTGGAGGATTCGCAACGTATCAAGGAAATGCTCGGGTCGGTGTCCCGGCTGGTCGTCATCGGCGCCGGCTGGATCGGCTTGGAGGTCACCGCGGCTGCGCGCGAGGCGAACGTCGCGGTCACCGTCGTCGAGCTCGAGGAGCTGCCGCTGCTGGCCGCGCTCGGCCGTGAGCTGGCCGAGGTGTTCACCAAGCTGCACCGCGAGCACGACGTCGACTTCCGGTTCGGACAGCAGGCCACCGAGATCAGCGTGACCGACGGCAGGGCCTCCGGGGTCGTGCTGGCCGACGGTACGCGCATGGAGGCCGACGCCGTACTGGTGTCGATCGGTGCCGCGCCGAACACGGATCTGGCCGCACAGGCCGGTTTGACGGTCGACAACGGCATCGTCGTCGACGCGGCGCTGCAGAGCAGCGACCCGGACATCGTCGCCGCCGGTGACGTGGCCAACGCCTTCCATCCGGTGCTCAAGCGACAGATTCGCGTGGAACACTGGCAAAACGCGATCAGCCAGCCGGTCGTCGCGGCCACCACGATGCTCGGCAAGCCGGCCAGCTATGACGAGTTGCCGTACTTCTACACCGACCAGTACGACCTCGGCATGGAATACCTCGGCGACCCGACCGGCTATGACAGGGTCGTCTTCCGCGGCGATGTCGACGGCCGCGAGTTCATCGCCTTCTGGACCAAGGAAAACCGCGTGCTCGCCGGCATGAACGTCAACGTCTGGGATGTCGGCGACCCGATCAAGGCCCTTATCCTGAGCGGGAAAGCCGTCGACCCGGCGGCGCTCGCCGATCCTGACAAGGCACTGGAGTCACTGGTCTAGCGCGCGGCTCGTCCCGCGGCACCTGCCGACGGTGCGTCGAGTGTGGGCAAATCCCGGTAAAATCGGTCTTGCGATGCGAGATATTCCCACACTCGATGTGCCGAGGTGCGGAGCTACGCGCTAGCGGCCGGCGTACGCGCGCCAGGCTTCGGCCAGGCGGGGGATCGCGGCCCGCAGGCGATCCGGCGGATGTGCGTAGCAGAGCCGGACCCGGTCCGCGTACGTGTTGTTCGGCGACGACAGCCAGCCCGGCGCGACCGGTACGCCGAACCGCCTGGCCACCGCGGCGAAACCGGCCCCGTCGCCGGTCGGCAGCGTGATCCACAGCAGATAGCCGCCGTCCGGCCGCCGCCACCGCCACTCCGGCAGGTGTGCGCGCAGCAGCGTCTCGACGCAGTCCAGTGACTCCAGCAGCCGCGCGCGCCGCCGCAGCTTGGCCGCGGGCAGGCCGTCGATGAGCCGCAGCGCGATGAGCTGCGACACCACCGACGTGCCGAGATCGGCCGCCTTCTTCGTCATCTCCACCGCCGGCAGCGAGCCGCGGATCCAGCCGATCCGCAGGCCCGGCCAGGCGAGCTTGCTCACCGATCCGATCGTCAGGATCGGCGCGTCCACGGCGAAACTCGCGAGCACCGGCGGCTCGTCCTCGAAAGCCAGACCGGCAAGCGTCGTGTCGTCGATCAGCGGCACCCCGTACGCACCGGCGACCTCGGCCACAGACTCACGCACCGCGACCGGCAGCACCGAGCCGGTCGGGCTGTGGCAGGTCGGGATCAGATACGCCAGCCGCAGCCGCTGTTTTCTCAGCGCGTACGCCAAAATCTCGCCGTCGATGGCGGGACCGGCGGCCAACGGTACGGACATCAGACCCGCGGCGGCAAACGCGTCCAACGCACCGGGATAGGTTGGATTTTGCACGCCGGCAAGGCCTCCTGGCTCGGCCACCGCCGCGGCGACGATGTGAAGCGCCTGCTGCGCACCGCCGGTGACGACGATCTGCTCGGCGGTCGTCGGCAGGCCTTGATCGCGGTACGTCGAGGCGATCGCGTCACGCAGGTCGGCCAGGCCAAGCGGCTCGTATCCGCGCGTCGCCGTCGCCGCGCGCAGGTCCGGCAGCCAGTCGCCGTCGCCGATCAGCTCGGCCGCCTCCGGATCGGCGCAGCCGGCGCCGGACTCGAAGTCGCACAGCGCCTGCGGACTGCCGGCCGGCTCGCGCTGGTACGGCGGCCCCGGCGGATCCGGCCGTGCGACCGGCACCGACTCGGCGACCCAGGTGCCGGCGCCCTGCCGGCTGGCGATCACACCCTCCTGCCGCAGCTCCGCGTACGCGTTGACCACGGTCGTCCGGCTGACGCCGAGCGCGGTGGCCAGCGCCCGCTCGGTCGGCAGCTTGCTTCCGGCGGCCAGCCGGCCCGCGTGCACCTGCGTCGCGAGCGACCGCGCCAGCCGGAGATACGCCGGGCCGCGACCGCTCTGCCAGCCGGCAAGCAGCGCGATCGCGGTGTCCACATCGCGGTTCATTGGCTATGGATCCCTCGGCCATCGCTCGATATTGGTATTCACAGGACAGTCCAAAGGAGAATCTATCGTGGAGATCCGCCCAGCCACCACCGCGGACGCCGGCGCGCTCGGCGAGCTGGTGATCCTGATGTACGAGTCGATGGGCTTCGACGTGACCGACCCGGCTGCCGACTGGATGGTGGCACTGCCGCGCTGGTACGAGCGGCGGCTGGCCGACGGCTCGATCGCCGCGTTCGTCGCCGAGCAGGACGGCCGAGTCATCGGCGGCTGCACCGTGTGGATCCTCGCCAGCCTGCCGCGCGAAGGCAGCCCGGACGGCCGGCGCGGCTATGTGGCCGGCATGTCCGTACGACCGGAGTGGCGTTCGCGCGGCATCGCGCGCCGACTGCTCACCGCCGGCCTCGACTGGCTGCGCGCTGCCGGCGCCGACTTCGCCGAGCTGCACGCCACCAAGCTCGGGCAGCCGTTGTACGAGTCGGTCGGCTTCGAAGAGACGCCAGCCTTCCGTCTGCGTCTTTAGGGTCTGTTTCGAAGTCCCCAACAGTCTCTAAGGCTCGCGAAGGCCCAGGGCCGCGACGAACGCGACCACCGGCATGACGAACAGTGTCGACAGCGCCAGCTCCAGTCCGCCGGCGTCGGCGATCACGCCGACCACCGGCACGGCCAGGCCGCCGATGCTGACCGCCAGGCCGAGCGTCACGCCGCTGGCGGTGCCGTGCCGGCCCGGCAGATAGTCCTGGCCGAGCGTGACGTGCAGTGAGAACGGCAGATAGATCGCCAACGCGGTCAGCGCGATGAAGCCATACATCAACGGACCGCCGACCAGCACCATGCCGACCAGGCTCGGGATGGTGACCGCGTAGCCGATCCGGACCGTACGCACCCGTCCCCACCGGCCGGAGACCCAGCCGCCGAGCAACGTGCCGCACGCGCCGAAACCGTAGAAGACGGCGAGCGCGACATCGCCGCCGACCGCGCCGACGCCGAGCCGCTTTTGCACGTACAAAGCCAAAAACGTGCCGAGGCCGAAGGTCACGACCGAGCGGGCGACGATCGCGAGCGTCAGCTTGCCAAAGCTCCACCAGTCGTCCGCCCCGGCCGCGACTCTGGCGCCGCTGACGGTCGCCGTGCCGAGCCGGCGGATCAGGATCCACGTGACGAAGGCGAAAACCAGCGCTGGTACGAGCAGCGGCAACGTACCGGTGACACCCAGGGTTTCCAACAGTGGCGCCACCGCCACCGGCGCCAACGCGAAACCGACGTTGCCGCCAAGGGAAAACCACCCCATGCCGGTGTGATGGCTGTCCCGGCTGGCGACCCTGGCCAGCCGCGCGGCGCCCGGATGGTACGCGGCGACGCCGAGGCCGGACAGCGCGATCGCCAGCCAGGTGACCCAGTATTGCGAGCTGAGGCCGGACAGTCCGATGCCGACTCCGGCGACACTCATGCCGACCGGCACCAGCCAGGCCATCGGCCACCGGTCGACCAGCGCGCCGAAAAGCGGCTGCGCGACCGACGACAGCAGCGTCGCGGCCAGGGTGATGCCACTGGCCGCCGCATAGTTCCAGTGGTGCGCCGCGACGAAAAACGGAATGAGGGCCGGCACCGCGCCCTGGTAGAAGTCGTCGACCGCGTGACCGATCGCGAGCAGCGCGACGGCCGGGCCGTGCGCTTTCTGTTTCTGGATCGCCGGAGCCACTGTCACACCATCAGTCTTGGCGACAGCGGGCCGGACGCTTAGCGGTTGTCGGCCGTCCCATACCGATTGTCCGCCAACGGTCACTTTTAGCGTTCCAATAGAATTGCGTACGCAGTTTTCGACTTCCGAAACGGAGAGCGTCTTTTGAAGCGCATACTTGTCGCGGCCGTGTCGGCCGCGCTGCTGGCACTGGCCGTGAACGCGCCAGCACCGGCCGCCGCGAACACCGCGAGATCGAAGGTGACCATTCCCGCCGACATGCAGGCCAGCTATCTGCTGTTCGACCGCCGCACCGACCGTACGGTCGTCAGCCACGACGCCGACAAACAATATCGGTCGGCGTCGGTGGTGAAGATCCTGCTCGCGCTGGACTACCTGTATCTCAAGGGATCGCTGGAAAACGTCCCGGCCGGCGACCTGGCGCGGCTGCGGTCGATGCTGCGCTCCAGCGACGACGCGGCGGCGAAGTACTTCTATCGCGGCGACGGCTACGAGGCGACCATCAACCGGATGGTCGCCAAGCTCGGCCTGCGGCACACCGAGCCGCCGCCGCTGCCGGAATGGCGCAACTACTGGGGCTACACCGCGCTCAGCGCGTCGGACATCCTGCGTACGTACCAGTATCTGCTCAACGACACGTCCGATCCGTTCGGCGCCTTCATCCTCGACAACCTCGGCCAGTCGACCCGCTGCGCCAAGGACGGCAGCGACCAGTATTTCGGCATCCCCAGCGCCGTACCAGCGCCGTTCCGGATCAAGCAGGGCTGGTCGGCTTTCGGTGACGTGATCCCGACGCCAGCCTGTCCCGGCACGCCACCGCAGACGCGCAAGGCGCAGATCGACTCCGGTGAGGAGGCGCCCAACCCGGCCGCGGCGCCGAGCAGCGTCGACCTGACCAGCCACCTGCTGCACACCACCGGCCTGGTCGACCACGACAGCAGGATCCTGATCGTGCTGAGCCTCTATCCGACCACGATCGACTGGGACCACGCGGCCGCCAAGATCACCGACGTGACGCGCCAGGTGTACGCCGCCGGCTGCTGATCAGGACGCCAGCGCGGGCCGGCCGGGCAGCACGATGCGATGGCCGGCCTGCTCGACTTTCGCCTGCAGATAACGGATGTTGGCGTTGCTGGCGAAGACGCCGGTGGGGATCCGCTCACGCACGCCGATGCCGTAGGCGAGCAGCTGCTCGGCCTTGTCCGGGTTGTTGGACAGCAGATCGACCGTCTCGACCTCCAGCGCCGCCAGCATCTCGGCCGCCGGCCGGTAGTCGCGGCCGTCCTCCGGCAGGCCGAGCGCGGTGTTGGCGGCGTACGTGTCCAGGCCGCCGTCCTGCAGCGCGTACGCGTCGAGCTTGTTGTAGAGGCCGATGCCGCGGCCCTCCTGGCGCAGGTAGAGCAGATAGCCGCCGGCCGCCGCGATCCGCTCGACCGCCTCGCGCAGCTGCGGACCGCAGTCGCACCGCGCCGACCCGAAAACGTCGCCGGTGAGGCACTCGGAATGCAACCGTACGAGCGGCACCTCGGCCGGCTCGCCGAGCCGCAGCGCGAGATGCTCCAGACCGTCGGTCAGGCCGTGGAAGGTGACGGCCTCGGCCTCGACGGCGTACCCGTCGGCGAACCGGAGCGGGATGCGCACCTTCGCGCGGACACTCGTCGTCATCTGTTCGGCCGCCTCTCGCGTCAAGATCAGATCCCCAACCTACGTCGGTCGTCTGACACTTGAAGGCCGCGCGACGCGCCGGGCATTTCCGAGGTGGCCGTGATCACTGCGCGTCATATGCAAGGTTGACAACTCTTGCGTACGAACAGCCAGGTCACGACCCTGTGGACGACGGATGAGGCATACTTGTGGATGAATTCTGCGGCGTATGCGGCAAAATTGACAGACTGTCCGGGTCCGTGAAGGAGCTGAAAGCCATGGCATGGCCCGCTCACCACCCCGGGCAGCGGATGACTCTCGAGGAGTATTTCGCGCTCGATGGCGAGGAGTTCCGTCGCACCGAGTTGCAGGAAGGCACCCTCGTGATGTCGCCGAGTCCGGCCGACCCTCACCAGCATGCGAGCTACCAGCTCACCGAACAGCTGAGCAACCAGGCTCCGGCCGAATGGAAAACGCGCCAGGCGCTCGACGTGATCATCGACGCCGGCATGCTGGCGACCGTCCGCCAGCCGGATATCGTCGTCAGGCGTCGCGGCACTCCGAAGCGCGTCAAGGCCGCGGACGTCGTACTGGCCGTCGAGATCATCTCGCCGGGGTCGCGGAAGATCGATCTCGGCCGCAAGGTCGAGGAGTACGCCGATGCCGGCATCCCGCACTACTGGGTCGTCGACCTCGACCCGCCGGCGCCGTCGATCACCGTCTTCCACCTCGGCACCGACGGCTACGTCGAAGGCCCCGCGCCGACCGGTCAGCTCATCACGTCGGTGCCGTTCGACCTGGTGATCGACATCAATGCCCTCCTCGACGAGGACGACTAGCAGGCTAGGGCAGGACGCCGACGTTGAGCAGGCTGATGTCGCTGTACTGCGAGTGCAGCCGCGCGCCGGTCACCTTCGAGCCGACCAGATAGACGGCTTTGGCATAGCGCAACGGGATCGTGGCGGCCAGCCCCTGCACCTGCTCGTCGATCTTGGCCCAGGCGGCCTGCGCGGCGGCCGGATCCCTGATCTTGGCGGCAGCGGCGATCGCGTCGTTGACGGACTTGTCGTTGAGCTGGGCCAGGTTCTGGTTGCCGGAGGGTACGATCTGGCCGCCGTCGAACAGCGGCGGGATCACCGTCGACGCCGACGGCCAGTCCGGCGACCAACTCGCGTAGACGAGCTCGTTTTCCACGGTCGGCTTGCCGACGGTCGCGTAATACTGGTTGCGGGCGATCGGGTTGGGCTTCACATTGACGCCGACAGCGGAAAAACTCTCCTTCACCGCCGCGGCCGTACGGTCGCCGGACGGCGTTTTGATGTAGTCGAACGTAATGCTCTTCGGACAGGTCGGCGACTGCGCGATCAGCTGCTTCGCTTTCGCCGCGTCACCCTGCGGTTTGGTCAGCGAGCCGTACGGGTCGATCCTGCGATAGGCGGCCAGCGCGGGCGTGACCATCGTGGTCGCGTACGCACCGAACCGCGTGCCGCCGAGCCCGGTGAGATAAGTCTGTTTGTTCATCGCGTATTCGTACGCCTGCCGGCATTTGAGGTCCTTGACCTTGGCGGTGTTGATCGCGATGTAGTAGACGAAACCGTCGTAGCCGCTGACGACCCGCTTTTTCAGGTCGTCGCTGCCGAAAACCTGCGGCGCCTGCTGCACGGTCAGCTGCGTGTTGCCGAACGGGATCGCGCGCTGGTCGTCGTCGCGGTCGGCGATCAGCCGGTCGACGATCACCGACGCGTCCAGGCCGAGCTCGAAGTCGATCCGGTCCGGCAGGTTTTTCCTTATCCTGTCCTGGCTCTGGTCCCAGAACTGGTTGCGCACCAGCACCACACGCTTGTCGGCGACGTGCTGCTGGAACTTGTACGGACCATACGAGAACGGCATCTGGTCGTATTGCTGCTTGGTGTCCTTGTCCTTGCGTACGGCCGCGAAAATGCCGAGCGTCACCGCGTAGTTGAACTCCGGCACCGGCTGGCGCAACTTGTAGGTGATCGTGTCGCCGGCGCAGCTCACCGACGGCAGGCCGGCCGGCTGCTGGTATGCGCCTTTGTAGGTGTCACCGCCCTGCAGATACTGCTTCTGGTAGAGCGGCCCGTCGGTCAGCTCGGCGGCGAACGAGCGTTCCACGCCATACTTGAAATCCGCGCAGGTGACCGGCCGGCCATCCTGCCATGTCAGGTTTTTCCGTACGGTGAAGCTCCACTGGGTGAAATCGGCGTTCGGACGGCCGGTGTCGGTGGCCGCGTCCGCACCGATCTTCGTGCCGTCGACGCCGGCGGCGTTCACGTACGAGGTGAGCGTCGGAGCGTAGAGGACAGCCAGATGTTCTTCCGGCGTCACGTAGATCCGGGCCGGGTCGTAGTGCTCGAAATCGGCCTGGCCGAGCAGGTGCAGTGTGCCGCCGCGCTGTCCCGGCAGCGCGATCGAGCTGCTGGTGCCGCCAGCCGTACACGCGGCGGCCATCGAGGTGGCGACAAGTCCGGCGGCGAGAATACGCGCCGTTTTCTGCCAGCTCACGATGCCTGCCCCTTGTCGTCCGGTTTCCCCCGACCGTAGCGGTCCCGGTCGCCGGCGTGGTCCGCATTCGCGGAATCGTGATCTTCACCGCGACCGGTCAACGGCCAGCTCGCGAGCACGGTGTAGTGCGACGAACCCCGGTCGCCGGCGCCGAGTTCGCTGGAGAAAAGCTGGAGCTCGTCGACCGTCCACGATGGACCGCGATAGCCGCGTAGGAGATCCAGCGCCGGCCGTGCGTCGCGTACGTCCCGGGCGAGCGTGAGGTGGCCGTTGTAGGGCCTGGTGTCCGGCTCGACGCCGAGCGCGTCGCCGGTGGCCTGCCGGACGGCCGTCGCGAGGCTGGTGAGCCGGTCGGTCTGGCCGGCCAGACCGGCCCACACGATCTTGCGCGGCCCGCTGCCGAAGGTGCCAGCGCCGGCGATCCGCAGCCGCGCCGGAGCCGCGCGCTCGGCGACCGCGGCGAGGCACGCGCGTACGACCGGCTGGCGCTGGTCGTCGACCTGGCCGAGGAACTCCAGCGTCACGTGCCAGCCGTCGACCGGCGTCGGCCGTCCGGACCGCAGCCGCCGCCGAGCGATGTCCCAGCGCGCCGCCAACCCGTCGAGCGCCGCCGTCGCCGGCGTCACCGCCACGAACATCCGCGTCATGAAACTCGATGGTCGCATGGCCACCATGCGTGCGTTGGACGCACGCATGGTGGCCATGCGACCGAAGACGTCAGCAGGGGTGGTGGCGGGGGGTGGGGAGGGCGAGCACCAGGCCGGCGCGCTCCAGCTCGGCCTCCACCCGGATGCGCTCGACCGAGTGCGCGAAGCCGTGCACGGCGCACAGCTCCTCGTCGATGCCGAGCGTCGCGCAGGCGTCCGAGAGCGTCCGGTCGTACGCCAGCTGGATGCCGTGATAACGCGCGGCGGACAGGTGCCGTGGATCCTCAAGCATCCCCCGCAACCGGCGCAGAGTCGCAGCCGTGCACTCCAGCGGTGGCGAGACCGGCTGCGGGCCGTGCCGCCACAGCCGCCAGTGCTCACCGAACCAGGCGCCGACCTGGCCGATGT
This sequence comes from Fodinicola acaciae, assembly GCF_010993745.1. NCBI lineage: Bacteria > Bacillati > Actinomycetota > Actinomycetes > Mycobacteriales > Fodinicola > Fodinicola acaciae. The sequence continues at coordinate 1,427,266 of NZ_WOTN01000003.1, forward strand.
CGAGGAACATGCGTACCAACAACGCGGGCACCGTACACGTCACGAGAAGCAGGACAAGGTCGGCCGCTACCAGGAGGCCGTTCATGCTCTCCAACGGTATTCCTGTCCGCCGACCGGAACAAGGCAATATACGGCTCAGGAATCCTTGGTCTGACCTGCGGATACGGAGTCAGGCTCCGGTTGCTTGGAGCGCGCGATCACCCGCGAGTGCGAGCCGGGCGCCGGCGCCGGTTTGACACCGGGCACCGCCTCCAGCGGGCCCTCGGCGCGGCTGGCCGTCTCCAGGTCGTCGGCGCTGCGTCCAGGAGCGATGCTGCGCGAGCCGTCGGTCACCAGCCGGACCCGTGGCAGCCGGCCGGATTCCCACTGCACGCGGGTGCCGTGCCGGTAAGCGCGCATCGCGGCGAGTACGCCGGCGGCAAGCAACACCGACACGCCACCGACGACGAAGCCGGCGCGTACGCCCCACCACTGACAGATGGCGCCGATGACGATCGCGCCCAGCGGCGTGCCACCGAAGAACAGCACCATGTAGAGCGCCATCACGCGGCCGCGCAGATGCGGTGCCGCGCCGAGCTGGACACGCGCGTTTGCGGCGGTGTTGCAGGCGATCAGGAATCCACCGGTCGGTACGAGCACGAGGCCGGCGATCCAGAACCACGGCGCCGCGGCGACGGTGATCTCCAGAATTCCGAATATCGCGGCGAAGGCCAGCAGCGCCGAGGCTGGTGGACGTACGCGCCGGCGGCTGCCGACCAACGCGCCGCACAGCGCACCGGCGGCGAAACAGGTCGACAGCAGGCCGAAACTCGCCGCGCCGACGCCGAAATCGGCGCGCGCCAGCAGCGGAATGGTGAAGTTGAAGTTCATCCCGAGCGTGCCGACCACGGCCATCAGCGCGAACACCATCAGCAGGTCGGGCCGCGAGCGCACGTATCCGAACGCCTCGCGCAGCTGGCCGCCGGCGCGCGACAACCGCTTGGTGCGGTGCAACTTCGCTGGATCCATCCGGAAAAGCGAGGCGAGCACGGCGATGTAGGTCAGCGAGTTGAGCAGGAACGCCGGACCGACGCCGACCGCGGCGATCACCAGGCCGCCGACCGCCGGACCGAGAATGCGCGCGGTGTTGAAGGTGGCCGAATTCAGCGAGACCGCGTTGGGCAGCAGGTCGTTGCCGACCAGCTCGGTCACGAACGCCTGCCGGCCGGGATTGTCGAAGGCCTGCGCGGTCCCCAGCGCGGCCGCGAAGACGAACACGTGCCACACCTGCGCGTGGCCGCTGACCACCAGAACTCCCATACCCAGAGCCAAAAACCCGATGACGGTCTGGGTGACCATGAGCATCTTGCGCTTGTCGAAGCGGTCGGCGATCAGCCCGCCGTAGAGCATCAGCAACATCATCGGCGCGAACTGCAGCGCGGTGACCAGGCCGATCGCGGTGGCCGAATTGTGGGTCAGCTGCAGCACCAGCCAGTCCTGCGCGGTGGTCTGCATCCACGAGCCGGTGAGCGAGACGATCTGGCCCGACACGAACAATCTGTAGTTGCGTACCCGTAACGAACGGGTCATGTCCCCGAGTGCGTGTAATCGTCCCTTGCTATTCACGATGTCTCGGAGGAAGTCGGCATGATAATTAGCCTAGCTCAACAATCGGCCGAGTGACTTTTCCGACACACGTGAGCTAGGACACGGTGGCCATTGCGGGCCAGAAACCTAGGAAAACTCAGCCAATTCCGAGAAGCTTCTCGATCGGCGTGATGGCGAAATAGACCACGAACAGCGCCGCGACGACCCACATGAGCGGATGCACCTCGCGAGCGCGGCCCTGCGCGGCGCGGATCACCGCGTACGAGATCAGGCCGGCGCCGATGCCGACGGTGATGCTGTAGGTGAACGGCATCAGCACCACGGTAAGGAAAGCCGGGATGGCGACGCCGTAATCCGACCAGTTGATGTCGCGGATCTGAGTCATCATCAGAAAACCGACGACGACCAGCGCCGGCGTCGCCGCCTCGAACGGCACGATCGCCACCAGCGGCGTGAGAAACATGGCCACCAGGAACAACAATCCGGTGACCACGTTGGCGAACCCGGTGCGCGCGCCCTCGCCGACACCGGCGGCCGACTCGACGTAGACGGTCGTGCTGGAGACGCTGCCGACACCGCCGGCGGCGGCCGCCGCGGCGTCGACCAGCAGTACGCGGTCGAAGCCGGGCAGGTCGCCCTTGGCGTCGAGCAGGTTTCCCTCCTTGCTGATGCCGACGATCGTCCCCATCGAGTCGAAGAAATCGCTGAGCGCCAAGGTGAAAACGAACAGCAGCGCGGTGACCACGCCGACCCGCGACCAGGAGCCGAGCAGGTTGAACTGGCCGACCAGCGACAGGTTGGGGATCTGCAGGAGGCGGTCCGGCAGCTCCGGTACGACCAGCTGCCAGCCGGTCGGGTTGGTGACCTTGCCGGCCGTACTCGCCGGACCGACCTTGGCGACCGCCTCGACGACGATCGCCAGCACCGTGCTCACCGCGATGCCGATCAGGATTCCGCCCTTGACCTTGCGCGCGACCAGGACGGCGGTCAGGATCAGGCCGACCACGAAAACCAGCGTCGGCCAGCCGTTGAGATGGCCGCCGGCGCCGAGCTCGATCGGCGTACCGCCGGCCGACTTGCGCACGAAACCGGCATCGACGAATCCGATCAGTGCGATGAAAAGTCCGATGCCGACAGCGATCGCGGTCTTCAGATCAGCTGGCAACGCGTTGAAAATGGCGCGCCGCAGACCGACCAGCACCATGACGACGATGATCAGGCCTTCGATGACCACCAGCCCCATGGCGTCGGCCCAGGTCATCTCCGCCGCGATCCCGAAGGCCACGAAGGCGTTGAGGCCCAGACCGGTGGCGACCGCGAACGGGTATTTTCCGATCACTCCCATGGCGAGCGTGACGATGCCGGCGACCAGCGCGGTCGCGGCGGCGACCAACGGGATCGCGTCGGCCGGTGAGGCGACGCCGCCGATGAACTTCTTGTCGGCGTCGGTGACCGTACCGATGATCAACGGGTTGAGCACGACAATGTAGGACATGGTGAAAAACGTGACGATTCCGCCGCGTATTTCCTGCAGCCAGCTGGATCCACGCGCGGTGACGGCGAAATAACGGTCCAGCGGCGCGAGAAATCCGCGTCCGGCCTTACCTGTCCTGGCTGTCATGCCGGCTCCTCGAGATCGGTGGCCTGAAGCAGCCTGCCAGATCCGCGCCGCGCCGCGACGACGACGCCGGCCGGACACGCCGTGCTCCGCGACTCGCCGGTCTTGATCGAACCGGAGGGTGCCTCAAGTGGCGGAGACACGCTGTCACAAATAGCCTGCGGCCTACCGACACCAATCGGAGGGGGTACGACATGTCGTACAACGACGAACGTGATGGTGAACAGGGAGGGTACGGCGGCAACGGCGGCGGCTCCGGAGCGGACTCCGGCGGCTACGGCGGTGGCTCCGACCGTGACTCCGGCGGGGGCTACGGCGGCGGAGACGACCGCGGCGGTGACTCCGGTGGCTTCGGAGGCGGTGACGATCGCGGCGGCTCCGGTGGTTTCGGCGGCGGCGACGATCGCGGCGACTCCGGCGGCGGCTACGGCGGCGGAGACAACGATCGCGGCGGTGACCGTGGCGGCGACGGCGGAGGCTTCGGCGGAGGCGACTCCGGCGGAGGTTACGGCGGCGACAATGATCGCGGCGGTGACTCCGGCGGCGGCTATGGCGGTGGCAACGACTCGGGTGGCGGCTATGGCGGCGACTCCGACCGTGACTCCGGCGGCTCCGGCGGCGGCTATGGCGGCGGTGGCGAGTACGGCGGCGACAACCGCTAACCACCGGTAGACCACACCGAGGGTGACGTTTTGACGGCGTACGATCGCGTACCGGCCGGCAAAACGTCACCCTCGTCGTGGTTGTTAGGGTCTGCCGCATGGTGGTGGCGGAGGCCGACAGCGTGGCCGAGGTGTCCGAGGAACCAGCGGCCGAGCGCCTTCTCGCGCGCCTGCACCGGTGGCTGAACCTCGCGTACTGGATCGTCGCGGCCGTCGCCATCGCGCTTGTGACGGCACAGGCGTATTCCTCTGTCCTCTACAACGCTTCGCTGCGATACGACGAGATCAACGTCGTCGTCAGCATCATCGAGCGGTCGTACGCGCAACTGCATCCGCCGCTGGACTATCTGCAGTCGGCGCCGATCGGCTGGCTGTGGCTGGAAAAACTCGGCGTCGACCTGTTTGGCAACACCGAGATCGTGCTGCGTTTCCCGTCGGTGATCGCGACGGCCGGCGCGCTCACCCTGACCGCCTTCCTGGCACGGCGGATGCTGCCGCCGCTCGGCGCGCTGCTCACGATCCTGTTCGTGGCGACCAACTACTACGTCGCCTACTACGCGTACGACGCGAAGCCGTACGCGCTGGACATGGTGTGCTCGGTGGCGCTGGTGCTCTCGGCGCTGGCCGCGCGGCGACGTGCGATGACCTTCTGGATCGTCGCCACCGTCACCTCTTTTTTCAGCTATCCGGCGGTTTTCTGCGCCGCGGCGCTCGCGCTCGTGCTCGGTGTCGAGCGGTTGCTGCGAGCCGGTGGCTGGCGCCCGGCGATCCGCGCCGGCCTGCTTTTCAGCGCCGGCGCCATTCCGTGGCTGGCGATGGTCGCGTTCGTCTACGTCTTCTCGCTGCGGTCGACCGCCGGCAACGACTTTCTTTACGCGTACTTCGCGCGTTCTTTCCCCGGTGCTGGCATCGGTGGCCGGCTGGGGTGGCTGGCGACCGCGCTGTTCACCTTCGGCGGCACGGCGTTGACGCCCGGCGCGGCCTGGCTCGCGTCGCTGGTCCTGGTCGGCGCGGTCGTACTCGTCATCCGGCGGCGGTGGGACGCGGCGTTGCTGATCGCGCCGGTCGCGATCGGCTTCGTACTCGCCGGCCTGCGGATCTATCCGATGGCCGACCGGCTGTCGATGTATGCCGTGCCGGTGGCCGCGGTGCTGCTCTTCGGCTTTACCGACGTGCCGCGCGCGGCGGTCGCCCGGCTGCTGCGCCGCCAGTGGTCGCCGTGGCCGGTCGTCGCCTGCCTGCTCGCGCTCGTACTGGCCGCGCCGGCGGTGTGGCGGGTCGAGGGTCAGGTGGCCGGCTACTATCGCGAGCAGAGCGCCGACTCGTTGCGTACGTGGACGCAGACCCGGCAGCTGTTCGTCTACCTCAAGCAGCAACTGCGGCCCGGCGACGTGCTGCTGGCCAGTCCGACCGACGAGGTCGCCTTCCGTTATTACGGCAAGCGCGTCGGCCTGCCGGCGCCGACCAGCTATGTGTTGCTGCAGGAGCCGGGGCCGGCCTGCGGCGGCGCGGAGATCCGGCCGCTGGTCGCGGCGGCGTCGCGGATCTGGATGATCACCAGCTTCGGCAACAACGTCACGCCGTACGCACGGCTGGAGAAGGTGCTCGGCGCCTTCGGGCCGGTCGCCGCGTCACTGCACCTCGCGCACGGCCGGCTGGACGCTTACCGGGTCGTCAACCGGCAGGGGCCGGACGTACGCGACCCGGCGCTGGCGGCGGCGACGCGGGGGCTGACCTGCCTCAAGCCGATGCGGCCGCCGTTCCCGTTCCCTCCGCCCCGCTGAGGGTCTCCCGCACGCTGGCGGCGGCGGGCGAATGCACGCAGGGTGGCACTGCGGCCAATCCGGCCGCACGCAAGGACTCCCTACGCGCACTGGCCGCGGCCGCGCCGCGGCCAAGATCAATTTCGAACTTGGGTAAGTAGCCACGCGAACCCACCCCCCGCCCGATCTGGGTGGGGGCCCAGATTGGCAGGTGGGTATGACAGTTTCTCGCCGTAGCGGGTAGTTCGTGGCTCAGTGGAAGGTCTCGGCGGATACGCGGTAGAGCCTGGACTTGTCCGGGCCAGTGCCGGCCGGCGCGCCGAGGGCGGCTGGCGGCGGGCCGTCGACAGTCCCCCACAGGACCCACTTCACGTGGTATTTCGCGATCACCGCCGACCGCTGCGCGGCTGAGGCCGACGCGGAGAAGAAGCGCGCGACGGCGGCCCGGCGTACGGCGTCGTCAGGAGTGAACGCGTCGGGGTATGGCGACACGACGAGGATGGCGCCGTTCGCCAGCGCTGGTACGGCGATCCGCCACTGGCTGGCGAGCACCACGTCGCCTTCGCCGAAAGCGCGGTCCAGATAGCCAAACTGCGACACGTCCGGTACGCGCTGCGCGCCCTGCCGGACGAAGCCGGGCAGTTTGCCGCGCGACACGGCCTGCACGAGTCCGTCGCCGGAGCCGGCGAAGCCGATGCAGCAGCCGAACGTCAGCACCGCCATGGCGACCCCGGCGACCGGCACCGGCAGCAGCCGGCCAGGCAACGGAAAACCCGACACGGCGAGCCAGTCGGCGATCTCCAGCGCCGCGCCGACATGAGCACACACGGCGACCAGCGTGATGATCCGGCCAAACGCGAACTGTCCGGTGAGCCCGCCAGCCAGGTAGATCGCCACCGCCACCAGGAAACCCAGCGCGAAAGGGTCAAGCCGGTCACGCCACCAGCGCCGCGCCAGCAGCGGCGCGCACAGCAGGATCAGCCAGCCGCGGCTCACCGTCGCCACGTACAACTGCTGGTGCACCAGCGAGTACGCCGGCCCGGCGTTGCTGAGCTTCAAAACCGAATAATACGGCCAAAGCAGCGTGAGCACACCGGCGACCACAACGCCACCGGCCAACAGACCGGCGACCTTCCAGTCGAGCTTTTTCCGATGCTGCAACAGGATCAGCAGCAAGCCGATCGCGTCGCAGGCGGCACTGAACGCGTGCACCGTGGCGATCATGACGGTGATGACGACGAGCAGACCGAGCAGCCACCAGCTCCGCTTACGCAGGAAATGCAGGAACACGGCCCAGTGCAACAAAAGCAGCGCGAGGCCGGTCGTACTTGGATAGGGCAGCACGAAACCGAGCGAGTTCATCGCCAGCACGCCACTGAAAATCCAGGTGCGCGACCCCCACAGCAGCATCGTGAAGATCAGCGCGAGCGGCGCGGCCAGCGGCTGCCTGGTGATCGCGCGGCACAGCAACACGAACCCGGCCACCAGCAGCACGGTGTTGAGCACGGCCCACATCGTCAGACCGTCATAGCCGCTGCCACCGACCAGCCGCACCAGCCAGCCGATCACCAGGCTGACCGGCGTGATGTACGGGCTTTCCTGCGGGCCGCCGATGATCGGCTCGTGCGGATGCAGCGGGTTGGCGGCGATGTCGCGTATCACCGCCGCGTGCAGGAACGCGTCGCCGGCCCACCGCCGCTGCAGCGTCTGGACGACCGCCGGCAGGAACAGCACGCCGGCCGCGACCCACGCGGCGATCGCCAGCCAACGCAGGCTCGCGGCCCGGGGCCGGCGCGTCTGCTCCGGCGGCTCGGACGATGCCGTCCTGACCGAACCGGCGACCATTGCCTGGCTACCTCACTTTCAGCCCTGCTTCCAGCGACAACGACAGATGTACGGCCGGCGACCAGGTGCCGGCCCGTGGCGGCCACCCGGCTAACATCGGCGGCCATGACCGCGACTGCGTCCGTGATGCTACCGAGAGCGCGGCGCCACTCCTTCCTTCGCACCGCCGTCACGCGTTCGCGGGCCGCCACCGAGCTGACCGTCGTCGGCATCGTGGCGACCGTCGTCAGCATCGCCTGGACGTGGCCGCTGGTGTTGTTCCTCGGCAGCCGGCTGCCGGCCCACCCCAACGACCCGACGCTGCTGTCCTGGTCGATGGCCTGGACCGCGCACGGCGTCTTCACCGGCAACGTCTTCGACGCCAACCAGTTCTATCCGTTCCCCGACACGCTCGCGCTCAGCGACTCGCTGCTCGGCTATCTGCCGCTCTCGTTGATCGGCAGCGGACCGGTGGCGGCGGTCGTACGGCACAACGTGCTCTACATCCTGGTGCCGGCGCTGTGCGCGGTCGGCGGGTACGCACTGGCGCGCCAGCTCGGTGCGCGGCTGCCGGCCGCCGCTTTCGTCGCCGTCGTCGTCACCTGGGCTCCGTGGCGCGTCGCGCAGGGCTCGCACCTGCACGTACTGTCCATCGAGGCGGCGCTGTTCGCGGTCGCCGCGCTGGTCCGCGGTCACGGTTTCAGCTTCACCAAGGGTTACCAGCCGGCCCTCGTACGGCCGAAGTGGATCGTGATCGGCTGGCTGATGGCCGCCTGGCAGACCACGATCGGCTGGACGATCGCGATGCCGATGGCCTGGATCCTGGCCATCCTGTGCGTGCTGACGGTGGTCTTCTGGCTGGTCGCCGGGCGCCCGGCGGTGCCGCGCCGGCTGGTGGTGGCCAACCTGGCCGGCGGCGCCGCCTTCGCGGTCGTCGCGGCGCTGATGGCCTGGCCGTACCTGCAGGCCACCAAGCTCTATCCGGACGGCCTCGCGACCCGGTTGCGCGAGCTGACCATCTACTCGCCGACCGTGCAGTCGTTCTTGGCCGCTCCGCCCAACTCCACGCTCTGGGCCCGGCCGACCGCACACTTCCGCGACCAGGTCTACGGCTCCGAGGAGATGTGGCTGTTTCCGGGCGTGATGATCGTGATCCTGGCGGCGATCGGCCTGGTCGTCAGCCGCTGGTCCGTACGCGCCCGGATCATGCTGGCGGCGGCGCTGATCGTCACCGTGGTCTTCACCATGGGTACGCGGATCGCCGACGGCAGGTTCACGTACATGGTGCTGGTCGACTATGTGCCTGGCGGCAACTACTCGCGGACGCCCGGACGGCTGATCATCTTCGCCGCGATCATCGCCGCGGTGCTGGCGGCCGGCGCGCTGAGCCGGCTGATGGACCTGGCGCAGGCCGGGCTCGGCGAGCGGCGGCGGCCGTGGGTCGTCGTGGCGGCGGCGCTGGTGTGCCTGGTCGCGCTGGCGGAGGGCCGATCGCACACGGTCACGACGCCGGTGACGTACGCGCCGCCGGCGTACGCGGCCGCGCAGGGTCCGACGCTGGTGTTGCCGAGCGGGTCGCAGACCGACACCACCGCGCTGCTCTGGTCGACCGATCGTTTTCTGCCGATGCGCAACGGTTACGGCGGCCAGACGCCGCAGGCGGTGAACGTCACGCGCGCGCTGATGCAGAAGTTTCCGGACGCGGCGTCCGTACGCGACCTGCAGTCGGCCGGCATCCGGTCGGTCGTCGTCGACCTGCGGCGGCTGGCCGGCACGCCGTACGCGGGTGTGCCGGGCCGGCCGGTGGCCGGGTTGCCGGTGACCAAACGGGTGATGGGTCCGTCGATCCTTTACCAGATCGCGCCGAGGTAGCCTTCAGGTTATGCCGCGCGAGCCCGCCGAGCGGGCCACCTATCCGGCTCGGCCCACCCCCGAGCCGCTCGCCGTGGACGCGGTGAAGGTGGTCGCCATCGGCATCGGCGGCTGGGTCGTCGCGTCGGCGGCGGTGGTCGTCTTCCTGCCGTGGCTGACCGCCAACGGTCACGGCGCGTGGCTGTGGACGTGCCTGTGGGGCCTCGGGATCGGCCTGGTCGGGTTGGCGCTGTGCTGGCGGCGGCGCAAGCGGCTCGGCGTACGCGCCGCCGCCCGCGACACCGCCGCGGCGCGGGAGGACGGCGAGGCCGACCGGGAACTGCAGCGCTGACCGGCTCGTGGCAGCATCAGGGCCCATGAGGATCCTCGCCAAGATCGTCGTCACCGCCATCGCGCTGTGGGCGACCACGATCCTGCCCGGCATCGAGCTGAGCGGGAGCAACATCTGGGCCAACATCGGCACGCTGCTGGTGGTGGCGATCATCTTCGGCGTCGTGAACGCCGTCATCAAGCCGGTGATCAAGACGCTCGGCTGCGCCTTCTATGTGCTGACGTTAGGCCTGATCGCGCTGGTCGTGAACGCGCTGCTGTTCCTGCTGGTCGGCTGGCTGGCCGGCCTGCTGCACCTGCCGTTCACCGTGACCGGCTTCTGGACCGCCCTGCTCGGCGCCGTCATCGTGGCGGTCGTCAGCTGGGTCCTGCACCTGGTCATCCCGGACAGCATCGACAAGGGCGACACGCACTAGGACCAGGGCCGGTGCGGCTGGGTCGCCTCGCGGCGATAGGCGCAACGCGGCTCCAGCCGAACGGTATTCCGCGAAGGCAGTTGTTCATTGCGGCCCGGGGACACCGAACCGCACCGGCTGCCTCATACAACGAGACCCCCACCCCGGAGATTCCCTCCCCGACCGCCGAATTTGTTAGCCACCCCACGTAGTCGCCGGTCCGACCCGAAACTGTCGTACCCAGCTGCCAATCTGGGCCCCCACCCAAATTGGGCGGGGGGTGGGTTAGAGGCCTTGCTTTCCATTTTTGTCGCGTAAGGCCTCTCGACCCACCCCCCGCCCGTCCTGGGTGGGGGCAATTTTTCGGGTTGGGTACGACAGTTTCGCGTCGTAGCAGGTATTCGGCGCGTACGCCCGAGCCGGCGCTGGTCGCATGGCCACCATGCGTGCGTCCAGCGCCAGGGACTTGGTGGTTGGCGTCACGATGCTCCACGTCGCTGCTCGGCGTCGCTGCTGCATCGCCAGTCGCATCAGTCACCTCCGTCACGGGCGGCGTGCGAAGTGATGCTGGCAGGGACGCCATACGTGCGTCAGACGTGAGTTTTAGCCTCTCGGTTGATGAGTGGTTCCGGGCCACTGGACGCCCGACGGCTGGCCTCCCCTGCTCCCAGAGCTGCCCATTCGGGTCATCGTCCGGCAGCGCAGCGACCGGGTGGTGTCCTTCCGGCCATCGGCTGCGCGGACCGGCTCGGAAGGTGTCATGGCGTCCCGGTACGTGGCGAAAGGATCCACTCAATGGGATCCACAGGCTCGTGTAACGCTAAATGTCCGCCTTGTGAGGTTTACCGGAGGCGTGAATGTCGAGTTACTGGCGCTAGATGCAAGAAACACGGCTTTCACGCCGACGTGACCACCAGCCCATGCGGTAGGTGTGACTGCTGAGGCCAGTATTGCCGTTGTGACTACTCGCCGAGCCGGGCTCAATGTCCGCGTGTGCCAATTGCCCGGGTTTGTTGCCTTGTTAACCACGTATTACCGGTCAGGCCGTCTCGCCTGCACGGTTGACCACAACAGTCACACCAGCACCGCCCCAGCCGCCACTGGACGCTCACAGACACTCCTGATCACCCCAGCACCCGACGCGCCCCACCCAAGAACCGCAAAACAGACACAGCCCCCAAAACGCCAGAGCCAAGAGCGGCAGAGGATTCCCGCGGCTCAGAGCTCGGACGCGAGCGTCACGTCCAGCAGCTCCGCGACCGTCTCCGGATCGGCGCCCCCGAGGATCGGATGGCGACCCTCCAGCGGATGCCACGGCTCGTCCAGCACCACCACGCGGTCGGCGGCGGCGACGGCGTCCGGCGCGACGCGTACGTGGTCGGGCGGGTCCACCTCGACGCCGCTCAGCGCCTCGGCCAACCGCGCGTAGAGCAGCGGCAACACGGCCGGATGCACCGACCGCGCCGGGTCCGCCAGCCGGCCGAGCAGGTCGACGGCCGACTCCGGGTCCTCCAGCACGTCCAGCAGGCCGGTACGGCAGCCGAGCGCGGCCAGGAACTCGTCGTCGAGCACGCCGGCGACCGCCTCGTCCACGTCGAACAGGCTCGGCGGACCGTCGTCGGCCGGCAGCTGCGGCACCTCGTCATACAGGCCGACCAGCTCGGCGGCGTCGGACAGCCGCAGATCCGCCGGCCGGTGGCCGCCCAGCAGCGGTCGCCGCGCGAACCACCAGCGCAGATACGGCTGCACCGGCACGATGCTGCCGTCGCGCAACTCCGCCGTGCAGCCGGCCGAGATCGCCGCGCGCGCGGCTCCGGCCGCCAGCAGCCGCAGCGCCTGCGGCCAGGCGTCGTCGCGTACCAGCTCCAGGTCGCGTACGGCGGTGAACCGCAGCAGCCGCACCGGCTCCTCGCCGAGCGCGTCGACCACCTCGTCGGCCCACTCCGAGACGCCGTCCAGCGCGAGCTCGTCCACCTCGGTCAGGTCGAGGTCGGCGTGGTCGATCACCGCGAAGGTCGCGAGCGTGCCGACGGCGGCCAGTACGTCGGCGCCGTAGTCCTCGACCAGCTGCCGGTCAGCGGTGCCAAACGGTACGTCGGCGCCGATCAGCCAGGCCAGCGGCGCGCCAGGCAGCAGCAGCTCGCCGGCCGGCCGCCAGTCGCCGTCCGCGTCCGGCAGGGCCAGCTCGGCCAGCCACGGCAGCTCACCGGGTTCGAGGTCGGTGGCCGCCACCAGGGCGAGCACGGCCTCGGCGACCGGCGCCGGGTCGTCGGAGTCGTACGAGTGCTCCACCGCCGCGCGTACGCGGTCGTCGGCCAACACGGACGCCGGCGACGCGTCTCTGGCGCCGAGCCGCAGCAGCAACGGATGCGCGGCCTCCGGATGGACGACACGCAGTCCGAGCGCGCCGACCAGGCCGGCCGGCAGGTCGTCGGACGGCAGCAGCGTGTCACGCGCGCCGGTGACCGTGCGCCCGTCGGCCAGCGGCACTCGCAGCGCGGCGACCGAGTCCAGCTCGGTGCGCGGATCGTCACGCAACACCGCATCGATCGCGTCGTAGAGCTCGTGCCACCAGGACGGCTCGCCGTCCGCGCCGGCCAGCGCGTCGACGACTTCGGCGACACCGAGTTTCCGTACGCCCAGAGACCTCAGCGCCGGTGCGGTCGCGGATGTCCACCAGCCGGCCGGAAGTACGCCGTCGAGCACCTCGGCCGCGATCGACACCAGCGGAGCGTCGACGGCGACGGCACGCGCCGGCGGCAGCCACTGGCCGTGCGTGTCCGGCAGCCAGACCGCGGCACGCAGCTGCCGGTCGAGCTCGTCGCGCAGCAGCGAGTCCACAGTGGACAGTGGTAGCTCGGCGCCGGGCAGCAACGCGAGCACGGCAGGATCGCCGCTGCAGCCGGAAACCAGGTCGGTGATCGCCTCAGCGGCCTGCTCGACCAGGTGCCGGGTGACCGCGGTGTCGGGTACGCGGCGCCGGTCCGGCGAGGTGGGGAACGTGCCGATCAGCCGGATCGGCACGCCGATCCGCTCGTCGGTCGGCGTCGGTGCGTACAAGAGCTGCGGCCTGGCCAGCGGCAGCGGACCGTCGCCGACCGGTATGGCCGCGGTGACCTGCCACGCCTGGCGCAGCCGCTCCTCGACCGGCCGGCCTTTCAGGAGCTCCACTGGCAAATCGCCGGTCGCCACCACGCATCGCCAGCGGGTCGTCGTGCCGTTGTCGGTGAGCGCGACCGTCTGCTCGTCGACCTCCGACCGCTCGATGACCCGGCCGTCGACGTCCACAGTGGACAGTCCAGGCAACGCGAGCAGCAGGCTTGGGTCGAAGTCGCGCAGCGTACGCTCGACCGCCGCGACGGCTTCGTCGTCGCGCAGCGGCAGCCGGATTTCGGTGTCAAAGCCGGCGATCGGCGCGTCGTCGACCGGCCAGGCGAGCCGCAGGACCGGCGCCCGGCCGTCGCGGCGGTCCAGCTCGCGGGCCGGTTCGCCGCCGAGCTCGCGTACGGCCTTGTCCGTGTCGGCAAGGGAAAACCGCAGGCCGCCGGCGGTGGACCGGATCTCCGGCTGGTCGCTGACCGCGAGCGTCGCGGCGAACCCGACACCGAACCGGCCGGTGCTGCGCTGTTCGTCGCGTTTTCCGGACGCGCGCAGCGATGTCAGGCTGTCGACTCCGGCGGCGTCCAGTGGCGCGCCGGTGTTGGCGGCGGACAGCGTACGGTTTTCCAGCGTGAGCCGGAGCTTTCCGGACTGTCCGGCGCGTACGGCCGCGTCACTGGCGTTTTGCGCGAGCTCGACCAGCAGTCGGTCGGCGTATCCACCGAGGACCAGATCCTCCTCGGCGTTGGCGTCCTCGCGGAAGCGGGTCGCCGACGACCCCCAGGCCGCCAGCACGGCGTCGCGCCGGCCGGCGGTGTCGAACGGGTCGCTCACCCGTGTCCGAACTCTTCGGTCTCGTCGCTGACCGAGCCGTCGGAGGTCGGGGCCTTCACCAGGTCGACGATGCTGTCGTCGAACGCGATCGGCGGCGCGCTCGTCGGTGTGGTGGCCTGCACCAGCGCCTCGGAGTGCGCGCCGCAGCCGTGGTCGACCGACACCGCGCGGCCGTCGTCCGGTGCGAACATGTTGCCGCAGACGCCGAACATCGACCGCAGCGAGCCGGCCAGCGGCAGGAAGAAGCCGCAGGTGCCGCAGTTGGCCGGCGCGTGCTCGGCGATCGGTGCGTGCGGGCCCGGCTCGGCGCTGTGCCAGCGCTCGGCGGCCTCCTCGCGGCCGAGCCGGCTCATCACCCGGACCCGGCCGACGCCGAGCTCGAACGCGTTGGGCTCGTCGGCGAAGTCGTCGGCCTCGGACTCGTATGAGGCATACGACGGCACCAGCCGGTCGTCGTCGGGGTCGGTCGGCACGATGTCGCCGACACCGAGGTCACCGGGCCGGATCCGCTCGCTCCACGGCAGCCACTCCGGCGCCAGGACCGACCTGTCGCCGGGCATCAGGACGACCTCGCACACCGTCGCCACCCTGGCTCGTGGCGCACGTGCCACGGTCACCGACCACTCCCAGCCGACGTAGCCGCGCTCCAGCGCGGCGAACCGGTGGGTCACCAACCGCTCGCCGTCGGGACGGACGCCGAGGTGGTCGCCGACCTCACCTCGCGCGGCGTCGACGGCGGCCGCTCGGGCCGCGTCGACCGCGTCGGCGCAGACCTTGTCGAGCTTCTTCGGAGCGAGGCGCACGGTAGCCATTGTCCGTCCATTGAACACCATCGGGTGGCACAGTTTTGGCCGCAGGGCCTCCCTATCGCCGGCCTCGGTGCGCCGGTCGGTAGCGTGACGCTCGTGCGTACGTTCCGGGTGGTGGCGGTCCTGCTGGTGCTGGCCGCCGGTCTGTCCGCGTGCCAGAAGCCGCTGCCGTACGCGCGACTGGTCAACGGGACCGCTTTCGCGAGCGTGCCGGCGAACGCTTACTGCTTCGACATCCAGACCACCAGGACGGCTTGCCGCACGACCGACGCGCTGCCGGGCCGGCTGACCGTACGCGCCGGCACCCCGGTCGGCATCGAGGTCCCCGCCGAGCTGCGCAACGTGCCGTGGGTCGTACGCCTGGTCGCGACCACGGCCGCCGGCAAGACGCAGGCGCAGACGACCCCGCCGCAGCTCGGCGCGTCGTACCTGTCGCTGACCCCGAGCTTCGGCGACAACCGCGCGCTGCTGCTCGACGTGGTCGCCCTCTCCGCCGCAGGCACCCAGACCGTCGTCGTCGGCCGCTGGTCCTTCCTCCTGCTCCGCGCCTGAACTACCCGCTACAGCGCGAAACTGTCGTACCCCCCTGCCAATCTTGGCCCCCACCCAGATCGGGTGGGGGGTGGGTCTGAGAGGTTTTTTAGACAAGAGAAAAACGACAAAAGCCTCATTTAGCGCATTCTGTCAGGTGTTCGATGCGGGGCGAGCGGTCGCAGGGAACCCTTACGTGCACAGACCTACCCATGCGCCGTCAGCGCGACGGCCTGGCTGTCGATCTTGTTTTTCTTGTCTACCCAAACCGGACATCGCGGCGAAATGTCGGTTTTGGGTAGACAAGAAAAACAAGATCAAACTCCGCCTGCATCATCCGGCACTCACTGCGCTCCGGTGCCGTGGCCAGCGGCGACAAAACCCCGGCGTTCACCGAGCGCCGCCACAAACGCGACAGGAAACGTCGACCGTCGCCCAAAAAGCGGCGCTGGCCGAGCGCCGCCCTTTCGGCGGCGGTCACCGCCGCACGCTCCTTGGCCGCGCGGTGCGAGCGGCGCGTCACGGTGTCCATGATCAACACCGCCGCGCCCGTCGACCGTGCGGGCCGACCAAGATCAACTTGCTACTTATCTAAGTTTCCACGCGAACCCACCCCCCACCCGATCTGGGTGGGGGCAATTTTTCGGGGTGGGTATGACAGTTTTGGCGACCTCTCGGCGTGTCGCGGGACGGCGGTCAGATCTCCAGTTCGCGCGCGACCGCGTGTACGACCTCGGCGATCGTCTTGGAGGTCTTCTTGTCCGGATAGCGGCCGCGCCGCAGGTCCGGCTGGACCTTGGCCTCCAGCAGCTTGATCATGTCCTCGACCATGCCGTGCAGCTCGTCGGCCGGCCGGCGGTTGGCGGCGGCCAGCGACGGCGCCTGCGCCAGGATGCGCACCGACAGCGCCTGCTCGCCGCGGCGGCCCTCGGCCACCCCGAACTCGACCCGCGTGCCGGGTTTCAGCTCCGTCGTCCCCGCCGGCAACGCACCTTTGTGCACGAAGACGTCGCCGCCGTCGTCGCGGGAGAGGAAGCCGAATCCCTTCTCCGCGTCAAACCACTTCACCCTGCCGGTGGGCACCGCTACCTCGCTGACCTCGGGTCGCCTTGGACCCCGAAACTGCCGATGGACACACAATGGACACACAATGGGCACCCGGATGGGCACCCGGCCTACCAGGCTAGCGGTGCGAGCCGGCAGAGCAAGCAAGTAACCACCGTCCAACCGTGCAGTAATCTCCGGCGCCCGACCGGTTTTGCGGCGAAAAGCCCGCTATCCGACAGATGCCGTCACGACACGCACCGGCGGATGCAGCTGCCACCGCAGCCTCGACCGCCGTACGCTTCGCGCACCTGAGCGGCGGAGCACGTCGGCGTAATGCGCGGTGCCGCGGAAGTCCATGATCACCACGCGGCCGCCGGGTTTGAGCACGCGGACGATCTCGGCGACGGCCCGCGCCTGGTCGCCGGCCGGCAGGTTGTGGATGGCGAAACTGGCGACCACGACGTCGAACTCGCCGTCCTCGCACGGAAGGGCGCGCATGTCCCCGTCGCGTACGTCGATGCGGTCTTCGACACCGGCGATCCGCGCGTTGCTCAGCAGCGCCTCGGGACCGTTGCCCGACTGGTCCTGCTGCCGCCAGATGTCCACGCCGACGGCCCGGCCGCGCGGCAGCCGCTTGGCGACCTGTACGAGTACGGCGCCACGGCCCGGACCGACCTCCAGGACCCGCTCGTCACCGCGCAACCCCAGCCGGTCCAGCTCGCGAGCCCAGAACCGCCGCTTGCCGGCCAGACTGCTGTGCAGCATCCAGCCGAGCTGCACCCAGCAGTCCACCATGTAGATCCCCAGCAACGTGACCACGACCACGCGCAGCCAACCGTCCAGCAGCGCGTACGCCACCACGACCAAAACCGTCACAGCCGCGCCGAGCAGCGCGAACGCGCGCACCACGCCAGGTGCGTCGATGCCATATCTCTCTCGCATTTTTACACTGTAAAGCTAGTGGCTTTACGCTGTAAAGCCCGTTCGCGTACGCTGGCGCCATGCGCGGCGAGCTCAGCCAGGAGGCGATCGTCAAGGCAGCTCTCGAGCTGGTCGACAAGGACGGCCTGGCGGCGCTGTCGATGCGACGGCTCGGCGCGGCGCTCGGCGTACAGGGGATGGCGATCTATCACCATTTCGCCAGCAAGGAGGCGGTGCTGGATGCGACCGCGGCGAGTGTCTCGCCGGCGCCGCCGGCGCCCACCGGCGACTGGCGGGTGGACCTGCGCGCGCTGAGCCACCAGTTCCGCGACGCGCTCAACGCGCATCCGGCGCTGCTGCCGCATCTGCTCACCCGGCCGGTGCACGCCTACCAGATGGCCGCGCTGCGCGAGGCACAGTACGCGGCGCTGCGGCGGGCCGGCCTGGACGGATCGGTGCTGCTGGACGCGCACCGCACCTGGGGGTCATACCTGCTCGGCTACCTGGTGGTCGAGCAGCTGGGCCGCAGCGGCGGGTTCAGCGACGCCGACTGGCGGCCGCCGATCCGCGGCGAGTTTCCGATCAGCGCCGAGGTCGACGCGTACCAGGCCGTCCGCGACTGGGACGAGCAGTTCGACATCGGCCTGGAGATGATCTTCGACGGCATCGCCGGCCTGAAGCCCTGACGTCGCCGCAACGACTCGTTGCCGGCACCTGGCGCCGGTGACGAGTCGTTGCGGCGTTTTCGCGCTCAGGCGTGCTTGGCGGCGGCCGCGGACTCCAGGCCGAGCTCCTTGATCGACACCTCGCGCATCTCGACCTTGCGGACCTTGCCGCTGACCGTCATCGGGAAGTCGTCGACCAGTCGTACGTACCGCGGGATCTTGTAGTGCGCGAGCTTGCCGGTGCAGTACGCGCGCAGGCTCTCGGCGGTCAGCGTCTCGGCGCCGGACCGCAGCTTGACCCAGGCCATCAGCTCCTCGCCGTACTTCTCGTCCGGCACGCCGATCACCTGCACGTCGACCACGTCCGGGTGGCCGTAGAGGAACTCCTCGATCTCGCGCGGATAGATGTTCTCGCCACCGCGGATCACCATGTCCTTCGACCGGCCGACGATGTTGAGATAGCCGTTGGCGTCCATGGTCGCGAGGTCACCGGTGTGCATCCAGCGCGCCCTGTCGATCGCCTCGGCGGTCTTCTCCGGCTCGTTCCAGTAGCCGAGCATCACCGAGTATCCGCGCGTACACAGCTCACCGGTCTGGCCGCGCGGCACCGTCAGGCCGCTCTCCGGGTCGACGACCTTGACCTCGACGTGGGGATGTACGGCGCCGACGGTCGACACCCGCCGCTCGATGTCGTCGTTGGCACCGGTCTGCGTGGACACTGGCGAGGTCTCGGTCATGCCATAGCAGATCGTCACCTCGTTCATCCCCATGTCGCTGATGACCCGCTTCATCACCTCGACCGGGCACGGCGAGCCGGCCATGATTCCGGTACGCAGGCTGGAAAGGTCGTACGAGGCGAAATCCGGCAACCCCAGCTCGGCGATGAACATCGTTGGTACGCCGTACAAAGACGTGCACTTCTCGTCCTGCACGGCCTTCAGCGTGGCGGCCGGGTCGAAGCCGGGCGCCGGCAGCACCATGCACGCGCCATGGCTGGTGGCGGCGAGATTTCCCATTGTCATGCCGAAGCAGTGATAGTACGGGACCGGGATGCAGATCCGGTCCTGCTCGGTGTAGCGGCAGCCCTCACCGACGAAATAGCCGTTGTTGAGAATGTTGTGGTGGGAAAGCGTGGCACCCTTGGGAAAACCGGTGGTGCCGGAGGTGTACTGGATGTTGATCGGGTCGTCGCACGACAGGCTCGCCTGCGCCGCGGCGAGCCGCTCCTGGTCCGGCTCGCTCGGCAGCGCGTTCCACTCGGTGGAGCCGAGGAGCACGACCTGGCGCAGGTCCGGACAGTTGTCGCGGACCTCCTCGATCATGCCGGCGTAGTCGCTGGTCTTGAACTTCGGCGCGGCGACCAGCATCGTGATGCCGGCCTGCTTCAGCACGTACGCGAGCTCGTACGTCCGGTAGGCCGGGTTGATGTTGACCATGATCGCGCCGATCTTCGCCGTCGCGTACTGCACGAACGCCCACTCGGCGCAGTTCGGCGCCCAGATGCCGACCCGGTCGCCCTTGCCGATGCCGGCGTCCAGCAAGCCGATCGCGAGCCGGTCGACGGTGTCGACGAACTGCGCGTACGTCCATCTCTGCCCCGCCGCGCAGTCGACCAGTGCCTCGCGGTCGGGGAACCGCTCGGCGGTGCGGTCGAGGTTGTCGCCGATGGTGTCGCCGAGCAGCGGGATCGTCGAGATCCCGGACGAGTACGACGGTTGGCTTGGCACTGAGCCACCCCCAGGGTCGGGTGCATGCGATGCCAGCATCATGACGCGCCGGCCGCCGCCGCGAAACCCGACAACCGAGCAGGTCCAGCCCGTTCCAACCGCCGCCGGTCGGTGGCCGGGGAGCGGCGCTGAGGCTCAGCGGCGCGGGCTCAGCAGCGCGGGGCCGATGCGCGCATGGCCACCATGCTTGCGCTCGACGCACGCATGGTGGCCATGCGTGCGCCAAGCAGGTGGGGGCTGGCGCGACCCGGGCGGCGCGACCAAGATCGACTTTCTATGTATGTAAGTAGCCACGCGAACCCACCCCCCGCCCGATCTGGGTGGGGGCCCAGATTGGCACCTGGGTACGACAGTTTCGCGCCGTAGCGGGTATTCGGCCTATGGCACCGGGTCGGCGGTGCCGCGAGGCACGTCCCGGTTGCAGCGCCGCAGGCGAGCGGCGGCCAGCTGCGACCCGGCCTTCAGGCCGTACTTGGACACCGCGCCGGCCGCGTATGCGCTGCACGACGGCACATAGCGGCAACGCGCCGGCAGGTGCGCGCTGACGCCGGTCTGGTAGCCGCGGATCGCCGCCAGCCCCATCCGCGCCGGCATCGTCGGCCGGGACCGTTCGCGCAGGACCGCCGGCATTCCGAGCAGTGGGATCCAGGCGATCAGGCAGGAGCCGCAGTCGCAGCCGCCTACGTCACAGCCGTCCGGGACGAAGTCGCAGCCGCAGTCGTCCGGTACGCACGAGTCGAGGTTGTCCTTGATCCGGTCGCGCCAGGTCTGGCGCGGCTCCCCCGTCACGCGTCCGGCAGCGAGGCGTGCTCGTATTCGACCTGGTCAAGCGGCAATGGAAAGCGCATGTCCTCACCGAACGGCGACGGCGGTCCCTGCCGTACGAACAGCAGCTCGGTCATCGGCAGGTGTCCCGGCTTGGGCGCCTTGCGAGTGGCGACCTCTTTCTTCGCCGCCTTGCTCTCGTCCAGGGTCATCACGGGATTCAGCCTCCGCAGTGCTCGTTTCCACCTACGAGCAGGCTAGCGTTGATCCAATGCGCGACGAAAGCCAGCACCCGAGCCGCCAACGCGGTCTCGCCGACCACCTGCGCGCGCTCGACGACCGCGCGCTGGTCGAGTTGCTGCGTGCGCGTCCCGACCTGGCCACCCCGCTGCCGCCTGACCTGTCCGTGCTGGCCAGCCGCGTACACGCACGCATGTCGGTGGCCAGGGCGATGGAGCAGGTCGACCGTTTCAGCCTGGAGATCCTGGACGCGATCCGGCTGTGCGACGCGCCGGCCACCGTCGCCAAGGTCCACGAGCTGGTCGGCGCCGCGGCCAAACCGGAGCGGATCGACGAGGCGATCGGCCGGCTGCGTACGACCGCGCTCGTCTGGGGACCCGACGAGGCACTGAAGGTCGTCGCCGGTGTGACCGACGTCGCCGGCCCCTACCCCGCCGGTCTCGGCCGGCCGGCGGCGGAGCTGACTGACGGCGGCAAGGAGCGCAGCCGCGCCGAGCTCGCGGCGCAGATCACCGCCGCTCCGATCGCCGCCACCGACGTGTTGCGCCGGCTCGCCGACGGCCCGCCGGTCGGTACGGTACGCGGCGCGCGCCGGCCGGCCGTCGCGGGCGACGAGTCTCCGGTGCGCTGGCTGCTCGCCCACGGCCTGCTGATCCCGATCGGCGAGGACACCGTCGAGCTGCCACGCGAGATCGCGCTGATCCTGCGCGGCTCGTCTCCGCTCGGCGAGCTGCATCCCGACCCGCCGGTGCCACAGTCGAGGCATTTCAACATCGACGCGGTCGACGACTCCGGCGCCGGTCAGGCGGCCGAGGCGGTACGCCTGGTCGAGGCCGTCCTGGAGGCGTGTACGACAGAGCCGCCAGCGGTCCTGCGCAGCGGCGGCATCGGCATACGCGAGCTGCGGCGGATCGCCAAGGCCATCGGTGCCACCGACGAGACGACCGGCGTGCTGCTGGAGATCTGCCACACCGCCGGCCTGCTCGACGCGACCACCGACGCCGACCAGGTGTGGCTGCCGACCGCCGAGTACGACGGCTGGCTGACCAGGTCGATGGCGCAGCGCTGGCAGCGGGTCGCCGCCGCCTGGCTGACGATGAACCGGCTGCCGATGCTGATCGGCCTCCGGGACGACCGCGACCGCCTGATCAACGCGCTCTCGACCGAGGTCGTACGCTCCACGGCCCCGATCGCGCGGATGGACGCACTGCGCGCGGTCGCCGCGCAGCCGGCCGGCGACGCGCCCGATCCGCAAGGCATCGCCGACTACGTCGCCTGGACGCATCCTCGGCGCGGCGGCAGCGGCCGCGACGACGCGATCCTGGCCGCGCTGGAGGAGGCCGCGCTGCTCGGCATCACCGGCCGCGGCGCGCTCACCCGGTTCGGCCGTGCGCTGCTGGCCGACCAGCCGGTGACCGACCTGCTTGGCGACCTGCTGCCGACGCCGCTGGACCACGTGCTCGTCCAGCCAGACCTCACCGTCGTCGCGCCAGGACCGCTCGAGCCGGACCTCTCCGCG
The DNA here is from genome assembly GCF_010993745.1 of Fodinicola acaciae. Lineage (NCBI taxonomy): Bacteria > Bacillati > Actinomycetota > Actinomycetes > Mycobacteriales > Fodinicola > Fodinicola acaciae. The sequence continues at coordinate 1,449,474 of NZ_WOTN01000003.1, forward strand.
ACCATGGGCCTGGTCGCCGATGTCGAGTCGGCCGGCGCGGCGACCGTCTACCGGGTCACCGCCGGCAGCCTGCGGCGAGCGCTGGACGCCGGCTGGTCGGCCGACCGGCTGCACCGGCTCTTCGCGGAGCGGTCGCGTACGCCGGTGCCGCAGTCGCTCACCTACCTGATCGACGACACCGCACGCCGCCACGGCGGCCTGCGCGCCGGCACGGCCGGTTGCTATCTGCGCAGCGACGACGCCGCGCTGTTGGCCGGCATCCTGGCCGACCGCGGCAACACGCCACTGCGGCTGCGCCGGATCGCGCCGACCGTGCTGATCAGCCCGCTCTCGCGCGAGCGCGTGCTGGACGGCCTGCGCGCCGGCGGGTACGTGCCGGTGCCGGAAGACACCGAAGGCGCCGTCGTCATCAGCAAACCGCAGTCACGCCGGTCGACGCTGCGGACGCGCTCGATCCGGCCAGGCGCGGATCTGCCGGTGATGGACGACGAACGGCTGGCCGGCATCGTACGCGCGTTGCGCGCGGCCGACGCCGACGCGCGCCGCAACCGCCGCGCGACGACCATCGACATCACCGAAATGCCGGGCATGACCACGGCCGCGACGCTCGCTGTCCTGCAACGTGCGGCGCGCCAACGCGGCCGCGTACAACTCGGCTACGTCGACGCGCACGGCGGCGGCGTCCAGCGGATCGTGCGCCCTGTGTCGATCGGCGCCGGCTATCTGCGCGCCGAGGACGACCGTACGGACGTGCTGCACACCTTCGCCCTGCACCGCATCACCGCAGCCACTCCGCTCGAGCCCGAAGCGGACTGAAAATCAGACCGTCCCAGCCGACAGGCGCGAACGGATCCGGCAACGATCGGTGAGCCAGAACAGCGGCTCGTCCGCGCCATTCCGTGCGCCACGAGGAAATCGCTCTGTTTCGGCAGCGCGAACCTGGCGCCAGCGATTGTCTGACCGTCACGCCGGTCGAGTGGAATCGTCCGTGACTCTGCCGACTACGCCAAGCCGGAGCGACAGGGTGTCCGCGAGCGACCACGGCTATGGCTGGGATTTTCTGGCGATCGTCACGCAGCAGCGGCCGGGGCCGGCGTCGAGGCGGGTTTCCAGCTCGTCATGCCCGAGTGCGTCGACCAGCGCCGACACGTACGCCTTGTTCATGCCGCAGATCAGCTCGGTGTGCGCCGCCGCGAGCGCGTGGAACGGACAGTTCAGCAACACGATCCGGTCGCCGTCGCGCCGCGGTTCGAAGCCGTTTTCGCTCAGCGCCTCGAAAGCCGAACCGATCGCACCGCGCCGGCCGGTCTTCGCGTCAGCACCGGCCTGCGCACCATGTGTGGCCGCGGCGTCGTGCAGCGATTCCAGGATCGGCCGGCCGGTCGCGGCGGAGTCGGCGATCGCGTCGGCCATCAGCAGGCCGGCCTGCTCGTACGACCGGCTCGGCAGCGACACCGCGATCTCGCGGCCGGACCGCCGGTAGAGCTTGGCCGGCCGGCCGGCGCCGGGGCCGCTGCGGCCACCCATCCGCGCGTAGTCGGACTCCAGCAAACCCTCGGCCTCCAGCCGGTCGAGGTGGAACTTGGCCTGATGCCGTGCGATTCCGACGGCGTCGGCCGCCTGGTCGCGGCTGACCGCGGCCGGTTGCGCGCAGACATACAGATAGAGCTCGCGGCGCATCGGCTCGGCCAAGGTGCCGATGCCGGCCACGTTCCGCTCGAACTCGCCCATCGTGACCCTTCTTACCGACGGACTCCTTGACGATACGCACAGGCCGTATCTAACGTACAGAATAACATCCGTTAGAACGGGAGTGGCGATGCGACCGACCGGCGACGCGCGATGATCGAGACCGTCGACGATCTTGACCTGCAAGTCAGCACGCGGCCGGACCTCGCGGCGGCGACCCGCGCGGCCCGCGATTTCCTCGCCGCACTCGGAGTTTCCTGCGACAACCCGGGCATGCGCAAGAGCCCGCAGCGGATGGCCGAGGCGTACGCGGCGATGATCACCGCGCGGCCTTTCGAAATGACGACATTTCCCAACGACGAACGGTATGACGAGCTCGTCGTGGTGAAATCCATTCCGGTGCAGTCGGTCTGCGAGCACCATCTGTTGCCTTTTGTGGGTCTCGCGCATGTCGGTTATCTGCCCGCCGACCGCATCCTCGGCCTGTCGAAATTCGCCCGCGTGGTGGAGATGTTCGCGCACCGGCCGCAGGTGCAGGAACGCCTGACACAGCAGATCGCCCGCTGGCTCGATGACCAGCTGGCACCCAAAGGCGTCGGAGTGGTCATCGAGGCCGAGCACATGTGCATGACCCTTCGCGGCGTACGCGCACCGGGCACGGTCACCCGCACGTCGGCGGTTTTCGGTGTCATCCGCGACATTCCCGAATCCAGAGCGGAATTCTTCAGCGCGGTGGCGAAGTAGACTCGCGGCGCGTCAACGCGACCACCGGAATCGTACGGGTCACTTTCGCCTGATAATCGGCCCAACCGGCATTGCCGGCCACCGCTCGGGCGAACACCCGGTCGCGTTCGTCGCCGTCGAGGACGACGGCTTCCGCCTCATAGCTGGAAGATCCGTCCTCGACGCGTACGCGCGGATGTGCGACCAGGTTGTGAAACCAGGCCGGATGCCGCGGCGAGCCACCGGCCGAGCCGATCACCAGGATCCGCTCGCCGTCCGGGAGAAACGCGAGCGGAACGGTGTGCTCCCGACCGGTACGCGCGCCGCGTGTGGTGAGCAGGACCAGCCGCGCACCTTCGAAATATCCACCGACCTTTCCCGAATTGGCACGAAACTCGTCGACAACCTGTTGGTTGAAACTTGTGGACACACTTCTCCTCGATGTCGTTTTTGCCGATCTGTCAGGAGAAGTGGAGGCGGCGGCCCGCGCGACCGCCTGGCGCTCACGCCGTGACCGGGAACCTCACTCGTGCGTGGCCAGTGGCCGACCCGGTAGTCACGATGATCATCCTAACCGACGAACGCGTCAGAACGTGGCGATCGGGTTGACCGGGCTGCCGGACGTGCCGGCGAAGCGGACCGGCGCGACCGACAGATGGAAGTCCCACTGGCCGAGCTCGGCGGCGGTCGCCACGCACGCCTCCAGGTCACAGTTGTCCAGCAGCCACAACCCCATCGCGACGAGACCGACCGCGTGGACCGGCATCAGCACGTCGTCGAAGCCGGACGGCTGTACGTCCTGCGGGGTGTCGGCGCCGATCAGCGCGACCTCGCGTTCGCGCAACCACGGCAGGCAGGACGCGTGCCAGCCGGCCTGGGTGACGCTGAAGCCCGGTGTCCCGCCGGCCTCGTGCCGCACCCGGCCGTAGCCGGTCCGGATGAACACCGCGTCGCCGGATCGTACGCGCACACCCTGGCGACGCTCGGCCTCCTCGAGATCCTCGGGATGGACGCCCTGTCCCGGTTCCAACCAGGGCACGCCGCGGACCTGCGCGATGTCCAGCACGACGCCACGCGTGACGATGCCGTTCGCCGCGGCCGTGACTGCTCCCCACGCCGACCCTGTTTCCGCGTCGACCAGGGAATGCGGCCGGCCGTTGTACATCCGGCCGTCCCAGAAGATGTGGCACGGCGAGTCGATGTGGGTGATCGTGTTGCCGTGGAACAGGATGCCGAGCCGTTCGTTCGAAAAGCCCCAGTGCCGGTCGTTGCGGAACGTCGGCACCGGCATGCTCTCGGCGCCCGGCATGTCGGCGGCACACGGACACGTCGTCGTCGACCGCTCCATCTCATCCGGCACGGCGATCTCCCACCCGCACGACACGCTCCTGCCGTGGCGTACCGCCCGCGCGGCCGCCAGCCGTACGTCGTCGGTGATGTGGTTCAGGGTGCCGAGCTCGTCGTCGTCACCCCACCGTCCCCAGTTCGACAGCGTTTCGAAATACCCGAGCACATCGTCCTGCGTCGTCATCCGTTTATCGACTCCTTCTGGCGAGCGGTTTGAGATCCGACCCTATGTTGGGTCGCTCGGTCCGTACGTCCCGGCTCGGACAGTCGCAGGCCGGGGCCGAGTGCCACGGTGACGGCGATCGACGCCACCGCCAGCGCCGACAACAGCGGAGAGTCGGTGCGGTCGTCGACCAATGTGGCCAATGCGATGCCGGTCAGTGTGGTCGCTGCGACCTGCGCCGACGACCCGCCGAACAGTGCGAGGAACTCCGGCGAGCGGCACAGCTCTCGATACGTACGCATGGCCGGAAGTGTCGGCAGCGCGGCCGGCCGGCGGGTAATGTTTCGTGTGGAGGCGAAACACGGGGGCTCTGGCTGGTCAGCGCGGACCTGCTGGCTGGCAGCCGGTTCCGGGTGTCGCGGCTGGCCGAGACCATCGCGACCCTGAACGTGCCGCTTGGCCTCAAGGTGCTCCTCGACGCCCAGGTCGTACGTCGCCGCCGCGCCGGCCGGTCTGTGCTCTATTACCGCACACCAGACGGCGACCGCCTGATCGCCGCCACAACCACACCACCGTAACGACCGCGTATTTGGCCGTTTGCCACAGCAGCCTCGATCACGCCCGCGTTTGCCGGCTGTCCATCCGCGATCCAGTGGCGGCCGGCCGGCGGTTGCGCCAGGTCGCGATAGTGGCGATGAGGCCGGCGACACAGGGCACCAGTGTCAGCGCGCCATAGCCGTAGGGGACGACGATGTCGTACGCCCCTCCCTTGAGGCTGAAGTCGATCAGGGGGAACAGCAGGCCCGCGACCAGGCCGGCGGTGGCGGCGATCGGTGCCCACCGTTTCCCTTTCCGGACGGCGTGGATGGCCATCAGCCAGACCGGTACGCCCAGGGCGTTGCTGGCCACGAGATAGATCGCGATCGCATTGCGGTCGATCGCCACCAGATGGGGCGCCCACTGCGGATAGGCGTCGCGGACGTGACTGGTCAGGGTGTCGACGGTGGCGAGGTCCAGCAGCGGCGCGACCGTGGCCAGCACGGTCAGCGCCAGCCCCACGTACATCGCGATCGGACGCGCGGCACCACCCGCATGTGTCTGGCCGGACTCACCACCCTGGCCGGTCGTACGGCTGGACGTGGTCGAACTGGTCGCGAAAGCCATCACCGAGATCCTCTCCGACTAAACCTACACTGTAGAATAGCGCTGCCGTCAGCTTAGCCCTACGGTGTAGGTTTGGCAAAGGAGGACACCGCGTGGCGCACCGCACACCCGGCACATCGGCCGGCCTGGACCGGCGACGGATCCTCACCGTCGCCGTCGAACTGGTCGACCGCGACGGGCTGGAAAAGTTTGGGATCCGGCGCTTGGCACAAGCGCTCAACGTCGATCCGATGTCCATCTACCACCACGTCAAAGGCAAGGCGGCACTGCTGGACGCGATCTGCGAAACGATGCTCGCCGAGATCAGGGTCGAGACCCCTGCGCAGACCACAGACCCGACAACAGACTGGCGACCGCTCGCCCGGGCGACCGCGCACGCCTACCGCACGATGGCCTACCGGCACCCCCGGGTGTTCCCGTTGCTCGTCACTCGCCCGCAGACCTCACCGGCGGCACTGACCGCCCTCGAAGGGCTGGCCACAGCCATGCGCACCGCCGGGCTCCCCGACCGCGTCATCGCCGACGCCCTAACGACGCTCTTCGGCTTTCTCAACGGCTATCTACTCGCCGTACTCAGCGAGGACTCCGGCAGGCCCCTGCCGGACATCGACGCCACCCACTACCCGACCATGGCCGCGCTGGCGCCACTGACCGCTGACTACGGGACTCTCGCCGAGTTCGACCGCATCCTGGACACCGTACTCACCGGCATCGGTGCCGGAAGGGGGTAGGGCTAGCCCCACCCCCTTCGGACGTCCAAGCCCATGCCGCCGCGTCCGCTGCTTTTCTAGCGTTGTGGGTATGAAAACAACCGCCACTGCTGTCAAACCCGCCGCGCCATTCACAACCGCCGAATGCGAGGAAACGTTTGACAAGATACGGAAATCGATCGCGCTCTACGGTGTCGTCAGCGCGATCGTCCTGGGTACGGTCGCCGCACTGACCCTGGCCACCAACCTGCACGGCACGCCGTTCATGTGGATCCGCGGCGGCATTCTCCTCGCCCTCACCCCGTTGTTGCTCCGCTGGGCCAGCAGGGCCGCACGCGGCGACCGTGGCGCCCTCAAACGCCTGACCGTCATCACCACCACCCTGCCGGTGGCCGTCATCGGCATCGACCTGATCCCCGGAATGTGCCCCACCTGGTATGCCGTGATGCAGGGCATCAGCGTCCTGCCGCTGATCGCGGTCACCATCCTCGCTCGCGGCACACACCTGCGCCGAGGTTAGATGATTCCGGTGGCTACGAGAACTATCACGATCCAACCGATCAGCAGGGCGGCCACCAGCGGCCCGCCGATGAGCCAGTAAAGCGCTCTTGGGTGGTTGAGAAACCAATTAGCGACATTGGCGTTCGACAGGCCGATGAGATAACGCTCGTCCCGTACGCTCGCGATTGGCGTCCGCTCGCTGGTCCCGGTCAGCCGAACCAGCTCCGGATCCCAGGCGTCCGGGGGCCGCGACCGGGTCATCCGGCGGCCGGCTGAGCTCGGGTACGCCGAAACCGTAGATTTCCTGGCCGGGCCGGATGATCCATTCCTGGAGCAGCGTGATCCTCCTGCCCTTTCCGCCGCGTTGGAGGCGGTTGCGAGTGACCCGCGTCGGCGACCACGATGGCATCGTCGGGAGCGAACTCGACTCGCCCGGTCTCGTCGACGATCAGAAATGGCGCGGTCGAGTCATCGATCCGCTGGACGTCCCGCTTCCATGCGGACATCCGCGTCGGTGGCGAGTAGGTGGTCGGAACGTACGCGGGAACCTTTGCCACGTACGTACCGGTGACCCTGGCTGATTCTGGTCGGGTCCTTGAACGGCGACGTGACCGCCCGATACCAGACGCAGCTTTCGCCGGAGATCGCCGGCCGGCAAGTCGCCCCATTGGCTTATAGCGGTCGTTCACGAGAAGTCGGCTATTCGTGAGATTACGTCAGCAAGAACAGTCCGACGCTGCTGAAGAGATTGAAACCGCAGTGCAGGATGACGCCGGGCCAGATCGAGTCGCTGCGGCGGCGCAGCTCGGCGGTGAGCAGGCCGACGATGAACGCGATGGGCAACAGGCTGCTGAAGCCGTGCAGCACGGCGAAAATCACCGAGCTGCCGACAACGCCGATGATCGCGCCATAACGTAGCAGCGCGGTCGCGACCACGCCGCGAAAGAGCAATTCCTCGCAGATGGGCGTGGCGATGCCGAGAAACAGAAATCCGGCGATCAGCGTCCAGACACCGCCGTTGACGGCCGACCAGCTCTCCTGCGCCGCGACGTGGTCGCCGGTCAAAGCCGTGTATCCGGCGACCGCCGGAATTTTCAGAAGCGTCGCGACAACGGCTCCGGCAAGACCGATCAGCAGCCAACGCCACGTCGTTCTGCGTACGCCGAACGCGCTCCAGGAGCGGATCCGTACGAGCGCGGCCGCGCCAAACCCACCGCCGGCGACAATCGCCGACAACGAGGTCATGAAGACCGCGAGTGCCACCGGAGATGGTTTGGTGGCCAGAAACAGGCGATAGCAGCCGACTTCCAGCACCAGCAACGCGACGATGCCGACGATGAGCTCGGTCCAGCCCGGCCGCGGCGCTGCTGGCTCGGCTGACGGCGTCGCGGTTTGGTCGTGTGATGCGGCGTGCATCGCGAATCCCCTTCCCATCCGGTCAGCCGTCGGCATCGGCCGGCGGCAGAAGCTGCGAGACGCGTACGAGAACGTCGAGCTGTGCGCGGTTGTAGATCTCCGCGAGGGCCTTGCCCAGATCGGGTCCTGTGATCGGTGACCCGCCGTACTTGTCCCTGATCCGCTGGCTCTGCGGCAACATGCGCGCGGCCAGGTCGGCGCGAGTACGTTCGTCGGCATCGGCTGGCAGCTCGATGAACTCGCGGTCGGCGTCCGTCGGCTCCGCGGACGCGATCCAGTCCTGGAAGTTGTCCCACTGCCGGGGGCCGAGCAGCCGCGACAGGACCAGGATCACCGAGTTGTCGGCGTCGGACAGCTCGGTCCTCACCATCGCGGTGCTGAAGCCCGGCGGCAGGTCGGCGGAGGTCTCCTCGCGCAGCATCCGCGCGATCTCGCCGCGGGTGGCCTGCAGTCGTTCGATGGTCGCCGCCAGTTCGGCGTCGAGCGCCCGCAACGCTTCGGTGGCGGTGTCCCCCGAGAGGTCCTCGTCGGCGTCCATCTCGGCGATCCGCGACAGCGAGAAGCCCAGGTCGACGTATCGTTTGATGCGCAGCAGCCGCACCAGGTGTTCCACGCCGTACGACTTGTAGCCGTTGGCGCGACGCTCCGGCAGGGGCAGCAGTCCAACGTCGTGATAGTGGCGCACCGCGCGCAGGCTCGTACCAGCGAGTTTCGCCAGCTCACGCGTGCTCCAGGCCATGATTCCCCGCTCCTTTGGTGCCAGCTGCGCCATCCAGTTGACACTGTGCCGTAACGGCACGGTCAAGAGGCGTTGTCGGAACGTACGGTTCGGGCTCGCGTCCATCGGTTTCCCGGTGGCAGTGGAAAGAACCCGCTCGTAGGCCGGTCCAGTGCCGTGAACCGGGAGGCGTAAAGCTGCCCGAGAGGGGTGGTAGAGCAGCGAGGGAAGGAGTCGCTGTGCCTCTCGTACGGCCTCACTCTTACTGGCTCGACACCGCACCGGCACCTGACCGCGGCGACCGTCCGCTGCCAGCGCAAGCCGATGCTGTCGTCGTCGGCGGTGGAATCGCTGGCATCACGGTCGCGTATCTGCTCGCCCGCGCCGGCCGCGTGGTGGTGCTGTTGGAGGCCGGCCGGCTGGGCGGTGGTGTCAGCGGACATATGACAGCCAAGGTGTCGGCGCAACACGCGCTCATCTACGACGAACTGACGCGTAGTAAGGGAAAGATGCGGGCGGCCGAGTACGGTGCCAGCCAGCTCGCGGCGATCGGCCGGATCGAGCGGGTAAGCCAGGCGCTGGGAATCGACTGCGAGTTCGGCCGCCGCGACAGTCTCGTCTACGCCAGCGATCCGCGGCGCCGGGACGCGATGGCAGCCGAGGCGGCCGGTGCCGAGCAGGCCGGTCTGCCGGCCAGTTTCGTGGAAAATCCGGGGTATCCAGCCGAGGCCGGCTGGGGCGTACGGTTCGAGCGCCAGGCGCAGTTTCATCCGCGGAAGTGGTTGCTCGGGCTCGCCGACCGGATCGAGGCTGCCGGCGGGACGGTCGTGGAGCGTACCCGGGTCACCGGCGTGCGAGAGGGCGATCCGTGTGCTGTCGTCACCGAACGAGGCGACATACGCGCGCGGGACGTTGTCATCGCCACGCACTATCCGATTCTGGATCGCGGCCTGTATTGCGCCCGCCTGGAGCCGATCCGTGACCTGGTCGTCGCCGGACCGGTCGATGCGGCGCAAGCGCCGCCGGGGATGTATCTGGAGGCGGACACACATCGGTCACTGCGGTCGGCGCCGTTGCCCGATGACCGCCAGTTGTTGATCGCCGGGGCGAGCACTATCGTCTCGGCGATCAGGTGGATGTCGAGGCACGCTACCGAAAACTCGCCGACTGGGCGCGCGACACGCGAGGACTGACCGACGTGACCCACCGGTGGACGGCGCACGACCTGTCCACGACCGACCGGGTGCCCTACGTCGGGCGTTATCACCCGGGCGCCCGGCGGCTGTGGGTGGCGACCGGTTTCGGGCAGTGGGCATGTCCGGCGGCACCGCCGCGGGGCTGTTGCTGCACGATCTGGTGCTGGGGCGGGAAAATCCGGACGCCGAGCCTTCAACAACGCGGAAGAGCTGGGACTGTCCCTGCCACGGCTCCCGTTTCGGGACCGACGGATCGGTGATTCAGGGGGCTGCGACCGAACCGCTACGCCGGCTTCGGACCGCCCGCCCACCGACCGACAGCCGAGCGGTGTCAGACAGCCGGAACGCAGCCCTACCGTGGGGACACGGCCTACGGGTGCGGCGAGCGGCCCGGAGAAACGGACCGGGTGGTTGACATCCGCTTCGCGGCGACAGCGGACGCGCTCAGCGCCACCGCGAACAGGAGGTAGGAGGCCAGCAGTCCTCCGGTGTTGTCGGCCGAACTCAGGGTCCCCCCGATCGCGCGGCCCAGGAGTTGTCCGGTGGCTTCCGCCGTGATGACCGCGGTCGCCAGCTCCGCGGCGGTGAACCCGCTGGTGCCTGCGGTGGTGGCCGCGAGGTAGACGCCAGGGTAGGCCGCGCCGACGCCGACGCCGGCGACGGTCCAGGCGGCGAGAATCCCGGCGAGCGACCCGCCAACAACCAACTGGACGGCCAGCGCGGACACGCCGAGGGCTGTCAGGCTCAACCCGGCCGTCGGAAAGCGTCGGGTCGAGGTGAGGCGGGTAATGACGATGCTTGTCATGGCCCAGGCCAATGGGGCGGCGGTCAAGACGGTCGCGGCCTGTCCCAGGCTCCTCTGAAAACCGGTCGTCAACAGTACGGTGATCAGGCTGTCCGCACCGAAATAGCCGACCGCGAACAGCACCATCGCACCGAGCGCGGCAGGAGTGCCTGGCCGCAGGCGCGCGGTCCCCGCTGGCAGGACCGTCATCATCCCGGCCAGGGTGATCATCGTTCCGCCGATGACCAGTGGCCACCATCCACCGCTCAGCACGACACATGCCGCCCCAAGTGGAATCAGGAACGTTCGCCCCAACGGCCGTTGCCGCGCGGACTGGTCGGGCGGATCGTCGCGGACGGCGCGTACCACCAGCACTCTCCCGAACAGGACCAGGGGCAGCGGTGCGAGCAACGTCCAGCGCCATCCCAGCAGATGCTGCAGGCCAATGGTCGCCGCGGGACCGATCAGGGCGGGCACGATCCACATCGCCGACGAGGCCGCGATCACCCGGATGCGCAGCCTGTCGTCCAGCTGCCGGACCGCGGAACTGACCCCGAAGACCGCCAGGACACCGCCGGCCAGGCCGCTGAGAAACTGGCCGGTCGCGAACATCCATGCGTCCTGGGCGATGGCGGCCAGCGACAGTCCGCCGACGTACGCGAACGTTCCAGCGGCCAGAGTGCCATGTGCGCCCAACCGGCCCAGGACGCGGTTGGCCAGCGGTAACGCAACGAAGAAACCCAGGGTGCCGCCGGCCAGCAGCAGTCCGAGCCTGCCCCGGGCATCCAGGTCACCAGCGACGATCGGCAGAAGCGTGGAACCAACGAAGCTGCCGACGGCGGCCGCGAACTCCAGCGCGACGATCCCCATCGCGAGGAGCAGCGATCCGGTTCTCCGGACCCGTTGATCTTGGGTCACGTGTAGAGCTGTCTGTCGTACGTATTGAGCTGCACCCACACACCATCGGGATCCTGAACGCGCAGCGACTCGCCGAAACCCTCGTCGATCACCGGTCCCGGCTCGAATCCGGCCTCTCGCAGCCGCGTTGCGACGTCCTCCAGCGACTCACTCACTTCGAAGGCCAGCTCGCATCGGCCCACCTCCTCACCGGAGGAACGGTGGATCGCCAGCATGCCGCCATCCGCGGACAACTCGATCCACCCGCCAGGACGTGACACCGCCCCCATCCGCAGGCCGAGCACCCGATAGAACCGGGTCATGGCCGAGACATCCGAGGTGTAGCGGATCGGCACCACTCTCATCGCGATCGTTCCTCACTCGTAGCGCCGCTTCGTCGCAAGTGGTCCTCGAGCACCCGCTCGACGAACGACGACAGCGACTCGTCGGCGTCGACAGAGGCGTGCTTCACCCGCCTGATGAGCTCGGTCGGCAGGTAGACGCTGAACTGCCGCTTGGGACTTTCCGGCATGCCAAGATGCTAGCAAATGAACATGCCCGCCTAAAGGTATGGCCCGCCTCCAACAGACTCGGCCACCGCCTGTGGCCTGGAAGGGCGGCGCCGCCGCGGGAGGCGGGAACCATTCGTCAGGGCGGCAAGTGCCGGAGCGCACGCGACTCTCGCCGCCGCCCGCCTCAGATCCGGCGAAGCACTAGGGCGTGTTTCCAAACCCTCGGCGCTGTTTTCGGGCATGCTGGGGTGATGGTGTTTAGGCAGGAGATTTCGGACGAGTCGTGGGCTTTGTTGGAGCCGTTTTTTCCGAAGTGGAAGGGGAATGGTCGGCCGATCTCGGATATGCGGCGGGTGGTGGAGGGGATCGCGTGGCGGTTTCGGACCGGGGCGCCGTGGCGGGATATGCCGGAGCGTTTCGGGCACTGGAACACGATTTATGGCTGGTTCTGGGACTGGTCGAAAGACGGTACCTGGGATCGAGTGCTGCAGGAGGTGCGGAAACAGGCCGCCAGCGCTGGTGACCTGGAGTGGGTGGTGTCGGTGGACGGGTCGATCGTGCGTGTCCATCAGCACGGCGCAACCCTCGCGCGCGACACGAGTGACGCAGGTGACCACACAGGGGGCTCTACAGGGGGCTCTACAGGGGGCTCTACAGGGGGCTCTGTCGAATTACAAGAAAACCCGCGACCCCGGACCAGGTGAACCGGCCGGTCACGGAATCGGTAAGTCCAGGGGTGGCCTGACGACGAAGTTCCACGTCGCGGCCGACCTCAAGCAGCGACCGTTGGGGCTGGTGGTCACCGGCGGACACGCCGCGGACTCCACGTTCATGCACGTGGTACTGGAGACCATCAGCATCTCCAATGGCCGGCCCGGCCGGCCGCGGACCAGGCCGGACCGGGTGATCGCCGACAAGGCGTACACCGGCAAGCCGTGCCGCGACTACCTGGCCCGGCGCGGCATCAAAGCCACCATCCCCGAACGTGGGGACCAAAAACGTGGTCGCGCCAACCGCGGGTCCGCCGGCGGCCGACCTCGCACTTTCGATCCAGAAATCTACAAAGGCCGCAACGTCGTGGAACGCTGCAACAACAAACTCAAACAATGGCGCGGCATCGCCATGAGAACAGACAAAACCGCACGCAGCTACCTCGCCGGACTCACCCTCGCCGCCACGCTCATCTGGACCAAATCACTAGTTTAGAAACACGGCCTAGGTCACCGGTCTGTCGTAGGCGCGGCGGACTCTGGAGTCGGGGACCAAAGTCCGGCGGCCTCACAGCCGTACGCCCAGACCGTCCCGTTCCGCGCGCGCCGGATCGTGCAACACGGCCGCGAGGATCGCGGCGCCGTCGACCACCCGCGGCCCCGGCCGGTTGAAGTACGCCGGCCCGTCCAGCACCCACACCGCCGGCAGCTCGCAGAAACCCGGCAGCCGCGTCAGCGACGACAGCTCGGTGAGCGTACGACGCGGCGGAAACCCGCACGGCATCAGCAAAACCACGTCCGGCCGCGCCTCGACTACGGCCGCCCGTTCGATCGCCGACGTGTGCTCACCAGCCGCGGCCAGCAACGGCTCGCCACCGGCGTACCGGATCTGCTCCGGCACCCAGTGCCCGGCTGGCCACACCGGATCCAGCCACTCGATCGCCACCACCCGCGGCCGCGACAACCCCGCGACCCGCACCGCCGCGGAAACGCGCTCGTACGAGAGCGCACACACATCGCAAAGATCCTGCGTAAGTACGACATCAGGCCGAAGCGCGGCCAGCAACGAGGCATCCAACTGATGGATCGACGACCCTTGATGAGCGGCCGCCGCGGAGATCTCCCGGCTCGCCATCCGGTCCTGGTCGATCAAGCTCGACGTCACGATCGGTACGGACGCGACCGCGGCCCGCCAGTCGCACTCGTGCGTACGCCCGACCAACTCCGGCAAGCGCTCCAGTACGGCCACGAAGTCGGTCGCCGCAGGCAGCAGAGAGACAATACGCACGACTAATTTGTAACCCACTCTTCGCGTGCGTTCGTCTCCCTATTGCCGAAAAGACGTGGGGAGTCCGGTGATCGACAGGCTGGAGGAGCTGTTCCGGGTGGGCCATCAGCGCCTGGTACTCATCAACGTCGCCATCGTCAAGGCACGGCTGCAGCGTGCCGCAGCACCTGCGCCGGATGAGCACGAATCCGGTCAGTAAATTGCCGATACTGCCGCGGCGTAACGCACATTTCAATTCCCGTATGAACGAACACGCGTCATCGGACCACAGCGGCGGCAGTAGCCTGGAAAACAGTTTCCTGCTCTCCCCAACCGAGCTGTCCGCCGCCACTATCCCTGGGTGGGCCGCGATTGGCATCGTCTTCGCCTGGATCGTCGCTGGCGACCTGGTCGGGCGCTGGCAGGGTATTCTCGCGAGTTCAGCGTATCCGTGTCTGTCTCTCGCGTGTGCGCCTCGCTATGTCCTACACGGCTGGTCGACACCACCGCCGACGCAGATCACCGGAGCTGACGTTCGGGCCTCACAGTATCGTTGAACGCCGCCACGACTGGTCGCCGGTTTGGCATAGACGCCGGTGATTTCGGCACCCGCGATCGCCAAACCGGAAACTCCGCTCTCTCGTACGAGCGTCGCCATCCCCTGCGCGTCGGTGACGGAAGATCCGATGATTCGACCTTCGGGTACGCCTTGTCCTCTCGCTTCAACGAAAAACGTCACTTCATTTCCGGGCAGCGCAGTGCCTCCGTCAGAGACCTTGGCGAGGAGAGTGACCGGCGCATGGATATTAACGACGCGCACGGTCGGTACAGAAACCGTGAGCGTTGTGCACCTGGAACAGCCGGCGACCGCAACAGCTCCCGCGACGGTCACGGTCGCCGCGGTGAAGACGGCTCCGCAGAGGACGAACATCCGACGACAACTGGCAATGAGAGACACCGCAGCGCGCGCGAGAGGCATACGTATGCGACCAGGCATCACGAACAACAGGCATCCTTTCGCTGTCGTGGAAACGATAGAATCGCCATGCGGTCGCCGCAATACGCACAAGTACGCAACCCTGCACTGGCACTCCCACCGAGTTGGCACTCGAGCCAGTCACAGGCGCGTCGAGACGACGGATACTCCGCGACGTGATATATGCTGCCGGAGCCCGTGTGGCACGTTGGGGTCAACCGGTCGTCGGCGGTTTTCCTTCCAGGTCGAGGGTTCCTCGGGCCATGATGGTGGTGTGACCGCCGACGCTGGTACGGATGAGTTGCCCGTTTTCCTTCTCCGCGGTGCATTCGATGAAGCTCGAGCGGCCCATTCGGACACCTTGGTTGATCTGGACGCGGTAACTGCCGGTCGGTTCGGGTGCGTGGACGGCCAGGTGCGCGACGAGTCCGGCGGCGGCCGATCCGGTGGCCGGGTCCTCCGCGATGCCGAATGCCGGAACGAACGCGCGGGCATAAATGGACGCGCCGTCGCGAAGCTCGCCGGCGAAGAAGTAGAGATTCGGCGACCAGCGGTTGGCCAACTCGGCGTTCCAAGTCGCCTGGTCGAGAAAAGCGGCGTCGACGGAGTCGATGCTGTCGAGGTGGACGTAGCAGAACGGCAGCCCGACGCTGCCGTACCAACATCCCCGGAGCTGTTTTTCGTCCAGGGAAAGCGAGGCGGCGATGGCTTGACGCGGTGGCTGTTCGTACGGCGCCTCGAATGCTGTCGTGGCGATCAGGCGGCTGAAGGTGCCAGCGGTCTCGACGGTGACCGGTCCGACTCCTTCTTCGAGTACGAATGATTGTCCGGGTTCCACCGGGACGTGGCCGTCGGCGGCCAGCACCGAGGCCGTTCCCACCGTCGGATGGCCGGCGAAGGGAAGTTCCTGGGTCGGCGTGAAAATGCGTACCTGGCGGGTGTGGCACGGGTCCCGTGGAGGCAGGACGAACGTGGTCTCGGAGAAGCCGAACTCATTGGCCAGGCTCTGCATCAACCGCTCGGACAGCCCGCGTGCGTCCGGAATGACGGCGAGCTGATTGCCCCCGAACGCCTCCTGCGCGAAGACGTCGGCGATGACGAACTCGTATCTCATCGTGTACGCCTTCCTTATCCAACGATCGCGTCGATCTCGACCGCCGCACCCAACGGCAGCGCCGCGACGGCGATCGCCGTACGGGCCGGACAGGGGCTGGTGAAGTGGCGTTCGTACACCTCGTTCACGGCCCGGAAATCGGCCATGTCGGTCAGGTACACCCCGACGCGTACGACGTCGTCGAGGCTCTTTCCCGCGGCCTCCAACACAGCCGTCAGATTGCGGAATATTTGTTCGGCCTGGCCGGCCGTGTCCGTGTCGA
Organism: Fodinicola acaciae; assembly: GCF_010993745.1. Taxonomy (NCBI): domain Bacteria; kingdom Bacillati; phylum Actinomycetota; class Actinomycetes; order Mycobacteriales; genus Fodinicola; species Fodinicola acaciae. Next base: position 1,465,623 of record NZ_WOTN01000003.1, read on the forward strand.
TCAGTGCTCCGGAGGCGGGATCCTGCGCGATCTGGCCGCTCAGAAAGGTGAATCCGTTGGATTGCACCGCCGCCGAGAACGGACCCGCCGGCGCGGCGATCTTCCCAGTTGTCACGACCTGTCGTGTCATCATTTTGCTCCCGTGGCCGAAGATGCGAGTTTTTCCGATTCCCGGAGCAGCGCGCGCAACCGCTCCAGCAGGTCCTCCGTGTCATCGATCCCCAGCGCGTTGCGCAGCCGGTCCTGCGCGGTCTGCCACGACGTACGCGCATCGATCAGGCGGCGTTTGCCGACCGATGACAGCTTCACCATTCGCCGGCGCCGGTCGGTGCCGGCTTCGGTCGCCAACAGTCCGGCCGTCACCAACGCGTCGACCTCCCGTGAGCAGGTCGTACGCTCCATTGCCAGGCGCGCGGCGAGGTCGCTGATGGTAAACGGCCCCTCCGCGTCGACACGGGACAGGATCGAATAGCCGACCTGCCGCAAACCCGAGCCGCCAAGCGCACGGTCGTAGAGGCGTGCGACCGACCTGGTGGCCATCCGCAAAGTCGTACAGACGCAGGGTGTCTCCACAGGTTCCATTCAATGAGTGTATATACACTCATTGGCCTGTCAAGCCGTCGACCGACAGTGATCCGTCCCTCGCCGAGCAGCGCTCGTGGCCGATGGGCGTCCGAACACGTTCGGCTCGTTCGAAGAACGTACGGCCAGAAGATCCCACCCTCGAAGCCGACGATGTCCTCGAGCGAATCGCCGTCCACGGTGAACTGATGACTGGAGCGGTGCGCTTTCGCAACATCTGTACATGGGTACGAGAAAGCGGCCTGATAAGAATACCCCGGCTCCGGACAATCGACCGGTGATCGTTTGCGATTGATGGCAGCAGGAAGACGAGGTACGTGACCTGCTCGGCGATCCCCATCTATCGGATGTGCGACGAGAAGACAAGACGCGTATTCATCGACGCGGCATTCACCAAGCTGTGGATCGACATCGACCCAGAACACAAGATGTCGACCGTAGCCGAGGACGAACTCGCCGCGCCATTCGCGCCACTGATCAACGAGACGCGCCGCATCACACATCCACGCGGCCGACCCAGCCCTAGGTAGTCCGGAGCCAGACCCAAACCGGACCTGGCTCCACGCCACCTTGGCGCATCACCCAACTCAGGGTCCCGAGTTTGAGTAACACACGCATGGAGGACCTGATGCGCGCCTATTCGCACCCGGACGCCAGGAAACAAACCGCCGCAAACGCGCTCGACGCAACCACAGCTGGGGGTCCGGGGGCTTGCCCCGGCCGGGGTCTGGGGGCTGGGCCCCCAGGACGATGGCGGAACAAGAACGGCTCGCGCTCTCCGCGAGCACGAGCCTCCTACTTGTGGACCTGATGGCCGCTTATTCGCACCCGGACCTTCTGGTGGATATGCGGAAGATACGGCTGACGGTGCAGCAGGGTGACGAGCTTCCGGAAGCGCAAGTGCTCGATGGGCAAGTCGGTGAGGAGGCACGTCACCGGCTGGCTGACCGCTTGAGTGAGGCCGAGGTGCGGCAGCTGGTCGCGCGGTTTGAGGCTGGCGAGACGCGGGCGGCGCTGGGTCAGGCGTACGGCGTGAGTGTCAGCAGCGTCGGGCGGCTACTTCGACGACAGCGAGACGGCAACCTCCTCAAGGTCCGCTAACGGCCCTGACGTGCGCGAACGGCTTAATTACAAGCGTGTGCTACAGTGCTGCTGTAATTGACTGCAGTGAAGGTGATCATGGTGGCCATCTCAGGTGACTTCATGGAGTTCATCGCGCTGGAGTCTGGTGAGCCTGAGTTGGTGACCAAGTCCGAACTAATCGCCAAGGTCAGGGCAGCCGGGTACTCCGTCAGCGACCGACAGCTGACGTTCTATGTCACCGAGGGCATCTTGCCTCGCTCGATCCGCGTTGGGTCGCGGGCCGGCGCGTACCCGTCGGTCGTCGTGGAGCTGCTTACCTGGATTCTCCGCGCTCGGGACAGCGGCGTGCCGATCGAAACCCTCAAGGAGCTGCTGCCGGTTTGGAAGTTCCTGGTCCGTTCGCGGAAAGCCGAGGAGCTCAACCTCGCCGAGCTGGAGTATGTGGCACGGCAGCACGTCACCTCAATCGAAGGGGCGCTTACTGTCCCGCGGGTTGTCATGGACGTGCTCTTGCACCTCTGCGAGCAGTGCAGGGGGCAGGTACAAATCGTCGGCAAGGACGGTCAGCAAGTCCCAATGACCGGCTCCAATGTCACCGTGGGCTTTGCGATTGCCCGTATGCCGGATGACGACGTCGACGCCCCATCCAAGCCGCAATGGTTTGCATCGACACACATCAGCCTCGCCGGGACGTACGACTACGCGGCAGATCCCCGGACTGTGATCTTGGGCCTCAAGCCCAACGCCGAGCTTCCTCCTCCTCCTGTCGCTACATACAAGCACCAGGAGGATGAACCCGATATGCGTCGAGAGGAGCCCTCAAGGTAGAGGCGAAGATGAAACGTCGTGGCGGGCATTGGCGTGCCCGCCACAACTGAGGGTCGCCTAAGCAAACCCCATCGAACAAGGTGCAGCTTACGACCCTCACCAGAAGTCAACAAGTTGGCCAAGCGTGAGGAGAAGAAAGCTCATGGCCATCCGCATCACTGCCATTCGGCTGTCCGGTGGCACCACACATCAGCACATCGTCCGTCTGTGGTGGGTCAACCCGTCCACCAGCGAGACCAGCAACAACTCGCGCGCCGAGATCGTCGCCTGGATCGAACAGAAGCATGGGAAGGCGTACGTCGAAGACGCGTACAGCAAGCGTGCTGATGTCGGCGTCGTGACGCCGACACGCGGCGAGAAGTACCTCCGGACGCATGCCGACGGCATATGGACGGACAATCTGCTGGCACTGCCGCAGCGGTAGGAACTGGCGGGCGGCCACACAGCGGGCCGCCCGCGCTTCCGAAGTGTAAAGCGACTTGTGCAAACGCTGTTAGGCAGAAATCGTCGGGCGACCCAGACCTCCAGCGTGACCTAAATAAGAAGCCTCAGCCGGCGCGGGGTGGGAACCTGGACCCATGAGCGACGAGTACGGCATCCCTGACAACATGTTCGGCTACGTTCCGCCCGAGGTGTACGACATCGTCGGACGTATCACGATGCTGGCCGCCGTCCTCGACATGAAGCTCCAGCACCTCACGGAGGCGCTGCACACGCTGGCGTTCGCCGTGGGTGGCGCCGATGACGCGGTCTTCGCGCGAGCTGGCGACTCGCGTACGGCGCTCATCAAATGCTGCCGGAAGACGGTTGAGCACCTGGCGGCCGCTGGCGATTCGGGCAGTCTGCGCGCGGAGGTTTGCGCCTTCCTCGACGGTGCCGAAGCGGCGCTCAATGAGCGCAACGACGTTGTGCACAGCGTGTGGTCGAATCCGCGGACTGACCCGCTTTACGGCTGGCGGTACGCACGGCCTAAGCAGCGCGATGAGGGAGGACCTCCGGTGAGGTCGTACTTGCCGAGCGTTCAGCAGCTCAAGGACCTCATCGGGACCTTTGTGGCCCTGATTAACCATGTCCAGCAGCTCTTGCCGATTGTCAGTGGATTTACGCCGTTGCCTACGGACGCCCAATGGGGACAAGCCCACCGCAAAGGCAAAAGTCCGCACCTGACGATTGGCCGTCCTGGCGCGGCGCCGTCTTGACCGAATGAGCTCACCTTGCGCTGCCGGTAGGGCTTAGGGCGTTACGAAGTAGGCGGCTCGTCTGCTTCAGCGAACTGCACAGTACCGCGGAATCCGCGTAGCCTGCCGACAGCATTCCACCAGGGACTAAACAGATACTCCTGGACCGGCTTAGTGTCCTGCACTAGCAACTCGGCTTTTTGTGCTGGAGTGCGGTCGGAGACCATGACCATGCGGGCTCGTAGGGCGTAGCTGACGGCTACGCGGCGCGGCCGGCCTATGTAGGTGCCGGCAGTCAGCATGTCGTCGTAGACAGCCTTGACCGTGTCGTCGAGGCGCTGGTAGCTCCGGTCAATTTCGGCTTGGTAGGCCCGCCGGTTGTCGTCTCGAACGTCGGCTGGCAGTTCCGGCCAGAGGACCTTTGTGGCTTCCATTGCCACGATGACGAGGCGTTCGCCGAGTTCGTAGCGGCGGCGGGCACTCTGGAGGAGGCGTTCCTTGCGGATCTCAAGCCATGGCTTCGCCAGCCACTCGATGCCAAGTGCGACAACCAGCGAGACCACGGCCGAGACGATGACGTTCGTTGTCATGGCAGCAGTATCCGCGCTGTGAGCGAACGTCGGATCATCCGCTCAGGCCTTGGTCGTCTGCCGAGTGCATCGAACGTCCATGGCTATGAATTGTCGTTGACTGCGTTGTAAATTCCACTTTTTCTATTTGGAACAATTAGTGCATACTGAATATTGGTAAGGATTGAAAGGAGGTCGATCAATGCCGCATCCTGAACAAAGACAGCGAAAAACTCCGGTTAGTTTGCCCGAGTACCTCAGGAGCGGTCGAGAACACAAGGGGCTGACGTCAAGCGAGCTTGCGAGACGCTTGCACACTCGCGCTGCGTACGTCTCGCGGGTGGAGGCTGGGAAGTTCCGTCCGTCGCCTGAGCGACTATACCGCTGGGCCGCAGAGCTAGGGTTGAGTTACAACGATGCTTTCGGCTATGCCGGCTACCCGAGCCCCGATGACCTACCAAGTTTTCCACCCTATCTGCGCGCCAAGTACGACATGAGCGATGCAGTAGCTCGGAAAATTTGTACGTACTTTGACAAGCTCAAAGCCGAACACGGCTTTGTCGAACGGCACACGCCAGAACCAGCCGACCCGCGCCACGACTTGACGTGGTCGGAGCTGCTGGAGCTGGATGAGCTGCCGCCCGAACTGTACAACTGAAGGCACGGACCACCTGTTGCAACCGAATCGTAACGAAAAGGGGTGGGCATAACGACATAAGGAGCTACATGGAAGAACTGCCAACTAATACTATTCATCGCCTGCGCGACCAGATGCCCTCGATGCTGGACATCCTGCCGCGGGGCCTTACGACGGCCGAAGCGCGGCTAGTGGCTGAGCGCCAAGCCAGCCTGCTGCTGCGGCTGCTCGATGTGCGCCAGCCGTGCGCCGACATCGAACGGCTGCTGGAGCTGCCAGAGCTGGAGGTCGAGTTCCTGCCGGGCATCCCCGAGTCGGGCACGTCGGCGTGGCGCCGAGACCACTGGCATATCCGCCTGAACTCGGACGACGACCTGTGGCGCTCGCGCGTGACGCTGGCGCACGAGTTCAAGCACATCCTCGACGACCCGTTCCGGGAGCAGCTGTATCCGGGCTGGACGTACGACAGCGACGGCAAGGCCCCGCGGCAAGCCGAGGAGATCTCGGACTACTTCGCGGGCTGTGTGCTGGTACCGAAGCGCTGGCTGGTGAATGTCTGGTACGCCGGCGTACATGACGTGCCGACGCTAGCGGCTACTTTCGACGTGTCCGAAAGTCTAATTTTGACGCGGCTGGAGCAAACCGGCATCGAGGAAAAGGCACAGCCGGAGCACGAGCGGCATCCGCGACGGCCGTATACGCGCGCTGCTCTTCCTCGACTGGGTAGGCGCCTGGAGAGCCAACCAGCGCGACGACACGCTCTTGAACTGACTGGAGAGCGCGGATGAGCGATACCTTTGCGTCTCAACCCGAGCGCTACCTTATCGACCCGGCGGACGAGCCGGTCCTGCTAACCATTCCCGAAGCCATGGCCATCCTGGCAGTAAACCGCTGGGGGCTGCAGCGGCTCATATGGGATCGGCAACTGGCCACGGTGAAGATTGGCGGCCGGCGACTGGTCCCCGAGGAAGCAGTTAGCGCTGTGTTAGAACGACGACTGGTCGACATCGGGCCGGTGGATGACGTAGCACCGGAGCCGGCGAACAGCGCAACGTAAACGGAGAAGTCATGTATGGAATCCAGCAAACAGAATAATCATTTAGAACCTGTTCTCAAGCTCAGAAGGATCGCCTCCTCTCGGCTGCGCGTGGACCGGATGCTGCTGACTGTCGCTGAGACAGCGGAACTTTTACGAGTCAGCAAGGCGACGGTCTTTGTCACTATTCGGTCGGGACGGCTCAAGAGCGTCAAGATTGGCGCACGACGACTCGTGCCGTTGGACGCTGTCCGCGCGTTCCTCGACGAGCTGAGCCAGGAGGAAAACCTCTGATGGCTCGGCGTGCTCGTGGCGAAGGTACGGTCTACCAGCGCAAGGACGGTCATGGTCGGTTTGAGGCGGCCTTCTACGTCCCAACTCTCAACGGAAAACGCAAGCGGCAGCGTGTCTATGGGAAAACACGCCAAGAGGCGCAAGAGAAGCGTATTGAAATGCTGGCGAAGGTCGGGAAGGGTATCCAGCTACCCGATAAGGATTGGAAACTGTCGGCGTTTCTGGACCATTGGCTGGAGTATGCCGTCAAGCCCAAATGGCGTCCAGCCACATACGTGCGCCACGAGTCGATAGTCCGCGTGCATTTGAAGCCTGGTCTTGGCACATATCGCTTGTCACGGCTGTCCGTGCTCGCGGTGCAGGACTACCTCGATCGACAATTGGCATCCGGACAGTCAAAGGCATCAGTTCATCAAATGCGCAAGGTTCTTGGTGCCGCGCTCACGTGGGCGCAGCGGAAGGAGTTCCTGTTCCGTAATGTGGCGCGTCTCGCGGAGCCGCCGGGCTATCAGGCCGCTGAAGCGAAGTACTGGACGCTTGACGAGGCGCGGCGCTTCCTTGCGGCAATACCCGGACATCGCCTGTACGCTGCCTTTCTGCTGATCGTCCTGTACGGCCTGCGTGAAGGCGAAACGCTCGGCCTGCGATGGGTGGACGTAGACTTTTCGGAAGGCGTACTGCACATCCGTCAACAGTTGCAGCAGATTAACAACGAACTGGTGCAGTGCGAGCTGAAAACCAAGGCGTCAAGACGTGACGAGGCGCTAGTTGGGCTGGCGGCCGATGCGCTCGCCGCTCGCCGCGCAGCCATGATTGCAAACGGAGAGTCAATCGAGGGGCTGGTCTTTACTGGCGCGACTGGCAAGCCGCTTTGGCCGCGGAACTTCATGCGTTGCTTCCGGCGAATCTGCGCCAACGAAGGTCTACGACCAATCAAGATTCACGAGCTGCGCCATACGAACGCGACGCTCTTGAAGAAGCTGGGCGTGCCTGATCGTGACATCCAAGCAATTCTTGGTCATTCAGACCCGGCGACGACCAGGCGTCTGTATCAGCATGTCGATGAGACCGATAAAAATGCGGCCCTGGCGAAGCTTGAGGAGCTGTTCATCCCAGCTCCGGCCCCTGTAGCTTGCCGTCAAGAACTGCCGTCAAAATGGCAATCTGTTGTAGGATTTACGAAAAATACTTTGGTGGCTCCTCCCAGACTCGAACTGGGGACACAAGGCTCTTCAGGCGTCGGCCGAACTGCTGCGCTAAGACGCCACGATTTCAGGAACCAGTCTGATTTTACTAAATCTTATCTGTTAAATCAATGTGCTCCGAAGTTTGGGGAGCGAGTGCGCGAAGTGAGTTGGCACACGAACTTGGCTAGAACGCAGTGGTTGTTAGGGGTTGTTGCCGTCATCAACTGCCGTCAGGAGCCGGTCAGAGAACTGGTTGAGTGTCCATGCTGCGGGCGAGATATCGCCACTCATCCAGCCAAGCTCCGAACAACTTCACCAGCGAAATACGTCTGCTCGCCTAACAAGATGGACAGCGCCGCATGACTACGTCACGGGGCCGTACGACAAGCCGACCGCGTTTGCGGCGCACTCAGTACATGCCGCGCGATGGTCCAATCAAGCATTGTGTCCGAGCTGCGTTGGTGTTCCTACGTCGTCTGCTGTTCGAGACGAGTCAGGCGTTGGTCGTGATCCGCCAGCTGCTCGGCATGAGCGTCGGCAATGGTCGCCAGTTTGGTGTCGATCTCGTCCAGCCGATTGCTGACTTCGTTGAACCTCACATCTACCTTGGCGAACTTCGCGTCTATCGCAGCAAATTTGGCATCTAGCTCATCCCTCGTCGGCAGGTCAGCAGTCGCCTGCGTAACTGCTGCGGTAATGAACTGCTTCAAATCGTTGAGTGTGTCTTCATCCATAAGTGCTATCTATTCTGAAGCAAACCCAGTAGAAACGCAATGACGGCTCCGTGTCGCGTGATGCTATGCCGGCTGTGCGTTGACAATACAACTAAACAAGGAAACATCACATGGAACAACTCCCTACTCCCTACGAGGAGGAGGAACCCTCCCGTAACCCCTTCACCGGCTACGACCCGCACCTCGAACCGCCGTCCTTTGATGACCCCTACGACAGCCACATCCGCGAAGGCGTCATGTCCGCGGAAGCCGAACGCCGCCTCATCGACGACACCACAGCCGCCGTTATCGCCTTCAGTTACCACGGCGGCGTGGACTCGGCCTTCCTCCAGCTGGCCCGTACGGGCGAGCTCGACCCCGAGCGCCTGACCGCCGAAATCGCTGCCGCCAATGCCGAAGACATCGACTACGAAGGCGCCATGGACGCCTTAGCGGCATACTGCGCCGACCGCGCTTCCCGAGGTGCCATCGCTGCCATTCCCGACTGGGCCGACCGCGCCAGCCAAGAGCTCACCCGCCGCCACGCCGTCTGGGATGCCGCCGAAGTTGAGCGCCACCGCGACTGGCTCATCTCAGATGGCCTCTCCGCTGCCGAGGCCGAAGGCCGCGACATCGACCACCTCACGGCCCGCGAGATTGCCCGCCGCCTCCGTCCCTCTGGTATGGGGCCATTGGCGGAACTAGCCGGCTCTGGCGCCATCGAGGCGCATGGCGTCGTGGCGGAATTAGATGACATGGTCAACGCCGACAGCGGCTACGACCAGGAAATCCTGGCGCTCGGTTCGTACGTCAACAGTCGGCAGGAAGCCGGCGAGACCGCCGACATTCCCGGCTGGAACGAGCTAGGCGAGGACCACACCCACCGGCGTCGTGGCGTACATGCCGCTGGTTCTTCTGCGGATGCTGCGGCCGTGCGGACTCCCGAAGCTCCCACCGCGGAGCTTGACACCTTCTCGTGGGCTGACGCGGCTACCTGGCACGTCGACGACGAGCAGACCAGCGACCTGGACGAAGCAGCAGCCTACGCCGCGCGGTTGCGAGCCCTGTTCGAGCTTGCTAGCCAGGCGGACGCCGAACTCAGCAATCGCGCAGAGACAAACAAAATCTGGGTGGGCCGCTGCCCGTACGGCAACGATCGGCCCGGCGGCATGGTCATGCTGCGCACACCCTACGGGGATGTCCGGATCTTTGAGACCGACTCCAGCGAGCGGCTGGCAGAGGAGTGGGAGCAGCTGGAACGGGAGCATGCGGCGTACGAGTCGGCCACGGCCGGGGCGACGGGTCGCGGGTCTGGGAGCGCTCGGCTGGACCCAGAGATATGGGTCGGTGGGCTGGCGGACTACAACGCGGGTCGGCTGCATGGTGCCTGGATGGATGCCACGCTCAGCGCGGAAGACTTGACTGACGCGGCGCGGTTCATGTTGCGCGGCAGTCACCAGCTGGGCGCCGAGGAAGCCGCGGTCTTCGACTACAGCGACTTTGGCGAACTGGGCCTGGCGGATGACCTGGGCGAGCATCCCAGCTTCGCCACGATTTCCAAGCTGGCTAGCGGCCTACGCGAGCACGGCGAGGCGTATGCGGCGTACGTGGCCGTCGTCGGCCTGCACAACCTCAACGACCTGGACACCTTCCGCGACGCTTACGAAGGCGCGTACGACACTGCGGAGGCTTGGGCCGAGGCCCACGTCGCTGCCATGGACGACAGCAACTTCCAGCAGCACGTTCCGGACTGGCTGGCGGAGCATGTGCACATTGACTACGAGGGGCTAGCGGATGACCTGAGCAGCACCTACGAAACGGTTGCCCGGCCGGGAGGAGGCATCTATGTCTTCCGCACGGATGTCTAATCCCGCCGGCCGCGTCGACGAGCTGCCACGCCACACAGTGCTGGTTGGCGACGCACGGGCCGAGCTGTTCCGGTTGCCGGATGCCTCCGTGGACATAGTCTTGACCAGTCCGCCGTATTTTCGGCTGCGGGACTACCAAATTGAAGGACAGTTCGGGCTGGAGCCGGATGTCGGGACGTGGGTTGGCATGCTGCGGAAGGTCATGGCGGAAGTGGCGCGGGTGCTGGTGCCGACGGGCACGCTCTGGCTGAATCTCGGTGACAGCTACAGCTTGCATGACAAGCAAGGCGCGCCACCGAAGAGTCTGCTGCTGGCGCCGGAACGGTTGGCCGCGGCGTTGGTGGCAGATGGCTGGACGCTGCGCAACAAGGTCATCTGGAGCAAGACGAATCCCATGCCGAGCCCGGTACGCGACCGACTGAGTACGACGCACGAGTTTGTGTACGTGTTTGCGCGGCAAAAGCGGTATTTCTTTGACCTGGACGCCATCCGGCAGCCGCATGTCAGTGTGGTACGGCCACCGCGGTCGACGGCCCAGCCGGGTGTCGACAGCGTGCCGGCGAGTTGGCGCGGGCCGAACAGCGACGGCGGTTCCGGGCTGGCCAAGCTCCAGGCCGCCGGCGTGGTCGGGCATCCGCTAGGTAAGAACCCCGGCGACGTGTGGCGGTTGCCCACGGTGGGCTTCAAGGGACAGCACTTTGCCACGTTCTCGCCGAAGCTCGTGGAGCGAGCCATCCTGGCGGGGTGTCCGGAAGCGCGGTGCGTACGGTGCAGGTTGCCGTGGCGGCGGTTGGCGATTCGGCAAGCTGGCCAGCCGGCGCGGCGCGGGAAGCTGCTGCCGACGTGCGGGTGCGGTGCCGGCGTGGGAAGCGAGCTGGGCCTGGTGCTTGACCCATTCCTGGGCAGTGGCACCACCGGCGTCGTGGCGGAACGGCTGAAGCGGGACTGGCTCGGTGTCGAGCTGCATCCGGCATACGCGGAGATCGCTGAGGAGCGGATCGCAGCAGCACGCGGACAACCAAGGGGTGGTATGGCCGCGGCGGCGTAAGCCGTCAGACCTCTTGGCTCTCGTCCTCGGGAGCCTGCGGTCACCCGAACGCCGGGTTGTCGCAACCAGTGAAGGTGTCTGGTCACAGGACTGGACGCTGTGGTTGCGGGCCGCACCACCCCGAGGAGGTATCGGTCATGACCGATCCTGCCCGTTCCGGCGTGAAAACGCTGGGAGTAAAGCTGTCAGACGAACTGCATGCGCAGTTTGCGCTGGTGGCGCAACTCGATGACATGTCGCTCGCCGACGCGGTGAAACGCGCGGTTGAGCACTACGTCGAGTACAAGCGTTCCGAGTCAGGCTTTGCGGCCAAGGCCAAGGCGGCGTTGGAGGAGATCCAGCGCGAGGCCATGGCGCAGCAGTCGGCGATTCAGTCGTTGTTTGGGGCGGAGGCGCCGACAGCGAAGACGGACGACACTGTCGTCCGGCCGCTGAGCAAGCCGAGTTCGGGACGGAAGACTGCTAAGCCGGAGGGCTCGCCGGGCAACGGCTAGACACATCCGTTGCTCGGGCTGAGTAGCCGGGAGGTGGTCGAATGACGGGCTGGGGGCTTTCGCTCTTTGAGCGGATGCTCCCAGCCTGAACCACTTGGAAAGTTCGGCATCGAAGATGGCTGAGAATGACTTTCGGATCCCCGCAGAGTAATGTGCCTCGGCAGCCGACCTACGTCGAACGGAGCAGCCGACTCTTCACATTTGATCTTGAAGTCAAAGTGTGTTATTACTGACCAGTAGGTTAGGAGGCGTCAAAATGGGCACACCAGAAAAATATCAAGGTTTACCTAGATCCACCGACTCGGCCAAAGAGTACTTGGCCGCTGAGATAGATGACTTCATCAACAGCGAGTTCATCTGTTGCGCTCCGAGAGCATCTTCAATGTCGCATCCCGATGAGCATTCTGGCGTTACTCCCGCGCCAAGCCCTGTCGAACTCGCTCGGGCGATATGTGAACGTCTTATACAGAGTAATGACGAACGATGTCAGGTTCGTTCTATCGATATTCTTGGCCGATTGGCAATTTCCGACCCTTCCGCAGGTTTGGCTGTTTGGCGCGATCTTCTTGCGGTAGGCAACAATGCCGTGCGTCGGGCGGCTACTACAGTGCTTGATCACACGCTAGACGACCTGTCCCCATCAATGGCGTCATCATTCAAACGAGTGTGGTGGCAGACCGAGCGGCGCTGCTGCCAGGCTGCCTGGTGCGATCACGCCAGATGGTACTAGAAGGTTCGTCTTACTGTGTCAAGGAGTCCAAAATAATAGGCAGCATTTTCGCCGGCTGGCGCCATGCCCTTAGCGGTCTCGGACAATCCTCTCTGTATCAACTCGCGAATCTCATCGAGGTCGAATCTGTAGGTTCCGAACAACGCAATAAATTCCTCCTCAATCAACGAAACAAATATTCCCGGGTCGTCGGTATTCACCGTGCAGTGCAGTCCCTCATCGAGGAACTTCTTGAGTGGGTGCTCCCAGAAACTACCGTATCCGCCCAGGGCTAGATTTGAAGATGGGCATGACTCAACAATGATTGGGCGCCCATCATCGCCCCCGGCAATTAGGTCTCGCACCACGTGAGGGCGAAGTTGTTCGTATAGTTCGTCCGAGAGACGGTCGATCTCTGAAGCGCCGAAGTTCATCTCCTCTCGATCCGCATATGAGATCTGGTGGACCCGTCCACCTTCCCGCCACGTATAGCTGCACTCGAATGTTGCCGCGGCAAGCAGGGTGTCGCTTAGCGTCGAGTGGTCCAAAGGAATCTGTCGCTCGATGGCGGGATGCCATCGGATAGGGTAATCAAGGCTAGGTGCTTGCAGGCTGTTTACGCCGACTCTAGCGAGTGCCCCCATTGAGAACCGGCTGTCGTACCAGTCGACCAAGATTGTCTGTGGAACTGCCATTCCGAACACAAATTCGCTAGCCTGACCGAGCCAATGACGAAGACTTGTCGAGGCGCTCTTCGTGAGCATGATTTGTTTTCTTGACGCGAAACTTGCCGCCCAACAAAGGTCGTTCAGTACGTCACCGCCTCGATAAGAATATCTCTCGCCACCGCTGTGTTTACGACTCCGGTCAAGTGCTAAGCAGTGGCCGATTCGAGTTACAGGAACGCCGAAGGTCGTCGCCTCCGATATCCGCCGCAAACCTTGTAGCTGGCTGCCAAAGTATTCGCCTGCATGAACGGCATAGCTAAGAGGCGCCAGGTTCGGCAGATGCCCTCTTACCAGAGTATCTAAGTATTGGTAGGCGATTGCGAAGACCCAGTTAGGCGTCTCCTGCTCCGGCCCGGTCACGTCGACGCTTCCTATGAATCGACGCAGCGTCGGCTCCCGTCGCAGAACTTGAGCGATACCCTGCGAAAGCGCTAGCGCGCTCAATAGTTGAGTCTTATGTCGAACGCCCTGCGAGGTTGTAGCAGGTTCGTTCACTGTCGGTTGCGTTCGGTCATAGCCAATCGGCATCTGTACCGAAACAGTGGGAGTGTTCCCCTCTTCGCGCATGTACGCAGAGATGCCCCGTAGGTGCTCTGTAACGTCGTCAATGATTTCAGCTTCAGCGGGACGTGTAGGGCTCGGGGTCGGCATCTTGATCGTCTTTCGCAACTCTACGGCTGTAAGAAGCGTATTAGTACTAAGGTGATCAAGCGCTTTGGCTACCCTCAAGACGCCCGGCAGCTCCCAGTCACTCGACGGTCTGTTGCTTGATAGATGAATTTTTCGAAAGTCGCGTTGTAGCTTGAAGCGCGATGAAAATGTAGCCAGATTACTTGAAAGCGGGGAAGTCATCGAGCTGTGTAAAATACAGATGGCTGTCGCCACACCTCTGAGTAGGGTTGTGGTCGCCTGATCCGATACTTTACCGGGATCCTCAATTGCTTTCCGGAGTGCAAGTTTTAAATTAGCAAAATGGGGTTCGAAGTCTGCGATTTGCAGCCTGCTAAGCCCCTCCCAGTACGGCCGCAGCCTCCCGACCGTAATCATCTCGGGATTGCGTACGAGTTGCGCCGTCTTTACCCAGAGCTTCCCTTGTATCGCCCAGTTCCCAGGCGGGCCGCCGTAACGTCGTGCGTTCTCACGCCAGTCGATGGCATAGCGACTCAACAGCGCTGCGACCCAGCTCAACGCTAAGACGAGTGGATAGAGGTGGCGAGTTGTCCACTCAGCAGCGTCGTGACCGCCGAGGTCGGGAATCCGGAGTGTTGTATCAGATTTATCTGACTCGCGGGGAGTTGTTGCGTTTCCCAATGCGGCTGGTATGTGCCCTGCAATGTTTGCAAATACGAGGTCGAGCATGGTGCACAGCGGTGTAGCACCGCCGGAATGAACGTGTGCATCGGCAACGCCGGACGTAAACACCTGCTTGACCTCCTCCCGCGCGAAGCTCCTAAGGAGGTCTGCGCGAGATTGGCGCGTCACAAGCTCGATTATTTCATAAGGCATAATTCTGCGAAGGCTCCGTAAAGGATCCAAGCTGCTGCGGGCCTTGTCATTGGGATCGATGTAGTCACGAACGCTCAGAACAGCGAACTTCAGCAGCTGTATCCATGCAGGCCCGGGACGCATCTCGCCCGCCAACGTCGTAAGTCTCTCAGTGACAGTTGCAGCGTTGACGCCATGTGCACCTGCGAGGGCATCGGCAAGTTCGGCGAACCAGTCAGCTTGTAGGTCGCCGACGATGTTTAGTGATTCGGTAATACAGAACGCATGCTTGGTAACATTTAAGACGAAGTCAACCTGTGCGCCGTTGCTGAAGCCAGTTGTGGTCATGGCTTTGGCTCTGCCTTCGCGTCAGCTTCCAGTTCACGTAACGCCACAATTGCCGCCGAGTGTAGGGCGTCCTGGTCAGGTGACATATCCGTTGCTGTACTTACCGAGCTCTCGCCAATGCGTACGGCCAGGGCGCGTTGACGCTCGGCCTGTGCCGCTCGGTGCAGGCGCTCTATGTCATAAGCAACTGATTCGTCGAAGAACTTCGTCAACTCAATAAACGGAACGATCCAGGATGCCTGGGTCGACTTTCGCAGCCGTTCGGACATGCGCGCAGCAAGGCGCGAATTGGCGATAGGTCCTCGTCCGAATTGGTCGACCATCCTCTGCCGAGACTTCAGTAGCTTCTCAGTAAACCAGCGTGGGCAGATAGCGGGATGACAAATGAAGAGAAGGTACACTTCCACCCAGAAGACGAAGTCCCTGGCGCGCTCTTCGTTCCGTTCTAGCTCGTTCCTGTACAGATGCTCGATACTCCGCCACACGGATTCGAAGTTTGCTTCAAGTGCACCTGCGTTCGCGCAGCTACGCACGATGTCGCCGAGAGATGACGGTAATGTCCGCTCGCGTTGGATGTGCGCATGTATTCTCCACCACTCCAGTGTCGCGGCGGCAATTATACTCTTATGGTCTGTTGCCGAAGTCCGGGCTATTCGAACCGCCTGATGTACTTCTGCCCATGCCTTTGATACGAGAAAGTAGTCGTAATGGCCCTCCCATGCCGGATGCAAAAGCAGGAGGTTGTCGACTCGCTCCATGCCGAGACTCACACGGACAGCGTTAGAGCCGTTCATCCCGCCCTTGCTAGGAAGGCCACCAATACTTTCTTCGTCCACGAGTCGTTGGGAATAGCTGAACTCGCGAGCGAGGAGGAGCGAGTTCGTAGCTGCGACGTCGATGCGCGCGGACATGCGCTCTCCGCCACGTCTCTCACTGAGCGTTCCGACGGTTTCGCTAAGTAATCCGAGTGCAATCTCGGAACCAGAGGGTAGGCTGCGGGTAGGTAGGGTAAGAGTCTCGGAAGGGCGATGCAGGGCAAGTCCAATCTTTTCAAAGTCGATACGTAAGGTATTGGTGCCGAAAGAAGGATCAAAGGTCATCAAATCCGATGCTCGTATAGATACCGGCGAATTGCGGAGACCAAATTGGAGCCCATGCTCCAGTATGGCACGCACTGCAAGCCGCGCGCCTAGGTCTGCTCTCTCCGCCCTGGCCTTCTGAAGCTGAAAATGCAGACTTTCTAAGTCTCTCGGATTAGACGAGAGGCAGCGTGCGTATGGGGACGGTTGGTCCTTGTCGCCGAGTGTAAATAGCTCTGCTAGTGTTGTTGCAGGTGCGCCTCCGGCTGGCAGTGAAAACCTGGCCAGCAAGTCCAGGAGCGGTTCACTGGACGGCGTGTTTAGAGGGAAGTATGCGAGCCGTTCTCGCAAGGAGAGCTCGCGGATGGTGATCCGGCGCTGTGGCGGTATCGCTTTGGCCAGCTGGCTTTCGATTATTCCATTCAACCGTTGCTGAAGTTCCATTTGGTACGCGGCATCGCTGCCCAGGTGTGG
This sequence comes from Fodinicola acaciae, assembly GCF_010993745.1. Classification (NCBI taxonomy): domain Bacteria; kingdom Bacillati; phylum Actinomycetota; class Actinomycetes; order Mycobacteriales; genus Fodinicola; species Fodinicola acaciae. The sequence continues at coordinate 1,481,963 of NZ_WOTN01000003.1, forward strand.
ATAGGCTCGAAGATAGTGTTCACCCAAGGCGAATCTAGCCTCATCTATATCAATACATACGAGGCAGATAACGCCAGGGGCGGAGGTAAGTATCCGCAAGTCAACGAGTATTCTCGGTAGAAGTTCTGGCGTTAAGTCGGCATCGTCGATTGGTACAATCAAGATGCCTTGTCCATCGCCAATTTCTCTGAATACACGGCCAGCGAGTTCCGACCATTGATCGATGAACGCAGCGCCTGCTGACGCAGAGCGGACGAAGTCGTCCGCAATATTGTCTAGCGACTGCGCAAGAGGACGGTCGTATCCTAACTCCCGTGCCCCAACAATACTGGCTCTGCGGAAAAGTCTGTAAAGTGCCGTTGATATTGTTGTGTCATCGTCGATGGCGTGTGTAAGTAAGCCTTCGTATTTCTGGCCGAGTGTTCGCTCAAGGCTAGCGAGGGCCATGCCTAAGACTGAGTCGTTCGCCGAGAAGAACTCCGGTCGTATAACCGAGAGAACGATGTCCTTCCTGGTCTGGAGTTGGGAACAGATGCTGTGCAGAACGGTGGTCTTTCCGGCGCCTCGCCGCCCAGTGATGGCGATGACCGACTCACTTCTCCTATCAAGCATCGTTGTGGAGAAGTCACGACGATTGTGCCACGCCGCCAGTTCTTTTCGTGATCGGGCAATGGTGGCAAGAACCTGCGCGACGTGTCCTGCGTGCGGTTCCGGCAGTGGCATCATCTGATGGGGATTGGACATCTTGAGCGTCACTTCCTACTGGTTTTGCTAGATTCACTAGGAGGGCCGTCGTGGTCGGCAATTATCGCCGGTATACGTTGTTGCATGTATTTCTTCATATGTTGAAACTCTTGAGACACGATTATTTCGTGTTCTGGCACTACGCCAGCGAGCCAGGTAGCTCCTTCTTCTTGGTTGTTATTCGGTGAGGCGTCCTCCTCGTCGAGATGCGTAATAGCAGAAAACTCGTGGACCTGGTCGTCGCTCATTAGTCGGTAGATTCGACTGCCAACTCGTAGTTCGAGCACGTCGTTGAAACGCTCCAGTACTTCCCGTTTCTGGCGTGCTTCCAAGCGTGAGAGACCGAGTTCAATCAAGAGATTGTTGTCAAGCGTAATTTTCATACTCGACCCCCTTTTGTCACGTTTCGATCTAACGTCGCCGCGCGGTGTCGGCTATCGAACCTGAGTCGTCCCCAGGGCCGTTGTGATGTCGATACCTCAATGGCCGGCTTTCTCAGATCGTCCTCGTGCGTCGGTGGGGTCATGTGCCTTTTGCCTAAAGATTCGAGGAATCGGGACCGATTGGATGATGAAGGCACCGAGAAGTTACGGTGATCATGTATGCACTGAAGGTTAACGACGCGCGGCGGTGTCTCGAAATGCCGGCGGCTTGACGCCGCTGAAGTTAACTGCCATAAATATCAGCCGAACGCGTGGGCGGCTCGGGGCCTTTAGCCTCTATCGCGTCCCGCATCCGGTCCCCAAAGCTCGGCGTCGAGCAAACTTCCTATCGAACGCTGCCGGCGGAACGCGCAGCCATGTAACCCGATTCCTGGTGACTGCGGCTAGCCACACCGAAGGCACCAATCCGAGGCCTGTACACCGCCGACATATTGTCACGCACGCTACGCCAAAATACGCTGCGCCCGCGCGGTGACTTGCTCTTCTCCAACCAATACCGCAGCTTCGTACACTGCCTCGCCAGCAGCTTCCGCCGCGTCGCTCAACAGCGCCAAGTACGCCGTCTCGTATCCGCGTGCCTGCCGCCATTGCCGGTCGGCCTCGGCCTCGTTGTTGTCCAGCTCCTTGGCTTCCCAGCTGGCCGCCTCCGCGGCGTCGCGCATGCCTTTGAGCCAGGTGCGCAACTCCGTCTCGCCGTAGGCACCCAAGCTGAAGGCGTGCTCGATCTGCGCTCGCCCATTCGTAACTGGCGCAGCATCCATCGCCATGGTGGTTACGGCGTACGCCACCTGCCGCTGCGTTGCGGCATCGGCGGCTTGCAGCTGCTGCCACAGCTCGGCGGCCAGCATGCGCAACCGGCTAGCGACCATGTTTCGGACCTCCTGACGGGCGTGGTGGTGGATCATACGGGCCGAGACCGCCGGGCCGTTTGCGCTGGCTCCGTAGAGCGTCGGCCTGTCGTTTCGTGATGGTGGCCGGCTTGATGCCCTCGGCTCGGATGAGGTCGTCGCATGGGTTGCACACCTCAAACCCGGCGCCAATGGCCTGCAGCTGCTTGCCGCTGCGCTTCACGAACGACACCCCGCGTACCTCGGCGTGGATCCATTCGTCGTCGAGTGGCACCTGCTCGAACTGGTAGTGCTCGATGATCTCGCGCAGTTCAGCCGGCGGCCGGCCGCGCTTGCCGCTGGCCGTGATGAGCCGCTGTTCGTTGCTACCGTCCAGGTCAGTCATAACGAGGGCGGCCATGCATGTGGTTTGTACCCACTTCTGCTCACGTTGCGACCAGACCCACGGGACGTACTTCTGGAGATCGCTGGCCGTCCGGTTGCACCAGTCGTTGCGCTCCTGGCCGAGCAGCATGCCGCGGTAGCGGTTCTGGATGCTTTGGAGCTTGGCGAAGGATTGCTCCAAGCTCTCGTCTGGCATACCGGACATGGTGCCTGACGGCCGAGCAGCCTGTAACTAGAACGGCACAGCTGGCAAGTGTCAGGCGGCCATCCGTACACGGCTGCACTCTCGGCAGCGGTGCACGCTCGGAATGTCGAACCAGTCGAGCTGTGGCGTCACGACCTGAAGTACGGCACCGCACAAGGCCAGCTGTGTATCGGCAACCGTGCGGTGAGCAATCGCGCAGCCCCGGCGTAGGTTGACGCGCTCGGGCAGCTGGAGGCGGTCCCAGCCCACAAGATTCGTGTAGCTGTCCATGACCGCCACCATCCTCGGAGGCCAGCGCCTGAACAAGTGGTCAAAGGTGTGGTCGGCCACGCCGAATGACGGCTGACCGCAACTCAACAGGCAGACTGTGTACGGCCATTAGACCCGCTGGTCGTAGCCTGTCGCAGTCGGCGGCCGGTGACGACATGGGGCCGGATGCTGATGAAGGTCTGCCGCTGGTACGTCGTCCAGGGCTTGAGCGGCAAGCTGCGGATGGCGGCCAGTTCAGCCGGTTTGGTGACTTCCTCGGACGGCCCGATGATGACCACGCTCCAGCCGCGCTCGACGGCTTGGTCGTACTCGTCGACCTCGAAGGCAACGATCGCGCCGCGGGTGGCCTTGGCCAGGCGGCTGCTGGCGTTGGTTTTGATGACGATGCCGCCGTTGTGCACAGCAAACGTGACTGGCAGGACGGCCGGCATGGCGCGAAGGGTATAGACGATCCGGCCCACTGGCTGCGTAGCCAGCAGATCGAGGCATTGGTCATGGTCAAGCAGTTCAAGGCCATTGCTGTCATGCATGGCACGTTCCCAACGTTGGAAAGCAGGTTGGGACAGTCTGTGTATGAACGGGTATGCAGCGGCAGGGGCGATCGTCCTGTGACTGGCGGGATTGACCGAGTGATGCGGCTACAGTCATCGAGCAAACAACGGCGCCCCAGCCAAACGGCTGAGGCGCAGTGCGTCGATGATTGCTCAGGCCCGGAAGCCACCTTGGCTGGTCTGCAAGCCGTCGATGAACGCTCGCCAGTCCGCCGCACTGAAGTGCAGAACGGGCGAGGCTACGCCGAGCTTGCTGTCGCGTACGAGTGTTTGTTCGTGCAGGTAATCGCTGACCTCGACACAGTTGCCGCCGGCGCCGTTGCTGCGGGTGCTTTTGCGCCAGGTTGCGCCACTCAGGTCATTCACGGGAGTGCCCTTCTATCGCTTCTCTGATGAGTGTGGCCGATGCCTGTTGGTCGAGCGCGCAGGCCTCCAGGTTCTGCCAGATGTGCTGGTATTGCTCGACTTCGTCGGGGTCATTGAAGAACAGCGACCCAGTCAGAGTCTCCACGTAGGCCGTGCGCGGTTCGATTGGTTTTCGTGTCCGGTGGTCGATCGGAAAGTTGAGGATGCTGAACGGACAGCCGGCCGCGCCGCCGTGTGCGCCGACGCTGAACGGCACGATGCGCACCGAGATCGAGGTACGTTGCATCATGTCCAGGAGGTGCTGGAGCTGCTCGGCCATGACTGCCGCGCCACCAATCGGGCGCCGGACGACGGCTTCGTTGAGTACGACCGATAGGTGTGGTGCCCGCGGCCGGGTCAGCAGCGACTGTCGTTCCAGGCGTACCTTGACCAGCTTCTCAATCTCGTCGTCATCGGGGTGAAGCGAGACGATGCGGAACAGCGTCTCGGCATAGGCACCGGTCTGCAGCAGACCGGGCACCACCTCGGCTTCGTAGTTGGAGATGGTCTCGGCGGAGTCTTCCAGCGCGACGTACAGCTTGAACCAGCTCGGTAAGGCCGTCGAGTTGTAGGCCTGCCACCAGCTGGTCTTCTTGCTGTTGCGCGTCTCGGCCGTGAGTGCCACCAGTAGTTCGGTCTCTTCCGGCGAGGCACCGAGGACCTTGAGCATGGCGCGTACGTCGACCTCGCGGAAGCGGACGCTCTCCTCGCCTTCCTCGATGCGCTGAATCGTGGTGCGCCCCTTGTCGACGGCCTTGGCCAGCTGTTCCAGCGTCAGGCCGGCCTGGCGGCGCAGTGCCTCAAAACGCCGGGCGATCTCCCGGCGCAGGACTGTCGCGCCAACCACGCTTTCCGACATACCGCCTCCTTCTTTATGGGCGCGTGCCGCGCCCAATTAGACATGCCCACCGTTCGGGAAGGCAAATGACCAAGGGTTCAATGGGCATGGTATCTCAGGTATCAATTTTTTGGGCATGTCTCACTTGGGTATTGCCATGACGGTGCGTGGCGCGGTTCAATCAGGGCGTGTTGGTCGTCACAAACCCGGAGGACGCCGTGTATCGCCCGCATACCCACGTTCCCGGCGAATCGGCCGGCGCCATCTGCCGGCCGCACGAGACGTTGGCCTTGGTGCGCTGCGTGCGCTGTGGCCGCATGCTCTGCAAGCCCGATGGTGATCCCACCGCGGCCTGGGAAACGGTCACCGAGTACATCTGCCGGAAGTTCCCGGCCTCACCAAACTCCCTGATCTGACATGCACAGCTGTGCCAGCCGGGAGCACCGGCCCATGGGCTTCTACCTGCCCGGTCTTGGACTTGAGGTCTGGGTCGGCGATGTGCATGTCGAACTCATCGGGGCCAGGTGCCAGTGCTGCGGCGCCAATTTGCTGGGCCTGGGCCAGCGCGAGGCGCCGGAACGCATCGGTGAATGGCAGGCCATGTCCAACGTGCTGCAGTGCGGCCGGACGGAGATCTGACTGCATGCGTTGCCGCCACGGCCACCACCAGCCGTACGACCGCTACGTCCCCGGCGTCGGTCTCCAGCTCTGGGTGCCGGCGGACACGAAGGTCTTTCTGGTGGCGGCTCGGTGCTGGTTCTGCCAGTGCTTGCTTGGCGGGCTGAGCGACCGCGCCGGGTCCGAGAACTTTGCACCACTCATTGAACTTTTCGGGCGGCCGGATGAGCCGCATTCCCATTCGTTGAACGTGAAGGGATGAGCCGCGTGCAGATTTGTGAGCGGCACGAGGTGGTGACGCCGAGCCGCATTGACGCGGTGCCGGTCGTCGAAGGCCATGTCGAGCTATTGGGTGGCTGCTGTGGTGATTGCGGCCAGACGGTTATGGCCTTGGACGTCGGCCACGGCGTACGCCAGTGGCACACCGTGTCATCGGTGGTGACGCGGCTACGGCGGTATGAGCGACAGCGCGTGGCGGAGCAGCTGCTCGGTACGTCGTTGCAGGCGGGGATGCCGGCGTGATCGCCCCTCGTCGCCGAACGGTCGTCCCGTTCTGGCACCGGCGTCGGTTCCGCGACCGCGTCGGGGCTGCTGAGCGCTACCTCGTGCATTCAGACGAGCTAGAAGCGGTCGTCGTGGCCAAGGCCGCGGTCATTAACCGCGTCGGACAGCGCGACGGCAACTGGCTGGCGTTATCTCGTGAACTGAGCGGGCTTCTGAAACGCGAAGCCAGAATTTGCCAACGCTTGAGCCGATTCCGGGCGGATGAAGGCGACCTGTGCGCGGCCTTTCTGGCAGACGCCTGGGCCGGCCACCTGCGAACAGTGAACGCGCAGCAATACGTCGAGCAGACCTGGCTGGACTTGGCAGAGGATTCGCTTGGTGGTGGCCAGCGTGACTGAGCGCAAGTCGTCCACCTTGGCGCGACGCGTCTACGCCGCACTGTCCAACCAGCTCCTGGATGTCCTTGACGACAAGGACGCCGTACGCGCTCGCGTCGGCGAAGGCATCAGCCTGCCGACCTTGGCCGCCCAACTGCACCAGCTGGTGCAGCGTGAAGCCAAGATCTGCCAACAACTCGGTGAACTACGGGCTCGCGACGACGATGTCCCGGCCGCGTACGTGCACTGGAGCTGGGCGGCACACCTGCGGCAGTTCGATGCCCAGCGGTACGTCGAGCAGCTGTGGCTGGCGCAGTACGAAACCGACGCTTTGGACGAACCGTCGTGAACGAACCACCAGCCGCTTCGCTGCCGGCCGTACCGCAACGGCGGCAGCTAGCCCCCAACGCCAGCACGGAGACGGCGAGCAGTGGCCTGCTTTGCCTAGCCGGCCACGGTATTCGTGCTGGCGTTGGTACCTCTCATTCCTCCAGTGTCAAGGACGACTCATGGATGCGTTCTTCTTTCTGCTGCTCGGCTTTATGGCTGGAATCTTCGTCACGAACAACGCCTCGATGCGGACGTGCCTTGGCTGCCGGAAGCTGCTGGATGGCGAGCTGCCCGATGGCGATGACGACCATGCCTAAATTCTTGGTGTCGGTTGGGCCGGTGGCACAGCGGCATTTGCACGCCAGGTTCGGCAGTCCGGTGGCCCGGTGGCGCTGGCAGGTGGCGGAATGGATTCGCGGCCGGCCGGATGTGCTGGTCGACGGGCACGGCTTTCTGCGCCGCCGCTGGTGTGAGCTGCTGGCAGTGCATGTCGAGCAGAACGAACTCCTGGCCAGCATTCGGGATGGCGGAGACCGCTCGACGACCGCCACCGACCAGCTGCACGCGATGATGCAGCGCGAGCGCGCCATCTACCTGGCCGTGGCTCGGCACTACGCCGCGTACGGCGAAGACCTGGCGGCGCACGCCTGCCAGAGCTGGGCCTCGTACCTCCTGCAGTTGGACACGGCGACATTCATTGCGTCGTACGGAAAAAACAACCTGGACGACGACGCCTCATTGGTGGATGGTTGCCGTGACTGACGAGCCGCCGGCCGAGGAACGGCCCCTGCTGACGGCGACGCCGCAGCTAGTCAAGACGGCGATTGAGCAGCTGCAACAGCACCAGCCGATTTCGCGCAAGGGCAAGAGCATTTGTCGGCGGTGCTGCCAGCCATGGACGTGTGAGATCCACCAGCACGCCGAAGAAGTCATCGTGGCGGCCGGCTTGCGGCTGGCCGACTTCGACTCGTGCGCAGCTGCCAAGCCGAAGTCCGACACGGGCTTGGTTGTGCTCGACACCAGCCAGCCGCGGCCGCGCAGCCACCGGCAGTCGCCCCAGCCGAAGCCACGGGTGCAGCTGCGCGACGACGGCTCGATGACGGTCACGGTGACGCCGGTCGGGACGGCCACCATGCGGTTGCCGCGCATCCGGCCGGATTAGCTGGCCGGCGAAAGTCTCATCTGCCGGCTGGGTGGGGATGTTCGCTGCTTTTGAACCCCACGGGCAGCGGATCTGGTCGGCGGATGAGCTGGGGAGGCCTCCGGTGCTGGTGCCGCTTTGTCGCGGGGTGGCATGAGCCCGGAGGTTCTTCCGCAAGCTCAGGCGCTGGCATTTCGAGCATCCATCTCGATTTGCGAGAACTCCTGTCGGAGTTCGGAAAGGTACGCACCATGAAGCGATCCCTGCTGATCGACACGCACGCCAGTTCCTGCTATTTCCGTACGTCGGTCGCCGGCGACGGCCGTAAGGCGCTGGTGCAGATCACCGAGCGCTGCAACCTGCACTGCGCGCATTGCTTTGTATCGTCAGGAAACTGGGGTGAGCACCTGGCGCTCGACGACTTTGCCGGCAAGGTGCTGCCTCGGTTGCAGGCGGCGCGCGTGGAGCGCATCACCTTGACCGGCGGCGAGCCCTTTGTCCATCCGCAGCTGCGCGAGATCTGCACGGCCGTGACGGATTCGGGGCTGCCGCTCGGCATCTGCACCAACGCCACACAGACCAGCGATGACGACATTTCGTTTTTGGAGCAATTAGGCAACGTGCATGTCAACGTCAGCTTCGACGGCTTCCGGCAGGAAAGCCATGGGAAGTTCCGCGGGAACCAGGCCTCGTTCGAGACGACCGTAGACACGACACGGAAATTCGCAGCAGCTGGATTGCTGCAAGGGTTGTTGTCGACGCCGAACGCCTTGACCGCCGTGGACGAGTTCGCCGCGCTGTGTGAGTTCGCGGTCGAGGTCGGCGCCGAGTACGTGCTCATGAATCCGCTGTCCTCATTTGGGCGAGGCGTCAAGAGTCAAGGCCGGCTGGCGGCCAACGCCGACAAGATGCGCGCCATCCGTACGGTGACGGAGCGCTTCGCCGAGCGCGGTCTCGACCTGGTGCATATCCGGTTTCCCAACGAGGACAAGCCACTGGCCGGCTGCGACGCCGGTAAGCTGATCTACGTCTTCGCCGACGGCGCCACCGCGATCTGTCCCTACTTGGTCTTTGCGGCACGGACACCGCAGTCGCCGTACGCCGACAGTGAGTTTCTGGTCGGCAACATTCTCAATGAAGAAGTCGCGCATGCGCTCGACCAATATGACTTGGCGAGCCGTCTGCGGATGGGAACGAACGCTACCTGCACCGCGTGTGGCCTGAATAGCGCATGTGGCAAGGGATGTCCAGCCGCACTCATCTCACGCGGGCTGCGTATCGGCGAAGTTGACACCGAGCAGTGTCCGCTGCCAAACAGACAACCGTTGCTGCAAATTGGGCGGAGACCAAGTGACCAGTAAGACCGATGTGCGCGGCTTGTTCGTGGCCATCGAGGGACCGAACGGCGTCGGCAAGACCACCGTCTGCGCCGAGCTGGCCGCGCAGCTCCGGGAGCGCGGCCTGTCCGTCCATCCGACGACGGAACCGTCCGCTACGCCGCTGGGGCGATTGCTGCGCTCGGGTGAAGCCACGCTGCAGGGCCGCGCGCTGGCGCTCGGTGTCGCCGCCGACCGGTACGCGCATCTGGAGGGAGAGGTTGGCCCCGCCGTTGACGCCGGCCAGTACGTGCTGTCAGACCGCTATGTGCAGTCGTCGCTGGTGCTGCAACGCCTCGATGGCATGTCCGTGGCCGAGATCTGGAGCTACAACCGCTACGTTCGGCGGCCGGACCTGTCGGTGTACCTCAGCGAGAGCCCCGAACGGATTGCCGTACGACTGGCTGAGCGGCGGCAGCGGTCGCGCCTGGAAACGGCCGGCTCGCCAGAACGAGAATTGCGGCTCTACCGCGAGGCGTACGAGTTCCTGCAGGCGCATGGCTGGACGCAAATCATCGTGAAGTGCCGGGGTCAAACGCCAGCGCGGATTGCGCACCGTATCGTCACACATCTTCACCTGCTCACGAAGTAGCTCGCCGGAGGAGCGACAATGCTGTCGATCTTGACCGTCAACATCGGGGCTGCCGCGCGACAGCGGGCCGAAGCGCTGCTGGGGTGGCTGGCGGCGCGGCCGGAGGATGTCTTCGTCCTGACTGAGACCAGCGGCGGGCCGGGAACGGCGTACCTGCTGGAGCAGTTTCGTGCTGCGGGCTTCGCGGTGGCGTACGCAGCCGACAGCAGCGGCGACCGCGGCACGGCGGTGGTCAGCCGGGTCAAGGTGGAACGGACACTGGATGAGCTGACCAGCGGCGTCAGCTTGCCGGGGCGGGTGGCCGGCGTCGAGCTGGCCACCACGCCGCGTACGGCGGTGCTCGGGGTGTACGTGCCGAGCCGGGACCGCAGCGTAGACAAGATCGAGAAGAAGGAGCGGTTCATTAGCTCGCTGCTGGCGGGGTTGGACAAACTGCCGGACGAGCTACGCGAGCGGTTGGTGGTCGGCGGGGACTACAACGTCATCGCGCGGGACCACCAACCGTTGCACGCGGGGTTTCTGCCGTTCGAGTTCGGACTGCTGGAGACGCTGGAGAGCCACGGGTTCGTCGACGCGTACGCGCGGTGCTCACCGGGTGAGCAGGCGTACAGCTGGATTGGTCGGACGAACGACGGCTACCGGTACGACTACTTCCACGTCGGTGCCAAGCTCGGCGGCAGCATCGCCGGCTGTGCGTACCTGCACGAGACCCGCGAACAGCGGCTGACAGACCACGCTGCGGTGACGCTCAGCTTGGAGATCGCCAAGGTGGAGCGACTGGAGACCAGCGACCCGACTGCCGCCGGCGACGGGCTGTTTTAGGCCGAGACCAACGCGGCACGGACCAGCGAGTCGTAGGTGTCGGTGGTGCGCTCCACGTCGAGGTTCAGCGAGCGTACGAAGCGGTCGAGCTCGGCTTGGACTTCGAGACCGGGCCGGCCCGGCGGTACGACGGTTTCGGCTTCCAGGAACGAGCCGGCGTGCTCGACTTCATCCAGGCACAGCGACAAGTCGCCGCGGGCCGCGGTGCGGCGCGACTTCACGATGCGGACGGTTGGCCGGAAGCCCATGGCCAGCAGCGCGGCGTGCATCTCATCGCGGTCAGCGACCTCAGTTTCGTGCTCCAGGCAGGCCATCTCGTTGTCTTGGGGCTTCTTCAGGGTGAAGAGGTGGCGGCCCAGCTGCGTACGAAGTCGCGCGAAGGCCACGCCGAGCTTGGGCTGGCCGTAGTCCCAGCCAGGCTCGGCGTACGCCTGGTCGTCCTGGTGAACCGGTGGCGAGAGGTGGAAGCCGTGGCCGGCAAGCTGGTCGACAGCGGCCGCGGTGTCGTGGAGGCGGTACTTGACCTCGATCTCACGCCGCTGGATGGGCATTGGCTCCCCACAAGATCGCCGGCACGTTTGCGTCAGGTTAGCCAAGCCGGAAGCGGGGGTGTGGGACGGGGAGCCGGACACGCTCCGGAAGGCTGAGTGTGGCAATGAGGCGGGATGGGCGCGGCGTCGATGGTGCCTACACATGTGGGCTAAGAGTCCGACCACGGCTCGACGGACTGAAGGCGTGTCACGTTTTTTTCGCGAAGTCCTCACGGCGCCCACCGGTTCTCCGTTGCTGGTGGGGAGGCGTCGCGCGCTCCGATAGGGCCGTTGCCGCTGGAGCCGGCTGTCAATTAGTGGCCAATGTTTAGCGATGAGTAAAAGATGTTGTCGAGCGGGCCAGCCTTCCGGCTACAAGATGCTTGAACATTCAGTCAACTGTCTGCAAGTGACCGTTGACGGAGCGCACACTTCGCTTACGACTTCGTTGGTCGATACGTCTTGACGCAAGACAGATGAAGGTGCACAGCTATGAAACTGAACCTTTTCAGAATTCCAGAGCCTGCCGTGAAGGCGCTTAGGAAGAAGTTCATGGACAGCGGCATGGTCGTCACCAAACGCGAGTCCCAGGCCGGCTGGCGCGGAGCCTTCTATTACTCGGCTGGCCCAGCGCGCAAGGTCAGCTGGGCCGAGACGTTTCGTGACTACCTTGAAGGCCAGCAGTTGCCCTTAAATCGCAACGCCTTCGCGGCGTTCATCTTCACCCGAAAAGAAGACTGCTTTGTACTGAGTTTCGGCAAGACGCACTTCTTTATCCGTCCGTACTGTGACTATGACTTCGGCATCGAGCTCGCGAAACGAATAGCGGACGAAAACGACAGTCGGCAAACAGCGTCGCGCCGATACCAGACGCGCCGTAAGAAGGACATCAAGAGTTATGCGACGGACACGCCGTTGGACGTGGAAAGCGGCGAGGCCGTCGAGTACCTCCAGATGGGCATCGTTACGTCCAAGCGTGAACGCTTTGGGGTGGCGGGCAAGTTCGGTACGTCGGCCCTGCTCCAACCCGACATTGAGACCAGCGAGATTGGTAAGCTCTTGACTGATCTCGTTGATGTGCTCGCCGAGCCAGAGCAGTTTCCGCTGCCGCGGACAACCACGATCAAGGACGAGGACGAGATCGCACACTTCGATGAGCTGCTGCTTGATGAGCTGACAAGTGACGCCGCGACATCCGAGCTTACCCACAACTCTTATGACCTCTACGGTGTGGACTTCATCTTCAACGAAGATGGCAAATTTGTCGTGAGCTGTCGCGGTGGCGGGCCACGAACCACCTACGACCATCTGACGATTCAGGATCTCCGCACCTACATCCAGGTCAACAAAATTAGCCGCGATTCCATCTTGAATATTCGGATTCATCACGAGCCCGACGACGCTACGCCGTACACCAAGCCACTCAAAGAGTCCATCGACTTCATTGCCGATGACGAGCAGGTCCTTCTAACTGGCGGCCAGTGGACGAAATTCAACCAGGATTACCTGAAGTTCCTCGACCAAAGCATCGCCGCCATCGACATGGAGCCCGTCGAAGCTGAGTTCGCCAAGATCGTTGGCGGTGAGCCGGCATTCAACATCTCCGCCGCAGTTAAGCGTGCCGGGTACGCCGTCGCCGACAAGGACTTCTCGATATTCAAGACCCGATCGAGCACGCCAGTGGAGGCGTGGGATCTCAGCCGCGATGGCTGCGTCTATGCGGTTAAGTTTGGCACCCCGCAGAAACTCGGTTATGTCTGCGACCAGGCGCTCAACGTCCTGGAACTGATTCGCAACCGCGCCAACGTCAACGACATCCCGGACTTTACAAGCTACTGCCTCTGGTTTGGTTACGAAGCGAAGAGACCACTGACGGACCTGCGCGCTAGCGGCTCGATCATCTTGAAGCAGAAGATTGACAACTGGGCGCGGAAGGCGCGCGACCTCGGTATTCGGCCGGTCATCAAGTTGAGCCATCGGCCCAAGAGCTAGGCTGAACGCCAGCGTCAGCGTCAGGCTCATGCAGCGTGCGCGAAACCAATGCTTGTCAATCCGGCAACGTCACAACGGTAACGGTGTGCGGCTGCGTATCGAAGTTCCATATCCACGCTACTAGGGTGTACTGCTGGCCTTTCGTGACGCGCTCGACGCTCGTACTGATGGCAGTTTTCGGCGTGTCGTCGCTGAGCCGGAACACCAGGTCTGGTGGGGTGACCGCTAAGCCGAAGGGGCCAACCGGGACCGTCGTGTGCTTGCCAGGTTCGACGGTAGCGTCGCCAATGATTGTTGCTTGGGTGTCTTCAGGGGTGTTGGGGGTGGTAGGCATTGCCTGTACCTCGTTTAGGGTTTGCTTGGCGGTAGGGTGTGCCTCCCCACGTCCCCGCACTTGCCTGCTAGGGCGTTGACCGTCCGACGTTTGCCAAGCAACAGAAAAGCCAGCGTCGAAGCGCAACCCTTCCGCAAATCTGCGGGGGGGGCGATGCCGGCTTGGTGGCCGCGGTGGCGGTCGAACAGTGCACCTGATTTATTGTTGCCCGGATCCCGGGCCCTACCAGGAAAAATTATGCGCCCTCTTGCTAGCAGGGTCAACAAAACAGCGGCGCGCCCGCTGATCCCCCAGCCACAGGACACGCCGCCGGCTCATTGCTGACGCCGATGTGCCACCGACGCCGCCCTCTGGCCTTGCGTCACTGACACTGCGATAACCCGATTGTCGGCCGTCCATTCACCGGTGCCGGCGTACTGAGCCAGTGGTCGGCTACCCAGAAACCGCGGTTGCCGTACGAGATGTTCCACCAGACGCGGTTACCGTTGGAGCCGACCGGGTCGCCGTACGGGTAGTAGCAGTACAACGTCAGCCAAGCGCCCTCGGGCGCGCCGTAGCCTTCGCCAGGTCCCCACGGGACGGAGCGGTACGCAACCCCGATGCCACCGGTACCCACGACTTGGTATTGCGGAAAGTTGTCGGCTTGGGCTGCCGTGGAGGCGCCGAAGGTGACGGCCATGAGCATGGCCAGGAATACCAGCGTCGAGCGCCAGAATGGCAGTCGCCTGGCCGACTCCTGGTCGAGGCCCAGCGATACACCGCGTTTGGTCAGCATGTTTCCTCCTTGCTGTAAGGAATGAGAGATTTTCACGGGTGACCTTGCTGTCGCCCGCCAAAAAGACGATATGAACCTGTAGCCGGCCGTGGTGTACTGCTTGCATTCGCCGCCGCTGCGTGCAAGAAGTCACGGGGATGACCGCCACATGGCACCAGCTAAGAAATCCTCGTCTCGCCAGGGACGACCAACTGAGATCGGCCGGGCGAGCCATGCCTTGGCCGCCGGTTCGGAGGATGCCTTAGCCGGCTGGCTGCTCCGCATCAACCGGATGGCTGGTGTGAATCCGTCATACCGGCAGGCGACGCGCTTTATCGCCGACTTTCCCGGTGGTTGCTGGCAAGCCGGCGCGGATAGCTACAAGGTCTCGCGCTGGGAAACAGGTGCTATTCGCGTACCGTACCTGGCCGTCCGCCGCTACGAAGAACTGCTGCGGTTGGAGTCCAATCAGCTGGTCAGCGTCATTGACGCCGTCAACCGCTACCTGGCTCCGTCGATCGTGGCCATGCCGCGGCTGGAGCGCCGCGTCGTGGTCGAGCAGCCGGCTGACCATGAACGCCTCGCGGTCATCGTCGACCGCGTGTACGGCGATGATCCTGTTTCCGGTGATAGCTGGGACAGCCTGTCAGCCTTTCTGGCCAGCAACCCCGGCACGGTGATACTGCGTAGTAACGGCGTCTGGAGCGCGATCGCGGAACGGCTCTTGGCCGAGCTCGTCATCGCTACGGGACGCGCCTGGACGCAGCGCTACGAGGCGTTCAGTCGACTGTTGGCCCACCCCATTGCTCAAGCCGCGGCCGTAGACGCCTGCGCACAGCTGGGACGAGATCCGACCAACCAGGTGTTCATCGACACGCTGTCCGTCCTGGACGCTAGTCCCCATCCGGCGGCCGGCCACGAGCTGGTCCGCCAGATTGCCAACGCCGTCAACGACCGCGCTCGCTATGGCGCCCTGCTCGGCAGCGAGCGCAAGCTGCGGCTTGGGCACTTCGCACCGGCCGACCGAGCGGTGCTGGAGCGTCTACTGCGCGACCTGGCCACCTCGACCACCTGCGGAGACGCACACGGCGACTTTGCTCGCCATTTGCTGCAGCAGGTCCAGCCGGATCGGACCAGCGCAGCGCACAATCTTGATCAGGCACCTGCGGCTGATGCGGTCGTAGCGAGGTTGGTGCTCAAGCTCGCTGGCGACGAACGGCTCGGCGAGGCCGCCACACGCGATGCACTCCTGCCGACGCTCCTGCATGAAGGTCTCTACAGCCCGAGCGCTGACACGCAGCTGTACGCCGCACTCCTGCTCAGGGCATCGCCCTACCGACACCCGCTGGCCAGGGCTGTCGGTAATGAACTTCGTGCATCGCGGCTCACCGCCACTGTCGGCACGGCGATCGCGCTGGTGAATCTGTTCTGCCTCGTCGGTGGGCCGGCGGATGGCTCTGTGCTAATCGAGCTTTTGACCCGACGCGATGTGCCGTTGTCCGTGAAGGAGGCGGCGGCCCTGCGTATCGGCCACGTCGTGCAAGGCGCCCCGGGGTCGGCTATCGGGACACTTCTCGACTTCTACCTTGCGCAGTGGCAGCGGCAGCGCGCGTCGAGTGTGGCGACCATCATTGGGGATCTTGGCTACAGCATTGGCGTGGCGGGCGATGAGCAGGCGCTGCATCGGCTGGCCGCTGCGGAGGCACCGGCTGAAAGTAGGCGTGCCGCGCGCTGGTACCGAGATATTCCGCGTGCCGTACGCATCAGCGCACAGACTTGAGGTCAGCGTACGGCGACGGAGCACCGATGGAACCACGGCAATGCCTGTAAATTGCGTCAGGCTTCCATGCTCGGATTCGCTATACTGAAGAGGCGGCTGTGTGCTCTCCGGCCGCTGTTTTCGTGTCTCTGCCCTGAATATTCATGATCAGGCCGTTGCGCGCTATGTGCGTGGCGGCCTGGTGGTGAAGGACCGCCCATCAGGCGACGTGAATAGCGGTCTCGTTAGGTGTGTGGTCGGTGATCACCGCAATCTACCTACCGGCGGACGACGAACAGCCTCTGCGCAAGCAACGGATTGTCTCCGGAGACGTTGAGACATACCGGGCTGCGGTCGAGGGCAATCTGCAAGTCGTGACGCTGGAACGGCCAAGCGCTTCGTTGTACGTCAATGAGGACGGCAAACGGAACTACCAACCGCTCAACCAGCGGGCAACTGTCCTGCTGTGGGTACACAACGGTGCGTTCTGCGGCCGGGACCCGATCTGTGGCGATGCGCTGCTGGTGGGGCCACCAGACCAGCACTGTGACGACACGAACGTGCCGGAGGAGTACGTCAGGCTGTTGTTCAACGGCGGCCGGTATCGGGTCGAGGTGCAAGTGCACGGCGAGGACGCCTGGTATCACAACCGGGTGGTCTTCGATGACTGGTTCAGTGCGTACGTACGCGCGGTTGATCTGGCGCAGTGGTGGACGCTGGTAGCTAATGTGCGGGTGGTTGCGGCACCCTAACGGCTTCGCCCCGGTCAACAGCAGCCAGCGTTGATCGGGGTCTTACTACAGTAGGTCGATGCTGTGGAATTAACCTGCGGCCTTGTAACTCAAGAATTTGATTTGTTACGCAATGTATGCTTTAATATTTCAGTTAACGGTATGTGCTAATGAACCACAATCTTGAATCAAAGTCTGATGAGCAATTCCAAGAATCTGGATCGCGGACCCTTCTATTTACTGGGGACAGTATCAATGCTCTGACTTCTAGTCAACTCGAGATGCTCGGGCAGGTAGCTCTTGCGTTCGGGGCGGAAATGCGCGTAGTTGAAGACTGTGAATTACCCGAGAGCTCACGAGTCAAAGAAGCAGGCGGTGAGTCTTGTACATGGATTGCAAAAGAAGACCTGCTGGAGTGGGGTCGATGTCAAGTAAATACCAGCGGAGGTCGCTTGGCGAGCGTCTGGACTGCCATCATGGAGACGGGATCTAATCCAAATCGTGAGCGCGACCCTAAGCCTGATTTACGGTACGACGAATCGACAGGAACGGTTGAACTAGAGAGTGTGTATGAGCGTTTGGCGCGTACTGGTATGTCGAGATACGCATGGATTGGTCGAGGCGGGACGGGAGTTGCAGCATCCGAAACGATATATTGCCTCGTTAGATACGTGAACGATCGATTGAATCGAGGCGGCCTCGACCCTCGCAGGATGCAGCATCATCCGTATCCGTGGCGAGCCCAATGACTAAGTTTTGACTATCTCAATGGTGGTTTCAAATACTGCAAAGCCATCGGCTCTTAAGGTTTCGATATCTTGACGGTACTTTTGTTCGGAAGGGTCTTCTTTGAGGGCATAGGTGGTCATTTTGTCGTCAAATGCCGCAACGATTTCGCCGTTGATCCACACCTCATTATTTGTCCGACCGTCCTCGTAGTTGAAGACGAGCACGAACCTTGAGCTGCCAGCGATCTCGGAGATGTGCGGTAAGAATGAACGGTATCGAGCCACGGCTGCAGTTATTGTGCCTCGCTCCATATCCTTATCCCAGAGTAGTCGGGACAGCTCCGTCCCTCCTTCTCTGGACCTTATGAGTGCTGCTTCGAGCTTGGGGTCAGGCTCTCTTAGCTTTATCGGTCGATTTCTGCGTTTCGAGGCGAACCTTTCGTAGCCCATCGCAAGCACCATGATGGCTTCTGCGTGAGAGCCCAGCGGACGCAGTTCTTCCGTCAGCAGCGCGCTGTACATCCGTTCAATCCCGTCGAGCACCAGTGCTGCGGCTGGGCTAAGTAGCTCGTAAAGCAATTCTCCTGTATAAGGATGCCCTTCATAGTTTGAGAAGTGATACCGAGTAAAGAAAGGATCGATAAGAGCATAAGAGTCCAATAACTCCATGGCCTGAGCGTATGAATGAGCACCGCGATATGCGGGATGCTCTCTCGCGTAGGCCTGAAGAATGGGCGGGGCCGTGGTTGGTGGTCCCTTAGAGGCTATGGTCAAGTATGCCAGCAATTCGTACGCCAGAGAGTCTCGACCGCGAACTTCATCGAGCACATAAGATAGAACGACGGTCAGCGTTCTACCTTCTGGTAACATTATTCGTTCAGCGAGTCCGACCGCGTCTGCTCGAATATCTCTACAGAATGACGCCATGTTTCTTGCCAAGTGCCGATACAGTCTGGCGGCGTGATGGATTAGGAGAGGATAGCCGCTGCAGCCTTCGGCCAGCAGCGCCGCGTCTCGCTCGCCAATCCCAGGAAGCTTCTGCTGCGCGAGCGCTTCAGCCTCATCTGGCTGCATATTTCCGACATTTATGAAATGGCAGTAATCTGGCGGTGAATTACCTCTGGTGCGGCACGTAGCTATAACAATGGGACATGGATTTTCGTGAAGAAGCAAGTTGTGTAGCTCTCCCGCACTCTCAAGGTTGTCTAGGATAATACACGGTGCGGTCGGCGAATCGCTGAGCAACCTGCCAAAGAGCGCCAGTTGGTTATCGTCGGCAGTTCCTTGGTAACTAAGCCATCGATTCAGCACGCGATACAAGTGGTTTGGTACTAAGGCGCCGCCACTGACCTTCAGTAAGACCTCGCTCGCATCGCCTGGAAGGACCTCGGCAGCAAGGGCCTTTGCGAGACTAGTCTTTCCCATCCCGGGCGGGCCAACCAATACGATCACCTTTGCGCCGGAATTGAGAACTTCTCGGAACTCGGCGTGATATTGGTCGCGCTTGATGTATGTCGTACGCCGTTGGTCGTGAGTTAATTCACGTATAGCGCGAGCCAACCTAGCCAATGCGGCGCGATTTCGTGTATATGTCGTCTTGGGGTCGAGATCGGTCTCACTGAACGTCTCGCGTATTTTGGTTCTTAAGTCGCGCGCAGTGTAGTGCTCAAGTCCGCGCTGAAGTCCGAACAGGATTTCAAGGCGTTTTCGCGTGTTTTCTTCCGTAATCGTTGCGCACGCCGCGACAATAAGCCGCTTGAGGCAATCTCCTCGCCTTATGTTCGGTGCGTCTGTGGTGTATCTGCGTCCGATGTCGAGTAAACCCTGAATCTTCGAGTTGTCCAGCGGCCGATAGCTTCCACGGTTTTCGTCGTACATGTCGAACCTTCGACCACTTGCATGAGTGAGCTGCTGAACGAGTGGATCGTTCTCGTTGGGACCTGCCAACTTGGGCCTCGCAGTCGCTCGTCCCTGTCTTCTTGCCACCCGGTTCGTACACGGTACACCCGGTTCGTATCCACAGAAGCCCGGTTCTTCTCCTTGCTCGTCAGATGACTGGCTCCCGAGTTCCTTTCTAGAGTCGCTGATGTCGGCGATCGACGCTGGTGACACAGCCCGCGCTGGCTCGTTCCTTGATCAACTCCACAGCGACACGAAGCCCGATGTACGACTTTGGGCTTCAGAAAGGAGCACACACCTGTGCCCGGAGAACTTAGCCGCTACCGGCGGATGTCCGCCGTGGAGCGGCGCCAAGAAGCTGAACTGCTCGGCATCGACCACGTCACGGAGCTGGCCGAAGCGCAGGTCGAAGGCATCGCCCGCGTCACCAGGCGCGCACTGTTCGAGACCCTGCAGACCAGCATGCTGCGTCAGAAGGCCGAGCAGCTCGCGCCGGACGGGGCCGAGCTGTACGCCATGCTCATGGTGGCCGGCACGATGGAGATGGGCAACGTCATCTCCGGCCTCAGCCGTAAACAGCGGCGGTAGGCCATGCAGCCCTATTGGTTCAACGTGTGCGTGTTCGGCGGAGGAATGTTGCTTGGCGCATTCTTCCTGCTCATCTTCAGTGAATACGTACCGGAGCGCTGGTCGGCTGCTCGCCGTCAGCAGCGGCTCGATCAGCGACGTCACGCCCGACAGGCCGAACGTCAGATCACCTTGCTTGGCCAGCAAATGCGTCTCCTCCTGATGGAAGCTGCCCTGCGACGAGGCACCACCAAGTCGTCGCGTCGCAGCCGCCGTCAAGCAGACGAAATTTGGGAGACGTTCGTAGAGCACGAGCGACCCGAGTAAATCGCCATTTGTCCGATGGTTGGAGCCACGGCTACCGGACAACCCCTCCCTTGTGAAAGGAGCCGAGGACCTATGAATGGGACGCCACGGTAGGAAACGACGGGTCGGTAAGGCCGCAGATCGCGCACAAGAGCGGCGAGCCGAAGAAACGCAAAACCTGGCCGATGAGTTGCACGAACAGTGGCGACGGGAGCCACGAGACGAATGAACCTGCTACTGGCACTCGGCCTCATCTTCCTCGCCTACTGGGTGGGAAGGCTGCATCAATGGATCTTGATCGCTAACGATGTGCTCGGCTCAAGCCGGCGCAACCGAGGTGGCCGCTGCCGCTAGACGG
The DNA here is from genome assembly GCF_010993745.1 of Fodinicola acaciae. Taxonomy (NCBI): domain Bacteria; kingdom Bacillati; phylum Actinomycetota; class Actinomycetes; order Mycobacteriales; genus Fodinicola; species Fodinicola acaciae. The sequence continues at coordinate 1,502,369 of NZ_WOTN01000003.1, forward strand.
TGAGTCACGGCCACGAATGGAGAGTCAGGAATGGGGCGGCCAAGGTCGTTCCGTTCCTGACTCTTCTAAGAGAAGCCCCGACGACGGCGACAGCCGACCAGTCGGTGGTTCGAATCCCTTTTCATGGAAGGAGCCAAGGACCTCGGAGTGCCGAGGAAAGGCCGAAGCAAGCTTGGTAAGGCCGCGCGACGGGCACAAGCCGAGCGCGCCCGTGATCTGGAAGAACGGTTCGCCGCAGAACTGCGGCGCGATGCTCGGGCACATCGTATTGCGGAGGCGGACCAAGTCGCTGAGAACCCGCTGCTGGCGAGCGAAGCATCTGAAACTGCCGAGCAGGCGGAAGACGGCCGTACGCAGTGAGCGGCGTGGAGCGGGTGTCATTTCTCCACCGTGGTTGTCTCGTCTACCAGCAGGCCCATGACCTGCCTATCTACACCATTCCGTATGAACGAGTGGTCATCGACGACCGACTTGGCCACCGCATCGGAGCTGCCTATCTCGCCGCGCCGATGCGCGAAAAGTCGGCTGAGCAGGCCTACCAAGCGTTCCGCAATGAGACGCTCCGCCAGTTTGACTACCTGACCCGCCCTGTTTCTCGGGGCGGCCTCGGGGTGGATGTCAGTGTCAGCTCCGTTGATCCGTACGCCGATGTCGACGGTCTCGTTGACGACCTCCAATCGCATCGGCGCATCAGGGTCTTCGCTACTTGCGGCTCTGGCAACGAACACCCGTGGTTCAGCAATGCGGACAACGACCGGTTCCGGGCCGTCCATGATGCCTTCGGTCATGCCGGCACGGGCTGCGGGTTCGACCCAGCCGGCGAAGAAGCGGCCTGGGTCAAGCACAGTCAGATGTACACGCCACTCGCTCGACGAGCTTTGGCGAGTGAGACTCGCGGCCAAAGCTGCGCGATGGTGTACGGCTGCCAAGGCGCGTACTTCCCAAGGCAGAAGGCAATCCTGCTGCCGGCGGCCTTCGCTGACCTGAGCACGCTCCGGATCAAGGCGGGGCCGGCTGGCATCAGCGTTCCAGCGGCTGCGGGGTTGGACCAGCACGACAACAACTGAAGTCTGAATGCGTAGGCGGTACGCGCCGAACGGTCGTACTGCCTACGCACTCTCTATCTGGAAGGAGAAGGACAGTGCTGTGAAGGTAACCATCGGGCCGATTCTCGGCCGTAGTCTCGCCGCAGTCGGCGTGCTCTTGTTGGCCGGCCTGTTTATCAAGCTCATCGTCGCTATTTTGCAGCCAGTCTTGCCGGTCTGGTTCATGCTCGGCTTGACGGCGGGCTGGGGAATGCTGTGGGCCGCTATCAGCCCAGCGATTCCGGCCATTGCGGCGGCGGCCATCCTCGTCGCCATAGTCTGGATCATCCTCGGGCGGCGGTGGTAGTCATGAGCCGTCGACGTCGTCGTCCGAGCCTGCTCGGCTATCTGCTGTATTTGCTGTTTCTCGTCCTGGTGTTCGCGGTGACGGTACGCGTCGTCGTGGCGTTGCTGCCCTGGCTTATCGCCGGAGCGCTGTTGCTCATCATCGGACGCCTGGTGATCGGGTGGTTGTGGCGGCGCGGTGACGGTGACTGAGCCGCAGCCGGCCTTCACGGATACCGCGGCCGGCATCATCCGCTGGACCGTCACCGTCGTAGCGGCGGTTATCGCCACGCTGACGTTCTGCTTCGGGTTCGGGAATGTCTGGCATTTGGCGCTCCAGCTCGGCGTTCCCGGCTGGGTCGCGCCGCTGGTAGCGCCAGCGGTCGACCTCTCGGTAGCCGGGTTGCTGGTAGCCCTGCAGTATCTCCGCGCCAAAGGCGTACGGACCCGGTTGTTGGGACCACGTGGCCTGCTGCTGTTCTGCGGCGTGGCCACGCTGGCGCTGAATACCGCCGAACCGATGTTGGCCGGCGCCTACGGTCGCGCGATGTTTGACGCTATTTGCCCACTTTTGTTGCTGGGGTGGTCAGATGTCGGCCCCAGGCTCATCGCCGCCTTGCACAAGACCGTCCCGGACGGTCTGGCCGCTGAAAAGTCGGCACCCGACGAGACCGTGCCCTCGATCGCGCTCGTAGCAGCCGCGCGCGAGCTGGCGGCGATGCACCAGGCCGAGCATGGCCGGCGTATCACGAGGGACGAACTGCGCGCCGGCATGTCGGTCTCCAACGAGATGGCCGGCAAACTGCTGCGGTTGGTGCGGTCGCCGCCTCGTCAGCCGTAGCTGCGAAATGTACAGCACGCTTCACCGGTACGGCTGGCGCTGTGAATTTCACGGCTTGCCAGCCGTGCCGGGTTTTGGCTTAGTAACAGGCCGAAGTTGTCGCTTCGACCATCCACCAACGTAAGGAGCCAAGGAATGCGCTAATGCCATCCGAGTATCACCTACACGTCTATGGCGAACCCCGTCCCGATCGCGACTTGGCATTGCTGGCCCAGGCGCTGGTGTTGTTCAGCCAAGACGAAGCAGCAGCCGCTGCTGACGTAGACCTCCTGCAGTCCGTCCTCGACGAGGAGGACGCGGCATGAGCGTAATTTTCCTGCTGCTACTGGCGCTTGCAGGCCTTGGCGGCATCGTGTACGCCGTCCGGGCGCGTGACGCTGCTACCTGGCGACGGTCGCTTGTTGCGTATCGCCTCGACTGGCCGGCTTCCCTGTCGACCGAGGACGTGGCCCGCTGGTTGACCAGCATTGCCGCGCAGACGCAGCCGATGCGCCTCTCGCTGCTCCGGCCGCCACCGGTTGCTTTGGAAATCACCAGCAACGCGAGCGGCATTACCTACGTCGTCCTAGTCCCGAAGGACGGCCGGGACCGTTTGCTGGCCAGCCTCAAAGGCGCGCTGCCCGGCGTCCGCGCCACCGAGCTGCCGGACTATTTAACGAAGCAGTCGACCTACCGCTTAGCCGCTGAGCTGACCATGACGAGTCAGACACGGCCACTGGCCGCGGAACGGGCCGAAGCCGCTAGCGCCGCCTTCATCGCGGCGTTGCAACCGGCTGGCAGTGCGGAGATCCGCATGCAGTGGTTGCTCGTCAGTGCCGGTACGCCGCCGCCAGTGCCGACAACCCATGCCAGCCGTACGGAATCTCCGGCGTGGGGTTGGGAGAACGCCGTACCCAAGGACGCGGAAGCGGTCCAAGCTGCACGGAAGAAACAGGCACATCCGCTGTTGTGGGCTATCGGACGGCTCGGTGTTACGGCGCCGAACGACGACATCGCCGAGCAAATGCTCGGCAAGATCTGGCCGACATTCCACACCATGAACGCTCAGGGCGTGCGGCTGCGCCGGCGCATGTTGCCGAGTTCGTGGGTAGCCCGACAACTCGCCGCCCGGTCGTACTCCGGTTGGTCGCGGTGGCCGTTGCTTGTCAACAGCGCGGAAGGTGCGGGACTGCTTGGACTGCCCGTGATGGCTACGCCGTTGCCGGGACTATCGCTCGGTACCTCACGGCAGCTACCGCCAGCGCCGGACACGCCGCGGACGGGGTGTGTCATCGGGGAGACGACGTATCCGGGTACGCAACAGCTGCTGGCGATTCACCCAAAAGAGCGCGTTAAACACCTGTATTTGGTAGGTCCGACCGGGACTGGCAAGTCGACCCTGCTGGCGAACTTGGCGTTGCAGGATGCCGTTGCTGGCAAGGGAATGCTCGTCCTGGACCCGAAGGACGACTTGGTTGACGCCGTCCTTGCTCGCCTGCCCGAAAAGCGTCTTGGCGATGTCCGAGTCCTTGACGCTGTCAGTAGCCGACCGCTCGGCCTCAATCCGCTGCACCTGTCGGGCAGTGAGTACGCCCGCGAGCTGGCGGCTGAACAGACTGTGCACATTTTTAAGAGCATTTACAAGGATTTCTGGGGGCCAAGAACGGATGATCTACTCCGTGCCAGCCTGATTTCCTTGACGCAGGTACCCGCGCCGAACGGTCAACACTTCGCCCTGACCGAGGTCGCGGAACTCCTGACCTCGCCGGAACTGCGTACCTATGTCATGCGCTCCTCGCGCCTCGACGAACGCTGGCGTCGCTATTGGCAGGATTATCACGTACGTAGCGAGGCCGACCAGCTGGCGATTATTGGTCCAGTCCTAAATAAACTGCGTGCCGTCACCCATCGAGCCAGCTTGCGCGGCATTCTTGGTCAAAGCGACGGTTTGCAGCTGCGGGACATCTTCACCAAGCGAGCCATCGTGCTGGTGCCGTTGTCGTCTGGGCAAATAGGAACAGAAGCCGCAAATTTGCTCGGCTCTTTGGCTGTCGGCGCGCTCTGGGCTGCCACCTTGCAGCGTACGGCCGTGCCGACCGAACGGCGCAGCGCAGTCAATGCGTACCTGGACGAGTTCCAACAGGTGGTGCGCATCAGCGACGATCTGACGGACATGCTCGGCATGGCGCGTGGACTTGGACTCGGACTTACCCTGGCAAATCAGTACATAAAGCAGCTACCGGAGCCGGTTCGGGCCGCGGTGTTGGGTACGGCCCGGAGCCAGTTGTTTTATCAACTCGACTATGACGACGCCCAGACTGTGGCCAAGCGCTTCAGCCCGCTGTTGACGGCCGATGACTTCATGGGCTTGCCGGCCTACGAGTTTGTCGCCCGCTTAACGGTCAACGGCAGTACCCGACCACCGGTAACGGCCAAAGCCTTCCCACTCCCGCCGCCTAACCGCGACCCGCGCGAGCTGCGGCAGTGGCTAGCCGAACGCGACGGCACTGACCGTGCAGCCGTCGACGCTGACCTGCATGCCCGCAGTCGGCCTCGCCAGCGTCCCGGTGGCTCATCCGGCTTTGGTCGGGTGCCAAGCGGCGACGGCGGGACGTCATGAGCCTGCTTTCATCCTGGCGCCGTCTTGCCATCGACGTTGACTTCGCCGGCTTACTCGGTCGGTGCGTCACCTCGGCAAACGCGCCAATAACGACGCCGAAATACTCCGTCCTTCCAGGAGTCTCCGTATGACGGCCGGGGGCCAGCCGGCCCGCGTGCGTGACGCGCATGTCGCCTGGGTCCGCGCGCGTCTCAGCGACCGTGACTGGCAACTTGTAGAAACGGTAAATCGCCTCGGTCTGATATCTGGCTGGCAGCTTGACCGCTTGCACTTCACCAACTTGACGGGCCGCTCGCGTACGGTGACACGCTCCAGCACGTTGGCGCGGTTGGTGCGGTGGCGTGTCCTGTATCGGTTGCCGCGTCGCATTGGCGGTGCGGCTCGTGGTTCGACGGTTTCGGTGTATGCCGCGGATACGGCCGGTGCACGCCTGCTAGCTGAGCGCGCCAACCTCGGTCAGCTTGATGCCGTTGTCCGGCGGCCGGGCGTGCCCACCGAGCGGTTCGTCGCTCACACGCTCGCGATCTCGGAGTTATTCGTTGAACTGACCGAAGCCGTGCGTACGAGCAACGGCTTGTTGCTGCGGGAGTTCGAGGCGGAACCGGCGGCGTGGTGGCCGGACGGCCGGGGTGGGTGGCTTAAGCCGGATGCCTATCTGGTTGTCAGCGACGGCACAGATGACCACTTGCGGTGGATTGAGGCGGACAACGCCACCGAGAGCCTGCCGACGATTGAGCGCAAGCTGCGGGTCTACCTCGACTTTGTCCGGCGCGGCAACGTCGGGCCGCGCGGCACAATACCGCGCGTGCTGATCTCGGTGCCGAATGAACATCGGCGACAGGCGGTGCAGGCGCGTATTGCCCGGCTACCGGAGCCCGCCAACGAGCTGTTTGTGGTGACGGTAGCCCAAGAGGCTGTGGCGTTCGTGCTCGGCGAATTGCAAGGCGCTGGTTAGTAGCGGCTGTGTGACAATCGGCGCGCGGCTGTATTTTCTGCATATGTAAAAGAAATTGGATAGAATTAAGTGATTTTCCCGTCATTCCAACAAAAAGAAGGGGTGGCTAACCTTGGTATCGAAGGCGTTCCAACGCATCGCCGGCAACGACTACGTGTCCTACCTCCGCGTGTCGTCCAAGTCGCAGGTGGAAACCGACTACGATCCTCAGGGAATTTCTTTGCCGGCGCAGAGGCTGGCCGTCGACGAACGCGGTGCGGAGCTTGGTGCCCGACGGGTGGAAGAGTTCATCGACCCCGGCCGCAGCGGCAAGACGATCGACCAGGGGCCGGACTTCCAGAAGATGATTGCCTACCTCAAGGCGCATCCCAACGTGCGGTACGTCATCGTCTATGCGCTGTCGCGGTTCGCCCGCAACCGGCTTGACGACGCCATCATGATGGCCACCCTGGAAGGCCTTGGCGTACGGCTCATCTCGGCCACCGAGCGCAACATTGACGACAGCCCGGCCGGCCGCATGATGCACGGCATTCTCGCGGTCTTCAACGAATACCAGGTGCTGCAAAGCGGCGAAGACATCCGCTACAAGATGGGTCAGAAGGCAAAGCATGGCGGCACCGTTACGAAAGCGCCGTTCGGCTACCGTAACGTCCGCGTCGAGTACGAAGGCCGCGAAATCCGGACGGTCGTGATTGACGAGGACTACAGCCCCTACGTCAAGATGGCCTTCGAGCTGTACGCCACTGGCCAGTACAGCTTCCCGGATATCCGCGACGCGCTGACCGATGCTGGCCTGCTCATGCCGGGCAACCGCAGGCGCGGCAAGCGGCCGATCTCCATCCACAAGATTGGCGATATGTTGCGTGATAGGTACTACATCGGCTTTGTGCGCTTTGACGGCATCGAGTACGAGGGACGCCACGAGACGTTCATCGACCCGGAGCTATTCGAGCGGGTGCAGCGGGTGCTGTACGTCGAGCGCAATGCCGGGACGCGACAGCGGCATCATGACCACTATCTGAAGGGCTCGCTGTGGTGCCACCGCAGTCGGCACCGCGTCGTGCTGCGGCCGAGCACCGGCAAGTCGGGACGGCAGTACTTCTACTTCATCTGCCGAGGGCTGGTCGTACGGGAATGTGACTTGCCGTCCATACCGGTGGCTGAGGTCGAGCGGGCGGTGGAAGCGCACTACGCGACCATCGGCATCTCGGCGAGCGAGCGGGAAGCCATCGAACGGCTGGCGCTGGCGGCTGTACGAGGCAGTCAGGAGAGCGCGGCCGCGGTTCGTACGCAGTTGACCAAACGGCTGGTGGAGCTGGATGCCGAAGAAGACCGCTACCTGGACTGTCTCGGCGACCCGGCCTGGCCCCAAGCCAAGCTCAAAGCTCGGCTGCAACGCGTGCGGGAAGACATCGCCGGCATCCGTCGCCAACTCGAAGCCGCCAGTAGCGACCTGACCACTGGCCACGAAGTGCTGCTGGCGACCTTGGAGTTGCTGGAGCGGCCGCGCGAGTTGTATCGCCGCGCCAAGCCGCGTGTACGCAAGGTCCTCAACCGCGCGATCTTCGGCCGGCTGTACCTCGACTACACCGACGGGCAGGTCCGCGTACCGCGTGAGGAGCTGCGGCAGCCGTTTGAGGCGATCGTCACGGCGCACAAGCTCCACCTCGGCATACGAACCAGTGCGCCCCTCAAAACCGACAAACGAAACGGCGCCCCCACGAATGGGAGCGCCGATACCTGCCGTATCTCCACCCTGACTCCTGTTTCAGCAGGTCAGGGTGCGAATAACGGCCCTGTGGTGGAGCTGAGGGGATTCGAACCCCTGACCCCCTCGATGCGAACGAGGTGCGCTACCGGACTGCGCCACAGCCCCATGAACCGTGTGCAACGGTAGCACGGTGCCGCCTAGCGCCCACTCACCGGGTCGGCGGCGAGGGAGGCGAGGATTCGGAGGCGGTCGGCGGACGGGGAGCCGGGTTCGGCGGTGTAGATCATCAGGATGAGGCCCGGTTCTGCGGTGATGGCCAGTTCCTCGTACGCGAGGACCAGCTCACCGGCTTCAGGGTGGTGGAAGCGCTTGGTGCCGGCGCCGTGGGTGCGTACGTTATGCGAGCCCCAGAGCGTCCGGAAAGTCACGCTTTGCGTGGAGAGCTCCCCGACCAGGCTCTGCAAGCCGCGGTCGTGCGGGTCGCGGCCGGCTTCGGCGCGCATGATGGCGACGCACATTTCGGCGAAGAGCTCCCAGTCGGGATAGAACTCGCGCGAGGCGGGGTCGAGGAACTGGAAGCGCGCCAGGTTGGGCGTACGGCCGCTGTCGCCGATCAGCGGTGAGTAGAAGACCCGGCCGAGCGCGTTGCTAGCGAGCAGGTCCTGTTGCGGGTTGCGTACGAACGCGACGCCGTCGGTGATCGCCGCCAGGCCCAGTGCAGGCTCGGCCGCGCGGCGCTCTGTCTGGTGGCTCGCCGCCGCGGCCGGCCGGAGGTGGGGATGCCGTCGGCGGCGCGGGCGAGGTCGAAGAGGTGTGCGCGTTCGGTGTCGTCGAGGCGCAGGGCGCGCGCGATCGCGTCGAGTACGGACGCGGAGGCGCCGGCGATCGCGCCGCGTTCGAGTTTGGCGTAGTGCTCGACGCTGACGCCGGCGAGCAGCGCGACCTCGGCTCGTCGCAGGCCGAGTACGCGCTGGTTCGCACCGGCCGGCAGACCGGCCTCGGCCGGTGTGACCTTTGGCCCGGCGCGTCATCAGGAACTCGCGGACCTCGGAGCGGTGTCCATGTCGTGAGGGTAAGCCGGTTCCAGCCGTGTGGGGTTCCCTGCTGGTACACCTCTCGACAGTGACTTCCACGCCAGCGGCGGCCGGCATCTACTCGAGCACGTGCGCAGTACGCTGCTCCTCCTGCTGACGGTGCTCGCCGGTCTTGCGGCGATCGTCGGACCGCTGCTTGGTGGCCAGCTCACGGTGGTAACCGACTGGCGTGGCCTCTCTCTTCCCGGCGGCGATCGGCGTCGAGAAAATCGTGCGCGGTGTCATCATGTACGCACCAGGCGACATCCGTGTCGAGGAACGCGACGATCCGGTGATCGTCGAGCCGACCGACGCGGTGATCCGCATCGCCGCGTCCTGTGTCTGCGGCTCGGACCTGTGGCCCTATCGAGGCGTCGACGAGCTGTCCGGTCCGACGCCGATGGGTCACGAGTACGTCGGCGTCGTCGAGGAAATCGGCGCGGACGTGCGGAAAATCAAGGTTGGCGACTTCGTCGTCGGATCGTTTTTCGCCTCTGACAACACCTGTGAGATCTGCCAGGCCGGCTACCAGAGCCGCTGCGTGCACAACGTGCCGATGGGATCGATTGGTACGCAGGCAGAACGCGCGCGCGTCCCGCTCGCCGACGGCACTCTGGTCGCCACGCCGGCGCCGCCTCCGGCCGACCGGATTCCGAGCCTGCTCGCGGCCTCCGACGTGCTTGGCACCGGTTGGTTCGCGGCCGTCGCCGCCGCGGCCGGTCCCGGCAGGACCGTCGCGGTGGTCGGCGACGGCGCGGTCGGCCTGCTCGCTGTGCTGGCCGCCAGGCGGCTCGGCGCCGAGCGGATCATCGCGATGAGCCGGCACGCGGATCGTCAAGCGCTGGCACGAAAATTCGGCGCCACCGACATCGTCGAGGAGCGTGGCGGCGACGGCGTCGCGGCGGTCAAACGGCTTACCGGAGGGCTCGGCGCGCACAGCGTCGTCGAGGCGGTCGGCACGTACGAGTCGATGACACAGGCCATCCACTCGACCCGTCCCGGTGGTCACGTCGGCTATGTCGGCGTCACGCACGGCGTGCGGTTGGACGGCATGGACCTGTTCTTCTCCGGCGTCCACCTGCACGGCGGTCCCGCTCCGGTCCGGCGGTTCCTGCCGGAGCTGGTCGAGCTGGTCATGGTCAGCGAGATCGATCCCGGTGCGGTGTTCGACCTGACGCTTCCGCTCGACGACGCGGCCGCGGCCTACCAGGCGATGGACGAGCGCCGTGCCAGCAAGGTGTTGTTGACCGTGTAGTTCTCACGGTGTCGAGCGCCATGGCGTGAAGCGATCGACACCGGAGATTTACCCATGCGTGACGAACCGAACCTTTCCCGCGTCCACCATTCTTTCGCAGCAGGCCAAGGCGAAAACGGGAGGACGATCACGGATGGGGTTTCTCGGCGTACGGCTGGCGGATCGCCGCGACGAGGCGGTGGCCGCGGTGCTCGCCGGTGCCGTCGTGGTGATCCTCGGTTTCGCGTCCGGTCTCGGCATTCCGGTGGCCGGCACCGACCAGCCGGCGGCCGCGGGTCCGGCCGCGCCACCGCCAGCCCACCCCGATCCTGGTACGCAGGCGCCGCCCGCCGGTGCCGGCTCGGTCGGCGGCGGAGGCGGTGGTACGCCGTCAGGCGGCGGCGTCGTCACCGGGCCAAAGCCGAGCCCGACGCCATCGACCGGCCCGACCACGCCGGACCAACCGACGCCGAGTCCGAGTCCGCCGGTTTCCTGTCCCCCGGGCCTGATCGGCGGCCTGCCAGTGGTCGGCCCGCTGGTGGCCACCTCGCCGACGCCAGGCCCCGTCCCGTCGTTGCTCGGCGACCTGCCGATCGTCGGTCCCCTTGTCACGCCGGGAAAACCGGGAGTCCTGAGCTGTCCGGTCGGCGTCCTGGTCGGCCCGAGTTGCTGCGCCACCGCGACCACCACCGGAAAGCAGCTCGTCCCGTGACGCGCGACGACACGCTGCACGCGTTTGCGGTGCTGTTGCACGTGACCGGCTATCTCGCGCTGGCCATTCTCGCCGGCGGTCTGTTGTTTGTCTCGGCATTGTGGCCCGCGGGCGCGCGCGATCCGCGTACCCGGCTGATCCTGACGTCGTCGGTCGCGGTCGGCGTCGCGTCCGCGATCGGTACGGTCCTGCTGGCGGCTCAGTACGCGACCAGCGGTCCGGCGATCGAGGACGTACTCACCGCGCCTTTTGGCCGGGTCGCAGCGGCTTCCGGCCTGCTGTGGCTGCTCGCGGCGGTCGTCGTGGTGGCGGTCCTGCAGCGCGGCGAGCGAGCCGTACGGTCACTGCCGTGGCGCGCCGGCGCGCTGGCGGTCGCCTTCGGACTGCTGCGCGCCACCGGAATGTCCGGCCATTCCAACGAAACCGCCGAGGCCGGTCTGAGCATCGTCGCGGATTTCCTGCATCTGGCCGGAGTCAGCGCCTGGCTCGGCGGCCTGACGGTCCTGTCGGTCGGCCTGCTGCCGCGCCGGAGAGCCGACGAGATCGGTGACGTCGCGCCGAAATTCTCCAGGTTCGCGATGGTCTCGGTGCTGGCGATCGTCGCCTCCGGCCTGATCATGGCCTGGCAGATCGTCGGCTCAGTCGGCGCGCTCGTCGGCACCGCATACGGCCACCTGCTGCTGACGAAGCTGGCCGTCTTCGCGCTCGTCCTGCTCGCCGCGATGATGAGCAAGCACTGGGTCGAAAATCGGCTTTCCGCCGTCATCTCGCGACATGCGTCCGCCGCTGTCCGGCCGTTCGTGCTGTCGGTCGGCGCGGAGACCGTGCTGGCCGTCGCCGTGCTGGTGGCGGCGAGTGTCCTCGTCACGGCCAGTCCCGGCCACTGACCCACGTCCAGCGAAAGGAAAAAACTCACCAGTCCCGTTGTTGGTTCCGCGCAAACCAGGTGATCCGGCCGAAAGTCGCAGTCGTCCGGCGCAGCCGCGGTTTGTCAGGGACATCCGGAAAGGAGAAGGCTCACAGATGAGCCGACACGAGAAAATCGCGACGGCCAGGCGGAAACTGCCGGCGGTCGTGGCGGCAGCCGGAGTGCTCGTCGCGGTGCTGTCGCTGCTTGGCCTGCAGGCCGAGGCGGCGCGTACGGACCACTCGCGGCTGTCCGCGAACGGCAGCACCTTGGCCGCGCCCGCAACAAACCCAGCCGCGAACACGGCCGCGCGGCCGAAGGTCAGCCACTCGGTGGAGATCAAGAACTACGCGTTTTCGCCGACGTCGTTGACAGTCGCCGAGGGCGACACGGTGACCTGGACCAACCTGGACACCGCGCCGCACACGGTGACAGTGACCAGCGGACCGGTCACGTTCGACTCGGGCAACCTGCAGAAGGGACAGTCTTTCAGCTATACGTTCGGCAAAGCCGGCACGTACGCGTACTACTGTGCCGTCCATCCGGACATGAAGGCGAGCGTGACGGTCACCGGCGCGACCACTCCGCCGTCATCTCCCCCGCCGACGACCGGTCCGCCAGCCTCAGCGTCGCCGACGCCGAGCATGTCGATGCCGCCGCCGAGCAGCGGTTGCGCCGGCCTCGACGCGGCGGCACACGCCTTTCTGCAGCATTTCTACGCGGCGCATCTGGAGCCGTCGTTGGGCCAGCAGATCGGCGACATCCTCAACGTCGACCAATACGTCAAAACACACACGGTGTTGATCGAAAACATGATCAAACCGTTGGTCGGTGGCTCCGACCAGGCGTTGGCGGTGTTCCTGCAACACGTGTACGCCGCGCATCTGGAGGCCTCGCCAAACCAGCAGGTCAGCGACATCGCCAACCTCGACCAGTATGTCAAGACGCACACGGTGTTGATCGAGAACATGATCAAACCCCTGGTCGGCAGCGATCTGAGCTCCTGCTGATCCCACCTACGCGGGGTCCGGCCGGGTCGCAGCCGGTCGGACCCGGCGACCTCTCGAATGCTTCCGGAGCGCCAAAAAACATGCGAAAGCTGCTCATTCTCGCCGCGGTCTGCTGGCTGGCATTTCCGGTCACTCCGGCGGCCGCCGCGACGCATTCCGTTTCGATGCGGCAATACGCGTACGCGCCGGCCGCGCTGACCATCACGGCCGGCGACACGATCCGGTGGACGAACTACGACACGGCTCAGCATGACGTGACGATCACCAATGGGCCGGTGTCGTTTCACGGTCCGCTCATCGGCAAAGGCCAGTCGTGGACCTACACGTTCGGCACGGCCGGCACCTACTCCTACGTCTGCAGCATCCATCCAGACATGAAGGCGCGGATCGTCGTGCGTCCGAAAGCAGTCGTCAGCAGTGCCACGCCAGCACCGGCGCCAGCGCGGCCGCGGCCGTCCGCCTCAGCGTCACCGGCAGTCGTGGCGCCGAGCGCGTCGATGCCGATGGTGGCCACCCCGGCGCCGGACTCCGCGAGCTTGAGCCCGCTGCTGATCGTGGCCGGCATCTCGGTCGCGGTGGTGGTCTTCTGCCTGCTGCTGATGAGCTCTCGACCGACGCCGTCGTTCACCAGCCATCGCGAGCTGGACGACACCGCCGTGCTGCCGAAGGATGAGCGCTAGCCGCGGGATTTCATCTGATGGCTGGCGACACGGTTTGGAATGCACGGAAGTGCCTGTCCAGCGCGGGAAACTTGGGATTGCGAAGTCACAAGTAGCGTCGCGTGGAAGGCACTCCGTGGGTGAAGGGTAACAGGGTTGTCGGGTTGGTTTTGGATCCGACTCGCGAGTCGTTGGTGTCTTGGGCGGGTGGGTTGTTGCTGCGGCAGACGATCCGGGTGTCGGGCATCGAGCGGGTGTTGTCGATGGCGTTGGCGCCGTGGCGTGGGAGGCGTGCTGTCCATGATCCGGGAAAGATCATCGGCGACTTGGCGGTTGCGATCGCGCTGGGTGGGGACTGTCTGGCCGATCTTGCCGTGGTCCGTGCGCAGCCGGGGCTGTTCGGGCCGGTGGCCAGTGATCCCACGGCATCTCGCCTGGTGAGCGCGCTGGCTGCCGATATCGATGCCGTGTTGCCGGCGATTCGGTCTGCTCGCGCCCGGGCGCGGGCGGCGGTGTGGGCGGCGGCGGCCGTTGGCTGGCCGGGTGGGCAGCCGCGCGGGCGGGCAGGTGATCGTGGATATCGACGCGACGTTGGTGAGCGCGCATTCGGACAAGGAACACGCGTCAGGCACTGATAAACGCACGTTCGGGTTCGCGCCGATGTGTGTGTTCGTCGACCACGGCGAATACGGCACCGGTGAGACGTTGGTGACCCAGTTGCGCCCGGGCAACGCCTCGCCGCAGAACACGCCCGATCATATCCAGGCGCTGGATCTGGCGCTGCCCCAGCTGCCCGAAGGCGAGCGCGCGCAGGTGCTCGTCCGCGCCGATTCCGGCGCGTGTTCCAAGGCGTTCCTGCATCACATCACCGATCTGGGGTTGGAGTATTCGATCGGATTCCCGGCCCATGAAACGGTCAAAGCCGCGATGGAGGCTATCCCGCCGCAGGCCTGGAGACCGGCTGTTGACGGTGACGGCCAGCCGCGCGAGGGCGCGCAGGTCGCCGAGCTCACGCGATGGATGCCCGACCCGACCCCGGCAACCCGACCCGGTCCTCAACAATGGCCAGCCGGGATGCGGGTGATCGCCCGCCGGGAACGACCACACCCCGGCGCGCAACTACGCCTCACCGACCAGGACGGGTGGCGCATCACCTGCTTCGCCACCAACACCCACGGCCCCGGCTGGACACTGGACACACTGGAAGTACGCCACCGGCAACGAGCCCGTTGCGAGGACCGTATCCGCGCGCAGAAAGACACCGGCATGCGCAACCTGCCCTTCCACGGATACGCCCACAACCAGATCTGGCTGGAAATCGCCGCACTAGCGGCGGACTTGCTGGCCTGGACCCAAACCCTGGCCTGGGACACACACCAACCCGCCAGACGCTGGGAACCCAAACGCCTACGGCTACGCATCCTGGCCGTCGCCGGCCGCATCATCCACAGCGGCCGACGACGACGCCTACGACTACCCCGCAACTGGCCCTTCAACCACCTCATCGACAACGCCTGGAAATCCCTACAACCCAGCTAAAAACGACGAACCAACCCCACAACCAGGACCGGAGAACCGGCGACACAGCGCCGGAAACCAGCCCTGCCACAAACAAACACACAGACCCCACAACCAGCCAAACAGTCACTCAACTCCCACGCGAAAGATCGAGGCTAGGGCCTGTCTCCATATTCCGCGGGGCGATAGCCGAGCCGCTGTCACATCTTTCTCGGGCCGCCTGACGTTTGGATCTCGACTCTCGTCCCCCCGGAATATGGAGACAGGCCCTAAAACAATTTCCGGCCGGATCGCCGGCGAATGTTGACGCGACCGCGACCGGCGCGTACATTCACGCGGGCAATCGATTTCTCGGGTGAACCGGAGTGGTCGCATGGCGCCGATCGACCGTCGCAGTTTTCTCCGGGCCGGCATCGGGGTCGCCGCCGTCGCGATTTCCCGGCCGTTCGCCGCCGCCACACCGGCGTACGTCGGCGCCGGCGCTTTCACCAGGGTCTACGATCCGACGCCGACCGGCAGCGTGAAGCAATACATCAACGACCACACGTTCGTACGCGCGTCGACCGGCGAGTGGCACCTGTTCGGCATCACCGGCCAGATGGGGGCGATCGGCAACGAGGTCAACTTCGCGCACGCCACCGCGCCGGCACTCTATGGTCCGTGGACGCGGCAACCGTACGCGCTGACCGCGGATCGGTCCTATTACGGCGAAACGCAGATCTGGGCTCCGCACGTCATCCTGGTCGACGGCACGTATCACATGTTTTACTGCAGCGTCCGCGACAACGGCTTCGGCATCAGCCTGGCGACCTCGACGGATCTGGTCAACTGGACCAAACGCCCTGCCGGTCCGCTGTTCTACGGCAACGCCAACCGTGACCCGTACGTGACGCGGATCGGCAACCAGTGGGTCATGTACTACTGCGAGGTCGGCGGCGGTGACCACCACATCGTCGGTTACCGCACCAGCACGGATCTGGTCAACTGGAGCGCACAGCAGGTCGCGTACACGGATCCGTCGACCACCGCCAATACGCCGTCGACCACCGAGTCGCCGACCGTCATCCAGCGCGACGGTTACTCGTATCTGTTCATCGGCCCGAAAAACGGCTACGAAGGCACCGACGTGCTGCGCAGCACCAACCCGTTTTCCTTCAGCTACGCCGACCTCGCCGGGCACATCCCCGGCCATGCCGCCGAGGTGATCGACGACGGTGGCACCGTGTCGGTCAGCGCCTGCGGCTGGTTCGAGCACGGTGTTTCGTTGGCACCGCTGGAATGGCGATCGGCCGCCGCGCCATGGCAGACGCGCGACAATCCGGTGGCGCAGCTCGGCGCCGGTGGACTGCTGCACGTTTTCGCGCTGGAGCCCGGCACATCTCGCATCCTGCACCGAGCCCAGACGGCGAATGCCTGGTCCGACTGGGAAGTCTTCAGCGATCCGGTCGGCGCCGTGCCGACCGCCTGCCGCAGCCAGGACGGCCGGCTGGAGGTTTTCGCCGTAGGCCCCAACGGAAACAGCCTGCTGCATCGCGTCCAGAACGCCGACGGCAGCTGGCGTGACTGGTCGGCCTTCGGCGGGCCGGCCGGCGCCGCGCCGGCGGTGGCCCGCCGGATGGACGGCGCGCTGGAGGCCTTCGCGCTCGGACCGGGCGGCGCCTATATCGCTCGCCGCGCGCAAAACCGCGCCAACGCCACCGAAACCGACTGGACGGCCTGGGAGACTTTCGGTACGGCCGCGGGATCACCGCCGGTTGTCGGCACCAATGCCGACGGACGACTGGAGGTCTTCGCACTCGGACCGGCCGGAGCGTACGTGGCGCATCGCTGGCAGGACGGCGACGGCGTCTGGCGGCAACCGTGGGACGCGAGTTTCGGTGGCCCGGCGGCAACCGCGGTGACGGTGACGCGCGACGGCCGCGGCCTGCTGAACGTCTTCGCCCTCGACGCCTACGGCGGCGGCTCGCACTGCCGCACGCAGTCGGTGCCGAGCGGCGGCTGGAACGGTTGGACGAGCGTCGTGTCCGGCTGGGTCGACCTGCCACCGACCGCCATCCCGAGCCAGGACGGCCGGCTGGAGATGTTCTGGACGCCGGTCGGCCGCGAAGGCGTGCTGCACCGCTATCAGACGAGTACGACCACCGGCGCGTGGTCGGCGCCGGAGACGTTCAGCACCGACACCGTCGCGGCGACGCCGAGCGCCGTCATGGACTCCGCCGGCCGCATCCATGTTTTCGCCGTACGTCCGGACGGCACGCTGTTGGAACGCGTCCAGACCGCACCGAGCTCCGGCTGGGCTGGCTGGACGACGTTCGGCGACCGCAAGATCGCCGTCGTACCAGCCGGATCGGTGACCTGATCGCAGGTCCGTCTTCGAGGGCCACCCCGTCCCGGCCGCGCACGCGAGTCGCTCCAGTGTGATCGAAACGCGTACGCGGCGTGGCCGGCGCTGGGACGATGGCCGGGTGGACGACCTCCGACCGCCGCCGCGCGACCGCGTGGCGCAGCTGGTCGTGTGGCATCCGGACGGCCAGCGCCGCGGTTCCGGATATCGGGTCAGCGACACCGAAGTGCTGACCGCCGCGCACGTGCTCGCCGGCGCCGAGGCCGTCGAGGTGCGGTTCGAGCCCGACCTGCCGACCGGCCGGCAGCTGCCGGCGCGGTCATGGCGCACGCATCCGTCCGCCGACTTCGCGGTCGTGACCATCGAGCCGGACGGCCGGCCGACGCCGGCCGCGGCGTACGGCCGGGTCACCGAGCGGCTGGCCGTGCTGACCGCGCAGGCGGTCGGTTTTCCGCGCTGGAAACTGCGTTTCGACGACCAGCCATATCGCGACGCGCACCATGTCGTCGGCACCATCGCGGTGCTGTCCAACTTTCGCGAAGGCACCCTGGAAGTGCGCGTACCGACGCCGCCGGCCGATCCGGACGACGGCGGCTCGCCGTGGGAAGGCATGTCCGGCGCGCCGGTGTGGGTCGGCGGCCGGATCGTCGGCGTGATCACCAAACACCATCTCAGCGACGGGCCTGGCCGGCTCGCGGCGGCGCGACTGGACCGGGCGGCCGGCGACTGGGACCTGTTTGCGCTGCCCGCCGAGTTGCCCGACGCGAGCCCGTTGTCGGCGGCCGAGGCCGTCGTCGCCGCACACCGCGCGGTGATCGCCGACATCGCGCCGGCCGAGCTGGTCGGCCGCGAGACCGAGCTGGCCGAGCTGGCCGCCTTCGCCGCCGGCGACCGGCCGTACGCCTGGTGGCAGGCCGGTCCGTGGGCCGGCAAGTCGGCGCTGCTGTCCTGGTTCGCGCTGCATCCGCCGGCCGGCGTCGACGTGGTGTCGTTCTTCGTCAGCGGCCGGCTGGCCGAGCAGTCCGACTCCGACGCGTTTTTGGCCGCGATGATCGAACAACTGGCCGCACTGGCCGGCGAGGATCCGCAGGCCGCGCTGGGCGTACGGCAGCGCCAGGGCCAGTTTCTGCGGCTGC
Source organism: Fodinicola acaciae (assembly GCF_010993745.1). NCBI lineage: Bacteria > Bacillati > Actinomycetota > Actinomycetes > Mycobacteriales > Fodinicola > Fodinicola acaciae. Next base: position 1,520,438 of record NZ_WOTN01000003.1, read on the forward strand.
TCGCGGCCGCCGGCGAGCGGTGCACGGCGGTCGGCCGCCGGCTGCTGGTCGTCGTCGACGGCCTGGACGAGGACGCCTCGGCCGACCGCGACCGCATCGTCTCGCTGCTGCCACGCCATCCGCCGCCGGCCGTACGCCTGCTGATCGCCAGCCGGCCGGCGCCGATGCCGGCCGACCATCCGCTGCCCGCGGTCGCGGTCCGGCAGCTCACGCCGTCCGCGTACGGCCGCGGCGAGCAGGTCGCCGCCCAACACGAGCTGACCGACCGGCTGCACGGCGAGCCGGCCGAGCGCGAGCTGCTCGGCCTGATCACCGCGTGCGGCGGCGGCCTGACCCAGCCCGACCTGGTCGAGCTCACCGGCCAGCCGGCCGACGCGGTGGACAGCCTGCTGACCGGCCACTTCCAGCGGACCATCGGCTCGGCGGTGGTGACCGGTGAGCGCGCGTACGCCTTCGCGCACGACACGCTGCGCGAGATTTCGCAGCAGCAGCAAGGCGAAACCGTCGAGGCCTACCGCGAGCGGCTGCACGCGTGGGCCGCCGGCTATCGCGGCCGCGGCTGGCCGGCGGACACGCCGACGTACCTGCTGCGCGGCTATCCGCGGCTGCTCGCCGCGACCGGTGACCTCGCGCGGCAGATCGCGCTGGCCACCGACCACGCTCGCCACGAGCGGCTGCTCGCGGTGACCGGCGGCGACTTCGAGGCGTTGAGCGAGGTGTCGGCAGCGGTCGAGGCGGTGTCGAGCTCGGCCGATCCGGACCTCACGGCGTTGTTGCGCCTGGCATACGCGCGCTATCGCCTCGAACAACGCAATCGCGATGTGCCGGCCGGCCTGCCGGTGCTGCACGCCGCGCTCGGCGCACCCGATCGAGCGGTCGCGCTGGCCAGCAGCATCGCCGCGGCCGACCGCCGCACCGACGCGTTGTGTCAGCTCGCGATGCATCACGACGACAAGGCCATGGTCGGCCGATTGCTTGACATGGCGGCGAAATCCGCCGAGGAATGCACCGAGCCGGCGGCGCGCGCCACCGCGTACGCGACGATGGCGTCGGCGTACGTCTGGTGCGGCCAGCCGGATCGCGCGGACCAGCTGATCGACCTGGCCGAGCAGCTGATCGCGACCGGGTCGCAGACGTTGGAGGCACGGCTCCGGCTGCTGATGGCGCTGGTGGCGGCCGGTCACCGTACGCGCGCCGCCGATCTGGCCGGCGACATCGCCAGGAAGGACGGCGATCCGACCCGGACGCGGCTGCTGCCTGACTCCGCCATCCGGTCGATGCGCTCGGCGGCGGCCGGCCTGGCCGAGGCCGGATTCGCCGACCTCGCCTCGGCGATCGCCGGCCGGCTGCGCGACGAGGCACGGCACGTGCGCCGGTTTCGCACCGAGGCCGAGCTGGACGCGTCGTACGCGCACTCGCCGATCGGCAGCAGGCACACGCTGGTCTTCGTCAGCAATGGCTCGCTGCCGGGCTATGCCGAGGTCGTCGACCTGGTCGCCGACACCGTGGAGGCCAGGGTCGAGCGCGTCGAGGCCATCCACTCGGCGCGGCAAGGCCTGCGTGCCGAGATCGCCGCCGCGGCGGTGACGGCGTTGGTGGCGCGCGGCGCGTACGACGACGCCGAGCGGCTGGCACGGTCGATCGACGCGGACGAACCCGCCGCCCGAGCGCTGGTGGCGGTGGCGGCCGGCCGGCTCGGCGCCGGCCAGACGGAGGCGGCCGGTGGACTGGTCCATGCGGCCGAGCAGGTGGCGCGGCGGTCGGGCGGATCCGTCAGAGCCGCGACCGTACGCGCGGTCGGCGCCGAACTCGCCGCCGCCGGCGATCTCGACCGCGCCAGCCTGCTCACGCGGCAGCTCGGCGAGTCCCCCGCACTGCCGCCGGTCACCCCGTTCCTGCCGCCTCGGCGCAAAGTCGACCTGCCAGGGCAGCTGGCGCCGGAGGAGCAGGCCGTCCAACTGGTCGAGGCCGGCGCGTACCGGCGCGCGGAGCGGCTGGTCGCCGGCCGCGACGAGATGCTGCCGCCGGCCGGTCCGATCGCTCCGGTCGTCGCCGCGTTGGTGCGCGCCGGCCAACTCCGCCGCGCGATGAAGCTGTACGAGCGGGCGTCTTTCGGCCTCGACCGCGCCGAGCCGATGGCCATCATCGTGCGTGCACTGGCTTGCGCCGGCCATGTACGCGAGGTCGAGCGCATCGTGAAGGACGCGTTTTTCGACGAGGCAACGGTTTCCGTACTCATCGCCGCCGCCGAAGGTTTCGCCGAAGCCGGTGACCAGCGCTCCGCGCACCGGTTTGCCGACCGTGCCGAGGCGATGCTGAGCAAGCCTCAGCTGCCCGGCAAGACCTTCGCGATCCCGGTCGCGTTGATGTGGGCCGCGCTCGGCGACGCCGACCGCGCCGACCAGGTGCTCGCCACCACCAGCGACCCGGTGGCCAGGATCACCGCGTTGTCCGGCATCGCCGTACGGTCGGCCAGGGCCGGTGACCCGGGCGCGGCAGCGCGGAGCCTTCGGACGGCCCTCCGTACGCTCACCGACCAGCCGCCGTCCGAGTCGCGCACCAAGGCCGTCGCCGAGGTGGTGGTCGCGCTCGCCGACAACCACGACGCCGGCTGGGACGCCACCACGCTGCCACCGGTCCGCCGGCTGCTTGTCGACGCGCTCACCGGTCCTGGCTGGCTCGCCGCGATTCCGGCGGTCCGCCGCTGCTCGCTCACCAGCCTGCGGGAATTCGCCGACATCGAGTTCAGTGATTCAGGCTCAGCCGCAGGTTGAATGCCGGCGCGTGCCGCCACGGGTTGGTTTTTGTCTTGTCCAGCCGCGATTTTCCGAGGTCGAAGGTGACCGTGCCGCCGGTGACGGTGGCCGGCACCGTGAAAACGACCGCGCTGTCGTTCTTGTCCAACGACACGATGGTGCTGAAGGCACGATCGTGACGATCCGCCGTGATCGCGGCGCCGCCGGTCGGACGGAAGGTGAAGGCCTGCGCGTCGTTCACCAGATAGAGGCCGACACTCGAATAGAAAGCGTCGGTGGTCGTCACGTTTGGCATCGGGACGGACAGAAAAGCCTGGCCGGCCGGAGCCCAGCCTCGCTCCGGGCGATAGTTGCTTATCGACGCGACCTCCGCCTTGAGGCCGGACAACGGCGTCGTGACCGACACACTCACCGGCAGCGTCCTGCCGTCGAAGACACCGGTCGCCTGCGCGTCACCGCTCCAGTCCACATCGGACTGATGCTGCGCGTACGGATCGGCGATCACTTTTCCGGTACGCAGGTCGATTTCCGCCGTACGTCCGGCGTCGGCGAGCTGCAGCCGCACCGGTGTGGCCGGCGCGGCGCCGACCACGATGACCTGCGTCGTCGACGACCGGTCCGGCAGCGGAAGGCCGGTCAGCACGGTCGGTTGGTCGCCGACCAGCAGCCGCGCGACGACCGGATTCTTCTGGTCCGGCGAAAAAGCCGCGTAGGTCACCATCGGGTCGATGGCCGCGACGAGCAGCTTCTGGCCCTGTTTCGCGCGTACGGCCGGCACGTGCAGGTCTCTGGCCTCGTACGTGTCCAGCTCGTCGCCGGTCGCCGACCAGGCCACCCCGACGCTGGCGTGCGGCATCGAGATCCGCGCCGGCCGCGTGTAACCCCAACCGCCCGGATTCGGCGGATAGAGCGGTGTGGTGCTGATGCGTACGCCGGACCACTCCGGCGCCGGCGGCGGTTGGTTCTGCCGGAAAAGCAACACGCCGAGCAGGCTCAGCACCCCGACCACCGCGACCGCGCCGAGCGAGGTGCCGATGGCGCGGCGGATGCCGGCGCGCCTCGACGTGCGACGCCGCTCGGCCGCGATCTTTTCCGCCGCCTGACGGACAATCTCACCCTGTTGCGTTTTCTGCGCGATGGCACCGACCAGCGCCGGCGGCAGCCAGTTGCCCGGCGATGCCGCAGGCGCGGCTGCGAGCATGTCCAGCAGCTGTGCGGCGGTCGGCCGCCGAGCGGCCTCTTTTTCCAAGCACGCCTGGACAATCGGGGCGATCCAGCTGCCGGCCAGGTCATCGAGCCGCGGGTCTGTCACCACGGTCCGGTAAAGCTGGGCGTCCACACCGCCGTCGCCGCCGAACGGCTCGCGGCCGGTGCTCGCGTATGCCAGCACGCCACCGTAGGAAAATACGTCCGACGCGGCATCGACCGGCTGGCCGACCGCCTGTTCCGGTGACATGAATCCGGGCGAGCCAACGACAAATCCGGTCTGCGTGAGCTTGCTGGCATCCATCGCCCGCGAAATGCCGAAGTCGATCACCCGCGGACCGTCCATCGTCAGCAACACGTTGGACGGTTTGAGATCCCGGTGTACGAGACCGGTCGCGTGGATCGACCGCAGCGCCTCGGCCAAACCGCCGGCGAGCGTACGCAGGCTGTCCGGCGGCAGCGGCCCGGCGACCGCGATCGCTTCGTCCAGCGGCATTCCCGGCACGTACTCGGTGACCAGCCACGGCCGCTCAGCGTCCGGATCGGCGTCGATGACTGCCGCGGTGAAAGCGCCGCTGACCGCGCGAGCGGCGGCGACCTCGCGGCGGAACCGCTCGCGAAATTCCGGATCCTGCGCGAATCGGCTGCGGACCACCTTGATCGCCACCAGCCGGCCGCCCGGCAGCCGGCCGAGATAGACGACCCCCATGCCGCCGGCACCGAGCCGGCCGAGCAACTCATATCCACCGAGCTCGGCCGGATCGCCTTTGTCCAACGGAAACATCAGCGTATGGTCCTTACAGCGGTGACGTTTGACGCTGTCTGCACGTAAATAAGTCCGTCGCCGGCGATGGTGGCCTCGCCGTAGTCGGCCAGGCCACGCGTCGCGATTTCCTTGCCGGTGCGCGCTTCCACCGCGGTCAGTGCGTCGGAGCCGATCAGATAGACGACACCATTGCGTACGGCCGGAGATCCACCGGGCACGTTCGGACTGTCCGCCATGCGTTCCCACACCTTCTTCCCAGTGGCCGCATCCGCGGCGAAGGCTCGCTGTGCGCTGCCATAGAAAAAGACCATGTCACCGGCCACCGACGGATGCGTGCCGTGACCGAACTCGTCGTCGTCGGCGCCAACCGGAAAAGCCCATTTCTGCCGGCCGCTGGCCGCGTCGTACGCGTGCAGCGTGCCGCCTTGCGCTCCAATGTAGACAGTGTCGCCGATGAGCACCGGTGGCACCGCCGGACCGGTCACCTTCCAGCTCGGCTCGCCGGTGAGCGCGTCGAGCGCGACGAAGTTTCCGCCAGAGCCGAAATAGAAACGGCTCCTGTCGGCCACGAGCCGCGCCTCGAAGCCGACTCGGCGGCCGGTCGCGTACGTCCAGATTTCGGCGCCGGTGCGTGCGTTCAGGCCGTGGACCAGGCCGGTCGAGTGCTCGACCGCGGCGACCACGTCACCGCACAACGTCGGCGGGTCGAGGCCGGACAGGTTGGGATGGTGCCAGCGTTGTGCGCCTGACCGGATGTCGACGGCGTCGAATCCGTCGTCGGCCTGATAGAAGATCGTGTCGCCGGCGGCCGCGGCGGCTCCGTCGACGCCGAAAATGGAGTCACCGGTGTTCACGTCGTAGACCGACATCCGGCTGCCATCGGAGACGCAGGCATTCGATTTCACCACGGTGAGAGTGAAATCGACCGTCGCCTCACGCACGGGACGGTGCCATGTCACCTCGCCGCTGCGCGCGTCCAGGACGTACAGGTCATCGGAGGCGACGGCGATCCACACCTTGCCGGCGGCCAGCCGGGTGTCGCCGTGTTTCGCGAACGTCCATGGATAACGATAGGAATTCACCGCGGAAGCGGTGAGCGCGGCACCGGCACCGACCGCGGCCAGGCCGGCGACACCGAGCGAGGCGGCCAGAATCGTCCGCCGGCTGACCCGCCGGCCGTAGGCGGTGGCGTCGGCCGAGACGTACGGCCGGAAACGGGCCGGCAGTGCGGCGTTTTCGGCCGCACGACCCCGTTCCACGATGTCGACGAGCACCGCCGGCGGCAGCCAGTCGGCTTGTGCCCTCATCTGCCGCAGCTGCCGCTGCGCCGGGTCTTTTCGCAGGCAGAGCAACAGAAACTCACGCAGCTGCGGGTCGGCCACCGCGGTCAGGTCGGGTTCGTCGCGGACGATCCGATAGAGCTGCGTGTGCACCGGCACGTCGCCGAAAGGCGGCTTGCCGGTCGCCGCGTACGTGAGCACACCGCCAAGGGAAAACACGTCGCTGGCCGGACCGACGCGGTCACCTCGTATCTGCTCCGGCGACGCGTACGCCGGCGATCCGGCGACGCCGAGGCGGGTCACCGCACTGTCCCCCGGCGCCGCCGCGATGCCGAAGTCGATCAACCGCGGCCCGTCGGCCAGCAGCATCACGTTGGCCGGCGTCAGATCGCGATGTACGACGCCGGCACGGTGGATCACCGCCAGAGCGTCGGCCAGTCCGGCGGCCAGGGCCCACACGGTCGGCACCGGCAGAGGCCCGTGGCCCGCGACCGCCTCCTGCAGCGAAATGCCGGCCAGATAGGTGGTTGCGAGCCACGGCACGGCCTCCTCGCCCACGTCCACCACCGCCGCGCCGAACGCACCGGCGACTCGCGTCGCCTCCGCCTCCCGGCGGAACCGCTCGCGGATCGCCGGCTCGGCGACCAGCTCGTGGTGCGGCGTTTTCAACGCCACCAACCGGCCGCCGCCCGAGCGCGCCAGATAGACCGTACTCATGCCGCCGGAACCCAACCGTGCCAACAAAAGGTAGCCGCCAACGGCCCGAGGGTCGGTCGCCGTCAAGGCCCGCAACCGCACCGCCTCCTGTCTCGACGGCTAAATCATGACGCGGTCAGGCAACACGCGGACCCTTGGTTGTTTCTTTGCGTTCTCTAGAGGTTGACGACCTTCGGCGTGTCCTCGGCCGGCGGCTCGGCGGCTGGCGGCGGGGTCGTACGCACCGGCGCACGGCGCGGCGGCTCCGGCGGTTTCGGCGCACGCCGCAGGCCCATCCGGCCGTCGGCGGTCTGCACCACCTGATAGCCGCCGCGCGCGAGCAGGGCGATGGTCGAGTCGTCCGGCGGCCGCCGGCGCTGCGCCGCCGGGGTGGCGATCCAGGTGACCAGCGCGCGCTCGGCCTCCGTGCCGATCAGCTCCGCCGCACCGGCGACGGTCATCACCACCGCCGCGAAGTCGCGAGCCCGCCGGCGCCGGCGCAGCAACGCGAGCGCACGCCGGCGTCGCGCGACCGCGCGGTTGCGCAGGTGCATCAGGTAGGCGACCAGGAGGATCGCCGAGACGCTCAGCCCGACCCAGAAGCCGGGACCGATCGCCAGCAGGCCGGCGAGCTGGCCGAGCACCAGCAACGCGAGCACGGTGACCACCCGGCGACGGCGACGCCGCCACCAGACCGACAGCTCCGGCCCGCCGGCCGGTTTCCGGTCCGTACGCGGCGCCGCGGACCGGCGCGGCGGCGACAATGAGAATGGGAGCGAGACCAGCCACATCGCCACACGGCGCAGCTTCAGCCAGATCGCGACCGGCAGCGACACGGTCTCCAGGGTGAGGTCGATCGGACCGGTCTGCCGGAAGCTCTCGTCGACGTCCTTGAGTGCCTCGTAGACGGCCGCGTCGTCCTCGCCGTCCCCCGGCGTGAGCGCGCCGGGCACGCTGGCCCGGCCGGCGGCCGCGGGGCCGTACGTGTCGCTGAGGTCCGGCAACGCCTGGGTCACCGGCTCGTCGGCCGGCTCCTCGAGTACGGCCGTCGGTGGCGCCACCGGCACCGGCCCGGGGACCGTACGGTTGCGGCGCTTGCGGCGCAGCACCCGCATCATCGACGTGCGCAGCTCGAAGTCGGCGCGCAGCTTGCGGTCATAGCGACGCACCAGCGACGGCACCAGAGCCGCGAGGGCTCCGACTGCGGCGATCAGCAGGAGGATCGACGAGGGCAGCATCGACACCTCCGTCACGTCTGCCTCACCTGTCACACGAGGCTACGGGCTGGAAGGTTCCCTTGTCTCGCATCCCGTCACGGCGTGTCACCGCTATATGTGCCACAACGCCTCGTTGCTGTCCGGTGGTGACAGCAACGAGGCGTTGTGGCAAACGGGTCGGGCTAGGAGGCGACGGACAGCAACTGGCGGCGGGCCTGGCGTGCCTCGCGGGCGGCGTCCGGGTCGAGCAGCGGCACCGCGGCCAGCAGCGACTTGGTGTAGGGGTGCTGCGGGTTGCTGTAGAGGTCCTCGGTGTCGGCGTACTCGACCAGCTTGCCGTGCTGCATCACCGCGACCCGGTCGCACACCTGGCGTACGACGGCCAGGTCGTGGGACACGAACATCAGCGTCAGGTGAAACTCTTCCTGCAGGTCGTTGAGCAGCCGCAGCACCTGCGCCTGGGTCGTCACGTCCAGCGCGGACACCGGCTCGTCGCAGATCAGCAGCTTGGGCCGCAGCATCAGCGAGCGCGCGATGCCGATGCGCTGGCGCTGGCCGCCGGAGAACTCGTGCGGATAAGCGTTGAAACGCTGCGGGTCCAGGCCCACCCGCTCCAGCATGTCCTGCACTTCCTGGCGGATCGCGCGGCTGTCCTTGCCACCCATGATCCGCAGCGGCAGCGCGATGCTCTCGCCGATCGGGATGCGCGGGTTGAGCGAGGAGACCGGGTCCTGGAACACCATCTGGATGTCCCTGCGTACCGGCTTGAGCTGCGAGTTGGGCAGCCGGGAGATGTCCTTGCCCTCGAACAGGATCTTGCCCGAGGTCGGCTGCAGCAGCCGGATGATGCAGCGCGCCAGCGTCGACTTGCCGCTGCCGGACTCGCCGACGACGCCGAGCGTACGGCCGCGCGGGACCTCCAGCGAGACGCCGTCCACAGCGCGTACCTCGACCTTGCTGCTGCCCAGGAAGCCGCGGCCGGACCGGAAGGTCTGGTGCAGGTCGACGACCTCGACCAGCGCGTCGTCCTTGGACTCCAGCTTGCCGGACTTGATCAGCTCGATCCGGGCCTGCACGCGGGCCGACGGCTCGTCCAGGCGCGGCACCGAGGAGAGCAGGGCCTGCGTGTACGGATGCACCGGCCGGCGCATCACGTCACCCACCGGGCCGCGCTCGACCTCCTTGCCTTTCTGCATGACCAGGATCTCGTCGGTGTTGCCGGCCGCGACGCCGAGGTCGTGGGTGATCAGGATGAGCCCCATGCCGGTCTCCCGGCGCAGCTCCTCCAGCAGGTCCAGGATCTGCGCCTGGACGGTCACGTCCAGCGCGGTGGTCGGCTCGTCGGCGACCAGTACGCGCGGCTGGCAGACGATGCCCATGGCGATCACCGAGCGCTGCCGCATGCCGCCGGAGAACTGGTGCGGATATGCCTTGGCACGCCGCGCCGCGTCCGGGATGTGCACGTGGTCCAGCGCCTCGACCGCCTTCGCCCAGGCCTCCTTCTTGCTGCACTGCGTGTGCGAGCGGTAGGCCTCGGCGATCTGGTCGCCGACCGTGTAGTACGGGTTGAGCGCGGACAGCGCGTCCTGGAACACCATCGCGATCTGGCTGCCGCGCATCTGGCGCACGGTCTCGTCGCTGGCGGACTGCATGTCCGTACCGGTCACCCTGATCTCGCCGGTGATCTGCGCGCGGCTGCGCCGGTGCAGACCGAGCAGCGCGAGCGAGGTGGCGCTCTTGCCGGACCCGGACTCGCCGACGATGCCCAGCGACCTGCCGGCATCCAGCTCGAACGACAGGCCGTCTACGGCCTTCAGCGGACCTTCCTGGGTCGGGAAGGTGATCCGCAGGTCCCTGACCTCCAGCACCGGTCCGGCTGGAGCGTCGGACGGCTTGCTCAGATTCGACATCCTCACCTCACTCTGGGAACGGCGGCAGCATAGAACACCGCCGCATGGCCCCGTGACCGGAACGCGGATTAAGTCGCCGGACCGTTACCAAACCTACGACCCCACCCAGCCCGCCCGACCACCCCAACTACCCGCTACAGCCCGAAACTGTCACACCCCCCTGCCAAATTTGGCCCCCACCCAGATCGGGTGGGGGGTGGGTTCGCGTTGGAAACTTGCATACATAGAAGTTGATCTTGACGTACGCCCCAGTAGCACTATCGGTCACTCTGGTCACACAGGTCACATGGTCGATGCACGCATGGCCCCCTTGCGTGCGCCCAGTGCACGTAAGGGGGCCATGCGTGCATGCCAGAGATTCATAAAGGCGACATTTAGCGCTATAGACCTGCGTTTCAATTTCGAACTTATCTAAGTAACCACGCGAACCCACCCCCCGCCCGTTTTGGGTGGGGGCCAAATTTGGCAGGGGGGTACGACAGTTTCGCGTTGTAGCGGGTAGTTCAGGGGGTGCGGGAGGCGCGCCAGCGGGAGACCAGGCCGGTTGGGGCCACGTCCTCGACGGTGAGGGCGTAGCCGATGTGGTCGCGCCACGCGCCGTCGATGTGCAGGAAGCGTTTGTGCAGCGCCTCCTCGCGGAAGCCGAGCTTTTCGACGACGCGGCGGCTGGCGGCGTTTTCCGGGCGGATGTTGACCTCGATGCGGTGCAGGCCGGCGGCGGTGAAGCCGTGGTCGACGACGAGCGCGAGCGCGGTCGGCATGATGCCGCGGCCGGCCAGCCGGCCGTCGACCCAGTAGCCGACCGAAGCCGAGCAGAACGCGCCGCGTACGACGTTGGAAAGGGTGATCTGGCCGGCGAAGGCGCCCTCGTACGCGATGACCCACGGCAGCGTGTCGCCGGATCGTGCGCCGCGGCGCAGCGAGCGCAGCAGGTTGGGATACTGGCTCACGTCGTTGGCGACCCGCCACGGCTGCGGCCGGGTCGGCTCCCAGGGTGCCAGCCATCGCTCGTTGGCCAGCCGCACCTCGCTCCACGCACGCGCGTCACGGCCGCGATGCGGTCGCAGCGTCACTGGGCCTTCGGTGAGGGTCGCGGGCCATCCCGGGTGTCGGTACACAGCCGGCTATCGTCGCCGATCGAACAACAGGACGTCCACCGAGGTCCCCGCCGGCGCGGTGGCGATACGTTCGCCGAGCACCATCAGCGCGTTCGCGGCGGCCAGTCCGGACAGCAGATGTGGCCCTCCGGCCAGCGGCGTCGCCGTGTAGCCGCCGCCGCGCCGCTCGGTCACGTACGCCGGCCGAAACTCGCGATAGCCGCGCGGCGAGGACACCGTCTCGGTCAGGTGCGCCTTCACCGACGGCCGGAACACCGGCTCGGCGCCGGACAGGCGCTGCAGCACCGGGCGTACGAGCACCTCGAAACCGACCAGCGCCGAGCCGGGGTCGCCCGGCAGGCAGATCACCGGCGTACGCTCCTCGCCGATCCGGCCGAAGCCGAAGATCTGCGACGGATAGACGGACACGTCGGTGAACACCACGCCTTCGCGCGAGAGGGTGCGGCGGACCATGTCGCCGGGACCGCTGCCGGTGCCGCCGGTGAGGACGACCAGGTCGGCGCGGATCGTCTGGTCGTCCAGCAGCGAGCGCAGCTTCTCCGGGTCGTCCGGGCTGATGCCGACCCGGAAGGCCTGCGCGCCGGCCTCCACGGCCGCGGCCGCCAGCGCGTGCGAGTTGGCGTCGACCACCTGGCCCGGCGAGCCGACCCGGCCGGTGGCGACCAGCTCGTCGCCGGTCGCGACCGCGACCATCCGCGGCCGCGGCCGTACGGCGACGTGGTCGATGCCGGAACCAGCCAGCAGGCCGACGACGGCCGCCGAGACGTACGTGCCGGCCGGCAGCATCACCGAGCCCGCCGGCACGTCCTCGCCGGTCCGGCGGACGAACGAGCCGCGCCGCGGTGGCTCGGCGATCTCGATGGTGACCAGGCCGCCGTCGGTCCACGCGGTCGGCACGACGGTGTCGGCGCCGGCCGGCAACGGTGCACCGGCGGCCACCGAGAAGCAGCTGCCGCCGGTCAGCCGGGTCGGCTTCCAGGAGGTGGCGCTCACGTCACCGATGACCGACAGGCGCGCGGGCAGCCGCTCGCTGGCGCCGGAGACGTCGTCGGCCCGCAGCGCGTACCCGTCCACCGCGGCCATGTCGAACGGAGGCAGCGGCCCCGGTGCCTGAACGTCGGTCGCCAACACGCCGGCGTGCGCGTCGTGCAGCGCCAGGTCGAACGGCCGGAGCGGGACGATCTCGCTCAGCACGCCGGTCAGGTAGTCGGCCAGGCCGACCCCTGCCGTCCCTTCCTCCGCGTTCATAAGCCCCCCAAATCGGTCAAACCATCAACCTACCCCGCGCTGCCGGCCCCCGAGTCGAACGTCGAGTTGAAACCACTATCCACATAGGACTTCAGCCAGTCACGGAAGTCGGGGCCCAAGTCGTCGCGATCCGCCGCGAGTTTCACCACAGCACGCAGGTACGACTGGCGGTCGCCGGTGTCGTAGCGGCGGCCGGAGAACAACACTCCGTGCACCGGCGTGCCTTCGTTGGCCATGGTCGCCATCGCGTCGGTCAGCTGGATCTCGCCGCCGCGACCCGGCTGCGTACGCGCGATCACGTCGAAGATCTCGCCGGGAAGGACGTACCGGCCGATCACCGCGAGGTTGCTCGGCGCGTCGGCCGGGTCGGGTTTCTCTACCAGCTCGGAGATCGCGACCACGTCCTCCTGCTCGGTCGGCTTGGCGGTGGCGATGCCGTACAGCTTGGTCTGCTCGCGCGGCACCTCGATGAGGCCGACGACGATGCCGCCGGTGTCGGCCTGCAGGTCGAGCATCCGCGGCAGCAGCGGGTCGCGCTCGTCGATCAGGTCGTCGCCGAGCATCACCGCGAACGGCTGGTTGCCGACATGCGCGGCCGCGCAGAGCACAGCGTGGCCGAGGCCGAGTGGCTCCGGCTGGCGGGAGGTGTGGATGGCCGCGAGGTCGCACGGCCGGCGGATCGCGTCCAGCAGGTCGTCCTTGCCGGATTCGGCGAGAGTCTGTTCCAGGTCGAGCTTACGGTCGAAGTGGTCCACCATCGACGACTTGCCGCGGCCGGTCACCAGCAGCACGTCGGTGAGCCCGGAGGCGGCCGCCTCCTCGACGATGTACTGCAACGCCGGCTTGTCGACGACGGGAAGAAGCTCTTTCGGCACCGCCTTGGTGGCGGGGAGGAATCGGGTCCCGAGCCCGGCGGCCGGGATGACAGCCTTTCGGGCGCGGGTACGCGTACGTGTCTCAGGCATGCGAGCAGGCTATGGCATGTGCCGCCGACGCCGGTGGACGCGGTACGTGGCGACCACCTGACTCCCCCGCACGTCGCAAACTACCCGCTACAGCGCGAAACTGTCGTACCCCTCGTGTTATCTGGCCCCCACCCACATCGGGTGGGGGGTGGGTTGAGAGGTTCCAAACTGACAGAAATTGATCTTGGTCGCGTCGTCATTGAGCGCTAAATGCCACCTTTGTCCGGTTGGCTGATGCACGCAAGGCCACCTTGCGTGCACTGGACGCACGCAAGGGGGCCATGCGTGCATGGCGACTTGTGACTGGTGTGACTAAAGATGGCCAAGTGGCTGGCGAGTCGCGTGCGGCGAAGTCCAAGATCAATTTCGAACTCATCCAAGTTTCCACGCGAACCCACCCCCCACCCGATCTGGGTGGGGGCCAAATTTGGCAGGGGGGTACGACAGTTTCGCGCTGTAGCGGGTAACTAGCGTTGGACTCGGCGGGGTGCGCCGGCGACGCGCCAGGTGTCGCGGCCGTCGGCTTTGGCGGTGACCAGGGCGCCCTCGGCGGCTTCCAGCAGGTCTTCGGGTGCGGTGCCGTGTTGCGGATAGAGGGCCACGCCGACCGACACGGTCACGCGTACGGACAGCTCCGTCGGCCGGCGCGTCGGGTCGGAGGCCGGCAGGGTGATCGGGGTCGAGCGCAGCGACATGCAGATGCGCCGCGCCGCGGTCTGCGCGCCGGCGCTGTCGGCCTCGGGCAGCAGCAGGACGAAGGCCTCGCCGCCCTGCCGGAAAGCCATGTCGACCTCGCGTACGGCCGCGCGCAGGCGATGCGCGAGCTCGGCCAGTACGGCGTCGCCGACGGTGTGGCCATACTGCTCGTTCACCGCCGCGAACCGGTCGACGTCGACGGCCAGCACGGCCAGCGAGCGCTCGAACCGCGACGCGCGCTCGATCTCGCGCTTCAGCGACACCCGCAGATAACGGTAGTTCCACAGGTCCGTCAGCGGGTCGGCCAACGCCAGCCGCTCCGCCTCCGAGTGCAGCAGCACGTTCTCCACCGCGACCGCCGCCTGGCCGGCGAACGTACGCAGCGTCACCAGGTCGCCGTCGTCGAAGTCGTCGGCGCCGAGGCGGTCATAGAGCGCCAGTACGCCGAGCAACCGGCCGCCACCCGCGCGACTGCCGCCGGCGCCGCGGCCGCTGCCGGAGAACGGTACGGCGATGTAGGTCTGGCAGCGCGGCTCCACCGGCGCGAGGTCGGTCGCCGGGTTACGTACCCGTCCGTGCCGTGGCTCGCCGCTCTCGGCGACCCCGCCGAGCACGCCTTCGCCGATCGCCAGCCGCAGGTCGCGCGGGTTGACACCGCGGCCGGACAGGTTCTGGCCGGACTGGCCGACCAGCGTCCCCGGCCAGCTGCCGTCGCTGCGGTCGACCAGCAGCACCACGCCCGCCTGCGCGCCAGTGGCCGCCATCGCGGTCTCCAGGATCACCTCGAGAATCCGGTCGAGGTCGTGCGTCGACGACAGCGTGTCGCCGAGCAGCGCCAGGTTGCCACGCAGCTGGTCACGGCTGACGGTCAGCGCGGTCACGTACGACTGCATCTCGCGGGTCATCCGGTTGAACGTGCTGGCCAGCTGGCCGACCTCGTCGCGGCCACGGACCGGTACGCGCGCGTCCAGGTCACCGGCCGCCACCCGCTCGGCCGCGCCGGCGACCTCGATGATCGGCGCCGTGGTCGTACGCGCCAGCCGCCAGGCGACCAGCACGGCGATCACGATCACCAGCAGCACGATCAGGATCAGCAGGCCGTACAGGCCCTCCTGCGGCTGCCTCGGCGTGCTCAGCGCCAGCAGCAGCGGCTGTCCGCGCTGCGGCTTCACCGCACGCACCATCAGGCCACCGTCGGCCTGCGTGGCCGGCAACGCCGGCATGGCCAGCAGGTCGCCGACCGCCGCGGCGACCGCCATGCCGTCGCCGGGCAGCGTGGACAGGCCCGGCGCGCCCTTGTCGGCGAGCGCCGTCACGTCGACCGACGCCGTACGGGACAGCTGCGTGAGCAGTGCCTCGTTGAGGATGAAGGCCGCCTCGACGGTGCCGGCCACCGCGCCGGTGGACGTACGCAGCTGCACCGATGCCGCGATGCCCGGCTGGGTCGTCCGCGAGGGCCGCGCCGGCGGGTCGACCGCGCAGTTGGCCGGGAACGACAGGGCCGTGCCGCCGCTGGCCACCTGGCCGCCGTTGGCGTCCCGTACGACCACGGCGTCGGCGAGCGCCTGCCGCAGGACGGTGTTGATGGCCGCCGGCCGCTCGGACTCACCGGCCGTCGCCACGATCGTCGCGGCGGCCAGCGCACTGCGGCAGAGCTGCGAAACCGTGGTGGACACGGTGCTGCCGGCCAGCTGCAACCGGTCGGCGGTGCGCTGGTCGGTGACCCGTCCGACGCTGATGCCGACGAACACCGCACCGAGCACGAGCGGTCCGAGCACGATCGCCAGGAAAGCGGCGGTGAGCCGGGCGCGCATCGTCACCACATGCCTCCTTAGCAACCGGACCAGCACCACCTGCGATGATCGGAGCGTACGCGGGTGGGAGGGCAGACTACGCACATGACCCACTTCGCCAGGAAGCACACGCTGCGCCAGGAGCTCTCGGCCAGCCGGCGAGGCAGGCCGGCCGCGGCGCGCGAGGCCGACTCGGCGCGGATCGTCGCGACGTTGTGCACCGAACTCGCCGACATCGGCACCACGGTGGCCGCGTACGTGCCGGTCGGCGCCGAGCCTGGTGGCGACCTGCCCGGCACGTTGCTCGAGCGCGGATTCGCGGTGCTGCTTCCGGTGTTGTTGGCCGACGGCGACCTCGACTGGGCCACCTGCCGGTCGACCACCGACCTGGCGCCGGCCGGTCGTGGCCTTCGCGAGCCGCTCGGGCCACGGCTGGGCACCGACGCCATCCGTACGGCCGACGCGGTCGTCGTGCCGGCGGTCGCCGTCGGCCTGGACGGCTCGCGGCTCGGTCGCGGCGGCGGCTCGTACGACCGCGCGCTCACCCGCGTGTCGGCCGACACGCCGGTCGTCGCGCTGGTGTACGACGACGAGCTGGTGGACAGCCTGCCGACCGAGGCGCACGACGTGCAGGTCAACGCGGTGGTCACGCCGTCACGCGGCTGGCTGGACCTCCCGGCCGCCTTCGGCCTGACCGGATCAGGTTGAATGCCACACCGTGATCCGCTGGACGAACGCCGTCCTTTGACGCACCATTAGCACTCGGAGAGTTCGAGTGCCAGTTCCGGAGGAACCCCGTGCCGACATACCAGTACGCCTGCACCGAGTGCGGTCACCGTTTCGAGGCGGTGCAGGCATTCACCGACGACGCGCTGACGACCTGCCCCAACTGCTCGGGCAAGTTGCGCAAGGTGTTCTCCGCGGTCGGCGTGGTGTTCAAGGGCTCCGGCTTCTATCGCACCGACTCGCGCTCGTCCAGCACCGCCTCGACGCCGGCCAGCAGCTCGAATGGCTCCAAGGACAGCGGCAGCACGTCCACCTCGTCGACGAGCACGTCGTCCGACACCAAGTCCAGCACCAGCAAGCCGGCCGCCACCAGCGCCTCCGCGAGCTGACCGCTCCTTAGCACGGAACGCCACCACAAACGGGTTGTCCACAGCGGGATCGGCTGTCCACAGATTCCGGTCGCCGCGGCCAAACCGGCCGATACGCGGCATACGGTGACCGGCATGCGACTGTTCACCCGCGACGACGAGCGGCTCGACACGGCACCCTGGCGGTTTCGCCTGCCGCGGCCCAGCCGGGCGCTGCGACCGCTCGCGGCGGCCGCGCTGGTCTGCCTGGCCGCGCTCGTCCTGCTCTCCGCCAACGACACCGCCGGCCAGCCGACCGCTGCCGCTCCGAAGCCGAAAGACAGCCGCGCGGCCGTCCCGAGCGGCCTTGTCGGCGTGACAGTGGAGGTCTCGTCCGCGGCCGCGGCCACGCTGCGGCCAGGCGACCACATCGACCTGCTGGCGACCGCGGCCGACACGACCACCGTCGCCGAGTCGGCGTTGGTGCTGGCCACCGGCGCCAGTCAGGTTTTCGTTGCGGTGCCGCGAGAAGCCGCCACCCGGATTGCCGCAATCCCGGCAGATGCCCGAATAACCGTCACCGTACGCTCCCCTTAGCAATCGCCTAAGGGAGGAAAGCGAAGATGCTGAGGGGTTTCAAGGAGTTCATCCTGCGCGGCAACGTCGTCGAGCTGGCCGTCGCGGTCGTGATCGGTTCCGCCTTCAACGCGGTGGTGACCTCGGTGGTCGACAACCTGATCAAGCCGCTGATCCAGCTGGTGCCCAGCGTCGGGCCGCAGGGTGGCCTGGTGCTGCGGCACAACCCCGGCGGTGCGGACGTGGTGCTCGGCTATGGCAACGTGATCAACGCGCTGATCACCTTCGTCCTCATCGCCGCGGTCGTCTACTTCGCCTTCGTGCTGCCGATGAACAAGCTCGCCGAGATGCGCGCCAAGGGAAGGGAGCCGGAGCCGGAGAAGGTCAGCGAGGAGGTGGCGCTGCTGCGCGAGATCCGCGACTCACTCGCCCGCCGGCAGGACTGACGGTCGCATGGCCACCATGCGTGCGCCGGACGCACGCATGGTGGCCATGCGGACATCCCGTCGGCCGGGCGTCACCAGTGTGGCGGACGCTCCTCCAGCAGCCGGTCGTCGCGGCTGTCCCGGCCGTAGCGCTCACCCCAGCCCTCGTCGCGGTCGTCGCTGGTCTGGTCGGGGAGGATGTCGATGTCGTCGTCCAGCTGCACTTCGCGGTCCCCGTCTGGCGCGCTCATGCGGGCTCCTCAGCAGTTCAAGTGGTGGACACGGGACGGTTCTGTGACACTACGACTGTCCGTTATTGATCACGTGCCGGCGACGTCCAGGCTACTGACACGGATGTCGGGCCACTGTGACTGCCGGCACCAAGAGGGGGTCCTTTCCATGAGCATGTTCGACGATGCGAAGAAGTTCATCGACGAGCACGACGAGCAGGTAGACCAGGTCCTGGACAAGGCCGGCGAGTTCGCCAACGAGAAAACCGGCGGCCAGTACGGCGACCAGATCCAGCAGGGGGTCGACTTCGCGCAGCAGCACACCGGCGACGGAGACACGACGCAGGGACAGCAGGACCAGCAGCAGTAGGACCACCGCGGAAGGGACCCGAGCGCGCTCGGGTCCCTTTTGCTATGGCGTCAGCTCCAGCGTGTCCACCGCCGACGCGCGTACGGCGCCGGCACTGAACGGCATCGGCCGCAGCTCACCGCGTTGCCACAGCGGCGTCTGGTCGCCGTAATGGTCGGCGTAGGCGTGACCGGACACGCCGGTCAGGTCGATCCACCTCGACCGGTCCAGATCGGCGGTGTCCACGATCATCCGCATCGACGGCACGCTGGCCACCGCGTAGCCCTTGGCGGCGATCCAGCCGGTCGCGTCGACCAGGCCGCCACCACCGCCGACCGCGTACGGACCGCGGTTGAACAACGCC